>RFHK01000201.1 GCA_003695825.1 Gammaproteobacteria bacterium | reverse complement strand
GCCGGGTGCGGGCAGCGCGGCGGGTGCGCTGCCATGGGGCGCAGGGTGCGTGAAGGCGCAGGTGGGCCTGCACCGGGAGTCCAGGGGTCGGCCGCGGCGAGCAGGATGCGGTCGGGCGGGTGCCCCCGGCCCGTCGTGGTCCCGGCTGCGCCGCGCGCTGCGGTGACCGGCGGGCGCCTCCCCATCAGCCCGTCCACCCGGGCGTTGGCGGGGGCCAGGCAATGCCATTGCCCGTGGACGTGCCGGCACGTCCAGTCGGCGCCCTGGCCGACGGAGGCCAGCGCCAGCCACAGCCAGACGCTGCAGCGGAGGATGCGCAAGGCAGGCACGGAATCGCAGGCTCCCGGTCTCGACAGGGTGCGTAAAATCGCACATCGGTGGGGTTTCTTCAATCGGCGCTGCGGTATGATGCGCCCTTGGTGCTTCCTTGGTGGGCGAGATGCCGGCAGTGGTAACCCGTTCCAGGCGCGTGTTGGCCTTGGCCTTGCTGGGGGCGCTCGCCGCCCTGGTGGTGCTGGTGGTCCAGACCCGTCCCCGGCCCCGCCAGGTGCAGGTCGCGCCGCCCCCGGCCCGGGTGCATGCCTTCACGGTGGTCACGCGGGACCTCCAGCCCGTGGCGCGCCTGGGCGGGCGCCTGGTGCCCTGGCGGCAGGCCCACCTCGCCTTCGAGACGACCGGGCGGGTGGTGCGCCGGGCGGTCGCACCCGGCGCGCGTCTTGCCCGGGGCGCAGTGCTGCTCGCCCTCGACGACCGAGCGGCCCGGGCTGCCCTGGCCGAGGCCCAGGCGCAACTGGCCCTGGAGCGGGCGGCCGTGCGCCGCGACCGGGCGCGGCTCGCCCTGGCCCGTGAGCGGGTCCGGCTGCAGGAGAAGGAAGTCCGGCGGCAGGCGGCGCTCAGCGGCGATTCCCTGGTCTCGGCCACCCAGCGCGAGGCGGCCCGCATGCGCCTCGCCGAGCTGCGCGACCAGGTGGCCACCCTGGAGGCCGCCGTGGCCTCCGGGGATGCCCGGCTGGCATTGCGCCAGGCGGCCGTGGACCAGGCCCGCCTGGCCCTGGAACACACGCGCCTGCGCATGCCCTTCGACGGGGTGGTGGACCGGGTGCACCTGGAGGTGGGCGACCTGGCCCGGGCGGGCGGCGTGGCCGTGGACGTGGCCGACGACCGCCGCCTGGAGGTCCACCTCCAGGCGCGCAGCAACGTCGCCGCCCGGCTGGCGGTGGGCGAGACGGTCTCGGTTTACCACGAGGGCACGCGGCTCGCCGCGCAGGTCGTCGCCATCCAGGCCGTGCCCGATCCCCGGACCTGGACCCGCGAGGTGGTGGTGCGGCTGCCGGAGGGGGCGGGGCGCGTGGGCGCCTGGGTGGAGGTCACCCTGCCCCTGCCGACCCTGCAGCAGGTGCTCGCCGTGCCGGTCACCGCCCTGTTGCGGGACGAGGGGGGCAGCTGGGTCTTCCGCATCCGCCGGGGACGGCTCGAGCGGGTGCGGGTCGGGACCGGGCCGCGCGTGGGACGCTGGCAGGTGATCCGCACCGGGCTGCGGGCCGGGATGCAGGTCGTGGCGCGTGACGTGGCCGCGCTGGGCGACGGGCAGCGGGTCGAGGTGGCGCCGCGATGAACTTCATCCGTTTCTTCATCGACCGCCCCCTGGTCACCAACCTGCTGCTGCTCCTGGTGGCCGTGGCCGGCGTGCTGGGCTGGCGCGCCATGCCGGAGGAGATGTTCCCCGTGGTCGAGAAGGACGTGGTTCGCATCACCACCGATTTCCCGGGGGCGACGCCGGCGGAGGTGGAGCGGCAGGTCACCCAGCCGATCGAGGAGGCCTTCGACGGCCTGGCGGGCGTCGATGCGATCACCTCGGTCAGCTACGAGGGGCGCTCCCAGGTGCAGGTCCGCCTCAAGCCGGGCACCGACGTGGAGGATTTCCTGCGCAAGGCCCAGAACGCCCTCGATCGTATCGACGACCTCCCGGAGGAAGCCGAGGATCCCGAGATGGTGCGCCTGGAGACGCGGTTCCCGGTCATCAGCCTGAGCCTCTACGGCGACGTCGACCGGGGCACGCTGTTCGCCCTGGCGCGCGAGGTCAAGCGCCGCCTGCTGGCGCTGCCAGGGGTGGCGTCCGTGGGCGTGGCGGGCGACCGCAAGTGGGAGCTCCACGTGGAGGCCGACCCCCGCCGCCTCGCCTTCCACGGTGTGCCCCTCTCCCGGCTCGCCGCGGCCCTGCGCGCCGCCCTGCCCGACCTGCCCGGGGGCACGGTCGAGGCCCCCGAGGGGGACATCCTGCTGCGGGGGCGGGGCGCGCCGCCCACGGTGGAGGCCATCGAGGCGCTGCCGGTACGCGACGACGGCCACGGGGGCGAGCTGCGCATCGGCGACCTCGCGCGGGTGCGCCTCGCACTGGAGCCGCCGCGCACCCTGGGCCACTTCAACGGCAAGCCCTCGGTGAACCTCACCGTGACCAAGACGGCCACGGCCTCGACCCTGGCGGTCTCGGCGGCGGTGCGCGGGCTGGTCCGCACCCTGCGGGCGTCGCTGCCGCCGGCGGTCCACGTGGGGCTGTTCAGCGACCTCTCGGTCTACGTCAAGCGCCGCCTGGAGACCGTCAAGTCCTCGGGGGTCGTGGGGCTGGTGCTGCTGCTCGCCGCCCTCTACCTGACGCTCAACTTCCGCATCGCCCTGGTCACCGCCATGGGCATCCCCGTGGCCTTCCTCGTTGCCGCCGCCACCCTCCATGCCCTGGGCTACACCATCAACATGGTGTCCCTGTTCGCCTTCCTGATCGCGCTCGGGCTGGTGGTGGACGATGCCATCATCGTCAACGAGAACATCTACCGGCACATGGAGAACGGTGCGGCCCCCCGCGTGGCCGCGGAGGCGGGCGCCCGCGAGGTCTTCTGGCCGGTGGTGGTCTCCACGCTCACCACCATCGCCGCCTTCCTGCCGATGTTCGCCATCGGTGGCGTGATCGGCGCCTTCATCCGGGTGATCCCCGTGGTGGTCTCCGCGGCCCTCCTGGGTTCCCTGGCGGAGGCGTTCGTGGTCTTGCCCTCGCATGCCAACGATCTGCTGCGCCTCTCGCCGCCGCGCCGCCGGCGCTTCGCACCCGACTGGCGGCGCTGGCTGGAGTCCTACCTCGCGCTGCTCGACCGCGCGCTGCGGCACCGCTACTACATCGCCGTGCTCTTCCTGCTGGTCCTGGCCCTGGCCCTGGCCTGGGCCGCCACCCGGCTGCCCTACGAGCAGTTCGGGCACGTCGACATCGGCCAGTTCTTCGTCAACGTCGAGGCGCCCGAGACCTACAGCCTGCAGGACACCGAGCGGCTCGCCTCGGCCATGGAACAGGTGGTCTTCGCCACCCTCACGCGGGACGAGCTCGACACCCTGCTGACCAACATCGGCGTGACCTTCATCGACTTCAACCGCTCGATCTTGGGCAGCCGCTACCTGCAGTTCATCGTCGACCTGAAGAAGCCCCGGCCGCGGGGGTTCATCGAGCGCTTCGTCACCCCCCTGGTGAACCTGCGTTTCGACACCCGGGGGACCCGGGAGCGGACGACCGCCGCGATCATCGACGCGCTGCGCGCGCGGCTGCAGCAGGTCCCCGGGGTGATGCGCCTGTCCATCCTGCGGCCCCAGGGCGGCCCGGCCGGGCCGGACATCGAGGTCGGCGTAGTGGGGCCGGAGATCGCGGGCATCCGCCGCCGGGCCGAGGCCGTCCGGGACTTCCTGGCCCGGATCCCCGGGGTCCATGACGTGCGCCAGGACCTCGACACGGGCAAGCTGGAGTACCGCTACCGGATCAAGGCGCGCGGCCGGGCGTTGGGGATCACCCAGGAACAGGTGGCGCGGGCGGTGCGCACCGGTTTCCTCGGCCTGAAGGTGGTGGAGGTCGGGCGTGGCCAGGAACGGCTGCCGGTCCGGTTGCGCTTCGATGCCGCCACCCGCGCGGACGCCGACCTGGCCGACCTGCCCCTGGTGCTGGACGACGGCCGCACCCTGTATCTCGGGGACGTGGCCGAGATCGAGATCGCCCGGGGGCTCGATGCCATCCGCCGCCGCAACGGTGCGCGGCTCGCGACCGTGACGGCGGACGTGGACAGCGAGCTCGTCACGCCGGACGAGGTGATCGCGCGCGTCCGCGCGCACTTCCCGCGGCTGGCCGACCCCCATGGCACCTACCACATCGAGTTCCTCGGGGAGAAGAAAGAGGCCTCCGAGTCCCTGGCCGATGCCCGGCGGGCGATGGTGCTCGCGTTGGCACTGATCTTCTTCCTGCTCGCCGCGCTCTTCGGTTCCCTGCTCGATCCCTTCGTGGTGATGCTGGCCATCCCCTTCGGGATGATCGGCGTGATCCTCGGGCACGCCCTCTTCGGCATGCACCTGCAATTCCTGTCCGTGATCGGCTTCCTGGCGTTGACCGGGATCGTGGTGAACGATTCGCTGATCCTGGTGGATTTCATCCGGCGCCTGCGTGCGGCCGGTCTCGACCGCTTCCAGGCGGTGCGCGAGGCCGGGCGGGTGCGCATCCGGCCCATCCTGCTGACCACGCTCACCACCTTTCTCGGGGTCTCCCCGCTGATCTTCTTCGCCACCGGCCAGACGGCCTTTCTCTCGCCCATGGCCGTCAGCCTCGGCTTCGGGCTGGTGACGGCGACCCTGCTCATCCTGGTGCTGGTGCCCTGTTTCTACCTGATCGCCGACGACCTGCGCACGCGCCTGGGCCGCGCCCCGCACGCGGCCTCGAATCCGGTATCATGACCCCGACATGGAGCCGGTGGACGCCATGACCGACACACGCCTGCAGTCCGCCCGGGCCTGGCTGGAGACCCTGGGACTGGCCGTCGAGGCCATGACCCCGGCCTCGGAGGATGCCAGCTTCCGGCGCTATTTCCGGGTGCACCTCGCCTCCGGCGAAAGCCGCATCCTCATGGACGCCCCGCCGGACAAGGAGCCCCTGGGTCCCTTCCTGGACATCGCCGCCCGCCTCGCCGCCGTCGGGGTCCACGTGCCGGAGGTCTACGCCAGTGCCCCCGAGGCGGGGTTCGTGCTGCTCGAAGACCTGGGGGCCACCTGCTACCTGGAGGCGCTCGACGAGGACAGGGTGGAACGCCTCTACGGGGATGCCCTGGGCGCCCTGGCGGCGATCCAGTGCCTGGCCGACACCGAGGGCCTGCCGCCCTACGATGCGACCCGGCTGCAGGCGGAGATGTCGCTGTTCCCGGAGTGGCTGTTGACCCGCCACCTGGGCATGACCCTCACCCCGGCGCAGCACGACCTGCTCGAGCGCACGCGTGCCCGCCTGGTGGAAGCCGCCCTCGCGCAGCCGCGCGTCTTCGTGCACCGTGACTACCACTCCCGCAACCTGATGGTGGTGCCCGCCCACAATCCCGGCATCCTCGATTTCCAGGACGCCGTGGCGGGGCCCGTGACCTACGACCTCGTCTCCTTGCTGCGCGACTGCTACGTCGCCTGGCCCGAGGACCGGGTGCGGGACTGGGCCCTGGGCTACCTCCAGCTGGCCGAGCAGACCGGCGTGCTGCGCGCCAAGGCGGTGGACGAGGATACCTTCCTGCGCTGGTTCGACTGGATGGGGGTGCAGCGTCACCTGAAGGCGGCCGGCATCTTCGCGCGCCTGTGGCACCGGGATGGCAAGCCCGGCTACCTGGCCGACGTTCCCCGCACCCTGGGCTACGTGGTCGCGGTCTGCCGCCGTCACCCCGAGCTCGCCCCCTTCGGCCGGTTCGTGGCGGAGGAGGTGCTCCCGCGCCTGGAGGCACGAGCGGATACGGCATGAAGGCCATGATCCTGGCGGCCGGGCGCGGCGAACGCATGCGGCCGCTGACCGATACGACGCCCAAGCCCTTGCTCGAGGCGGGCGGACGGCCCCTGATCGTGTGGCAGATCGAGGCCCTGCGCCGGGCCGGGATCACCGAGCTGGTGATCAACCTGGGGCACCTGGGCGAACGCATCCGCGAAGCGCTCGGCGACGGGCGGTCGCTGGGCGTGCACATCACCTACAGCCCCGAACCGCCCGGGGCGCTCGAGACCGGGGGCGGGATCCGCCGGGCGCTGCCCTGGCTGGGCCCGGGTCCCTTCGTGGTGGTCAACGGCGACGTCTGGACGGACTACGACTACCGCCGTCTGCCCGCCGACCCCGACGCACTGGCCCACCTCGTGCTGGTGGACAACCCGCCGCACCACCCGGAGGGCGATTTCGTGCTGCGTGACGGGCGCGTCCTGGTCTCGGGCACACCGCGCCTGTGTTTCGCCGGCATCGGGGTCTACCGGCCCGAGCTGTTCGAGGAAGCGCCTACGGGCCGCTTTCCGCTCGCCCCCCTGCTGCGCCGGGCCATGGCCGCAGGGCGGGTCACGGGCGAGCACCATCGAGGCCACTGGAGCGACGTGGGCACGCCCGAGCGGCTCGCGGCGCTCGACCGGTACCTGCGGGAGGGTGCATGGGCCAGGAGATAGCGCACGCGCATTTCTCGCGCGAGGACTTCGCCCGTTTCTCGGCACGGCTCGCCGAGGAGACCGCGCGCCTGGAGACCTGGTTCCGCGAGGGACGTTTCGCGCCGGAGGGCAACATGGTCGGCTTCGAGCTCGAGGCCTGGCTGATCGATGCCCGCGGGCGTCCGGCGCCGGCCAACGAGGCCTTTCTCGAGGCCGTGGACGACCCCATGGTCGTACCGGAGCTGTCCCGCTTCAACGTGGAACTGAACGGCCGCCCCCAGCGCCTGGAAGGGGATGCCTTCTCGCGCCTCGAGGCCGGGCTGGCCGCCACCTGGGCGCGTTGCCAGCAGGTCGCCGGCACGATGGGCCTCGCCCTCTGCCTGGCCGGGATCCTGCCCACGGTGCGCCCGGAGGACCTCTGCCTCGAGAACATGTCCCCGTTGCGCCGCTACCGGGCGCTCAACGAGCAGGTGTTGCGCCAGCGCCAGGGGGCGCCGCTGCGGCTCGACATCCCCGGGCGTGAGCCCTTGCACCTGGAACACGCCGACGTGATGCTCGAGGCGGCCGCCACCTCCTTCCAGATCCACCTGAAGGTGGCGCCTGCCGAGGCCGTGCGCACCTACAACCTGAGCCAGATCCTCTCGGCCCCCATGGTGGCGCTCGCCGCCAATGCCCCCTTCCTGTTCGGCCACGACCTGTGGGACGAGACCCGGATCCCCCTGTTCGAGCAGGCGGTGGAGGTGGGCGGCTTCGGCGGCGCCTCGCACGGGCCGTTGCGCCGGGTCGGGTTCGGCAGCGGCTACGTGCGCGAGTCGCTCTTCGAGTGCTTTCGCGAGAACCTCGAGCACTTCCCGCCCCTGCTGCCGATGCGATTCTCCGACACCGGTGACCTGCCGCACCTGCGCCTGCACAACGGTACCATCTGGCGCTGGAACCGCCCGCTGATCGGGTTCGATGCCGACGGCCGGCCGCACCTGCGCATCGAGCACCGGGTCGTGCCGGCCGGGCCCTCGCTGGTGGACTGCGTGGCCAATCTCGCCTGCTACGTGGGGCTGGTACGGTGTTTCCTGGACGAGGTCCCCGAGCCCGAGGCGCGCCTCCCGTTCAGCGCGGCGCGGGACAACTTCTATGCCTGCGCGCGCCAGGGGCTGGATGCCCGGATACAATGGTGGGACGGCGAGGTGATCAACGTGCGCCGGTTGCTGCTCGAGCGCCTGCTCGGGGCCGCGTCCCGGGGATTGGCCCGTCTGGGCATCGCGCGCGCCGACCGGGAGAAGTACCTGGGCGTGGTTCGGCAGCGGGTGGCGCGCCATCTCAACGGCACCGCCTGGCAAAGGGACTGGGTGGAACGGCATGGCCGCGACTGGCCGGGACTGGTGCGGGCGATGCGCGCCTGGCAGGCCAGCGGCCGGCCGGTGCATGAGTGGGAGCTGGGAGATAGGAGCTAGGAGCTGGGAGATAGGAGCTGGGAGCGTTTCGGCCCTTCTGTCTTCCCGCTTCCGGCTTCATGCTTCACTTCCCCTTTCGTGGTCTGAGGGGCCTTTTCCCTTTTTGGCCCGGATTCGCCCGGAGGCGGGTGATGCGGAGAGGGTTACAGGAGTGAAACAGGCATGATCATCGTGACCGGCGGTGCCGGCTTCATCGGTTCGAACCTCGTCAAGGCGCTCAACGAGGCCGGACGGGACGACATCCTGGTCGTGGACGATCTCACCGAGGGGGTCAAGTTTCGCAACCTCGTCGATTGCGAGATCGCCGACTACCTGGACAAGGAGGCGTTTCTCGAGGCCGTGCGTGAAGACCGAGGCTTCGGCGCGCCGGTGGAGGCCGTCTTCCACGAGGGCGCCTGCTCGGACACGACCGAGTGGGACGGCCGCTACATGATGCGCAACAACTACGCGTATTCCCGGGAGCTGTTGCAGTATTGCCTGCGCCATGGCATCGCCTTCCTCTACGCCTCCTCGGCCGCCGTCTACGGTGCCGGCCGGGTGTTTCGCGAGGCGCGCGAGTTCGAGTCGCCCCTGAACGTCTACGGCTATTCCAAGTTCCTGTTCGACCAGTACGTGCGGCGGGTGTTGCCGCGGGCCGAGAGCCAGGTCGTTGGGTTCCGCTATTTCAACGTCTACGGCCCGCGCGAATCGCACAAGGGGCGCATGGCGAGCGTGGCCTGGCACTGCAACCGGCAGCTGCTCGAGGGCGATGCGGTGCGCCTGTTCGAGGGTACGGACGGCTATGCCGACGGGGAACAGCGGCGCGATTTCATCTATGTCGGGGACGCGGTGGACGTGAACCTGTGGTTCTGGCGGCATCCCGAGCACTCCGGGATCTTCAACGTGGGGACGGGGCGCAGCCAGACCTTCAACGACGTGGCCCGGGCCGTGATCTCCTGGCACGGCCGGGGACGCATCGAGTACATCCCCTTCCCCGAGTCGCTGCGCGGGCGCTACCAGAGCTACACCCAGGCCGACATCAGTGCCCTGCGGCGGGTCGGCTACGACCGCCCTTTCCTGACGGTGGAGGAGGGGGTCTCCCGCTACCTGGACTGGCTCAACAACGGCGGGGCCGACTGAGGAGACATGCTTCGTGCGCTCTACAACGGCACGCTGTTCCTGCTGGCGCCCGCCGTGGTGCTGCGCCTGTTGTGGCGCAGCCGGCGCCTGCCCGCCTACCGCCGCCGGATCCGCGAGCGCTTCGGCCGGGGGCCGCGCCTGCAGGACGAGGCGCCGCTCTGGGTGCACGCCGTCTCGGTGGGCGAGGTGCAGGCGGCGCGCCCGCTGATCGAGCGCCTGCGCCGCGAGCATCCCGGGCTGCCCGTGCTGGTCACCACCACCACGCCCACGGGCGCCGAGCAGGTACAGCGCCTCTTCGGGGACACGCTCGTCCATCGCTACCTGCCCTACGACCTGCCCTTCGCCGTGGCGCGGTTTCTCGACGAGGTGCGGCCGCGGCTGGCGCTGGTCATGGAGACCGAGCTCTGGCCCAACCTGTTCCGGGCCTGCCGGGAGCGCGGCATTCCCCTTCTGCTGGCCAACGCCCGGCTCTCGCAGCGCTCCTGGCGGCGTTACCGCCGCTGGTTTCGCCGCCTGGCCGCCGAGATGCTGGACGATGCCGCCGGCATCGCCGTGCAGACGGCGGAAGACCGGGAGCGCTTCCTGCACCTGGGTGCAGCCCCGGAGAAGGTGCGGGTGTGCGGGAACACCAAGTTCGACCTGGAGGTGCCCGCGAGCCTGCGCGAGCAGGCCGAGGCGATTCGCGCCCAGTGGGGGCCCGGGCGCCCGGTGTTGCTCGCCGCCAGCACCCACGCCGGCGAGGAGGCCATCGTCCTGGAGGCCCACCGTGCGATCCGGGAACGCTTCCCGCGCGCCTTGCTGGTGCTCGTGCCCCGTCACCCGGAGCGCTTCGACGAGGTGGCCGAGCGGGTGCGCCAGGCGGGCTGGACGTACGTGCGCCGTACCTCCGGGGAGGCGGTGACGCCGGAGACCGCCGTCTACCTGGCCGACACCATGGGAGAATTGCAGTTGCTCTACGGCACGGCGGACGTGGCCTTCCTCGGTGGCAGCCTGGTACCGGCCGGGGGGCACAATCCGCTGGAGGCCGCTGCGCTCGGCATCCCCATCCTGCACGGCCCGCACATGGAGAATGCCGAGCACGTGCGCCGGCTGCTCGCCGCGGCCGGGGCGGGCCAGGAGGTCACCGACGCCGGCTCGCTGGCACACGCGGTGATCGGGCTGTTCGCGGACCCGGCGGAGCGGGCCCGCCGCGGCGAACGGGCAGCGGCCATGGTGGCCGCCAACCGCGGGGCGCGCGACTGCGTGTTCGCCTACCTCCAGGCCCTGCTGGCGGCCCCCGGCGGGCACGGCGGGGAGCGGCATTCGTCCCTCCGGGCGGGGACCCCGGCTTGAGAGGCACGGCATGCACCAGGAAGACGATCTGCTGGTGGAAGAGATCGGCGAGGGGCCGTTGGTGGCCACGGCCATCCATGCCGGCCATGCAGTGCGCCGCGAGCTGCTGCCGTTCCTGGCGCTCGACGAGGCGACCCGGGCGCGGGAGGAGGACCCGTACACGGACTACCTGGTCAAGGTGGTCCCTTCCTGGATCGTCGCTCGCCGTTCACGCTTCGAGGTCGACCTCAACCGCCCCCGCGAGGAGGCGGTCTACACTCGCCCCGAGATGGCCTGGGGCCTGCACCTGTGGAAGCGTCCCCTGCCCGAGATGGAGATCCAGCGCTCGCTGGAGGAGTACGACCGCTTCTATGCCGAGCTGGAACGGGTGCTCCGCCGCATCGAGCGGCACCATGGTTGTTTCGTGGTCTTCGACATCCACAGTTACAATCACCGCAGGCGCGGTCCCCATGCGCCGCCGGACGACCCGCGCCTGCATCCGGACGTGAACGTCGGCACGGGTTCGATGGACCGCGCGCGCTGCGGTCCCGTGGTCGAGCGTTTCCTGCGGGACCTGCGTGCCTGGAATTACTTCGGGCGCCGCCTGGACGTGCGCGAGAACGTCAAGTTCCGGGGGCGGCAGCTGGCCCGGTGGATCCATCGCCGCTTTCCGCACACGGCTTGCGTGCTGGCCGTGGAATTCAAGAAGATCTTCATGGACGAGTGGACGGGGGTGGCCGACGTCGAGCAACTCGAGGCGCTGCGCGCGGCCCTGGAGTCGACCCTCCCCGGGCTGCTGGAAGTGCTCCCCGGCCTGCCGGGGTGCCGGCGAGGAGGACGGCACCATGTCCCCGGAAATCCTGAGACCCCTCGATGAGGGGCAGAGCGTCGACCTGCCGCTGGAGGTGGGCGGGCGCCTGCACCTGGATCGGCCCGTACCCTTCCTCTGCGTCTATCGGTGGCGGGGCAAGGCCCCCGAGGCCGATCGCCGGGCCCTGGTCAGCAGCCAGGCGGCCTGGCTGGTGATCCCGGCCGAGGCGGACGTCTCCGGGCTGCTCGAGACGCTCGGCGAGGCGCTGCAGGCCCGTTTCGGCGGCTGGCTGTTGCTCGAACTCTGGGCCGAGCCGATCGGTGCGGCCCGGGTGCGCCGCCCGGCGTTCGAGATCCATGCCCCGGAGCGGCAGGTGCCGGGCGCCTTCCTCGAGGCCATGGAGGAGGCTTTGCTCAAGGTGCGCCTGCGGGGTCGGGAACCGGAAGTCCGGTTATGCTACGGGGGCTCCCCGGCACCACCCGGATTGCCGCCCCTGCTCGCCCCGGCGAGGGTGGCGCGTCACGGCGGGTTGTACCTGGGGCTGGCGGTGGATCCCGTCTACCGCGACCCGGACAGCGGGGAGGTCCACGTCTTCGCCCACCGCACCTTCCGGCGCCGCCTCGATCTCGCCCTGCGGCGCAGCTTCCATGCCTTCGCCCATGCCTGCACCACCCATCGCCCGGCGCACTACCACGAGCTCGGGCCGCAGCGCATTCCGCCGGTGGCCTTCGAGATCGACCAGGCCCTGTCCGATCTCGGGGCCGGGTTCGACCTGCTCCTGCACGTCACGCCGGTCAATACCGAGGCCGCCTGGGAGGCCTTCCGGGCCTCCGGCTTCGCGCGCATGCCCGAGCTGCTCTACCGCCCCCGCACGGTCGATCCCGACCTGCTCAAGCGCCGCCTCTTCGCGCTGCCGCTGGAGCAGCTGGAGGATCCCGCACTCTACGAGCTCTTCGCCCTGCGTCGGGACGAGCTCGACCGCCAGATCACCCTGCTCAGCGACCGCAATACGCCGCGTTTCCTGCTCGGCAGCCGCCAGCTCTACGGCGACGTGGATGCGGACCTGCTCCGGCTGGCCCGGTCCCTGCTCGAGCAGGTGCCCGTCGAGGAGCCGCCGGAGGAACACGGACACCTGCTCGATGCCCGTGGGCTGGCCGCCCGTGCCGAGGCCGAGGTGGCGCGCTACCGGGCACGTGATCCCGACTTCACCTGCCGGGTCCAGGTGCGGGAAGACGTCGCCGGCATCCTGGTCTCCCACGGCGACTTGCTCATCGGGGCCGGGGCGCGGGTCTCCCGGCAGCGCGTCGAGGCAGCGCTGGCGCACGAGATCGGCACCCATGCCCTGACCTGGCACAATGGGGCCCGCCAACCGTTGCGACTGATGCGCGAGGGCCTGGCCGGCTACGAGTCCCTGCAGGAGGGGCTGGCGGTACTGGCGGAGTACCTCACCGGCCAGCTCGACGCCGGCCGGCTGCGCCAGTTGGCGGCCCGGGTACTGGCCGTGCACGCCTTGTGTGCCGGGGCGGACTTCGTGGAACTCTTCCGGCTGTTGCACCGGGAGCAGGGATTCGGGCGGCATGCGGCCTTCATGATCGCGTTGCGGGTGGTTCGCGGCGGGGGGTATGTCAAGGACGCCATCTACCTGCGCG
This sequence comes from Gammaproteobacteria bacterium, assembly GCA_003695825.1. Taxonomy (GTDB): domain Bacteria; phylum Pseudomonadota; class Gammaproteobacteria; order Thiohalobacterales; family Thiohalobacteraceae; genus J048. Next base: position 9,949 of record RFHK01000201.1, on the reverse strand, counting down.
GTCTCGTCGGCGTGTTGCGGCACCTGGCGGAAGGGCAGGCCCTGGAGACGCTCTACGTCGGCAAGGTGGCGTTCCGTTTTCTCCCGCTGGTGGAGGAGTTACGCTGGCGCGACCAGTTGCACCCCCCGCGGCTGATGCCGGCCTTCCTGGAGGCGGACGAGGCCCGGGCACGGTTCGCCCGGCTGCGCGCCGGCATGGGCGTACTGGCCCTGGCGCAGGAGGTGGCGGCATGCGCATCGGCATCATCGTGAACGCGCTCCGCACCGAGAAGGCCGGCTATACCACCACCCGGCTGGCCATGCTGGCCGCACGGCGCGGGCACGAGGTGTTCTACATCGACCTGGATGCCTTCGCCCTGCGCCCGGACGACCATGTCTATGCCCATGCCTGGCCGGTGCCGCCCCGGCGGCGTCGCAGCACGCGGCTTTTCCTGGCCGAGATGCAGTCCCTCGAGAAGCGGGTGGAGATCGACCTGCACACCCTCGACGTGCTGCTGCCGCGCAGCGATCCCAGCGCCGAGATCCACCGGCGGCCCTGGGCGCGCATGGCGGCCATCCACTTCTCCCGGCTGGTGCGTCGTGCCGGGGTGCTGGTGCTCAACGACCCGGACGGGCTGGACCTGGGACTGACCAAGCTCTACCTGGAACACTTCCCGGAGTCCATCCGGCCCCGGACCCTGGTGACGCGGGACTTCGACGAGGCACGCGATTTCATCGCCGAGCAGGGAGGCTATGCGGTCATCAAGCCGCTGGCGGGTTCGGGGGGCCGCAACGTCTTCGTGGTGCGGCCGCACGATACGCCCAACGTCAACCAGATGCTCGAGGCCGTCTCGCGCGACCACTATTTCATCGTCCAGGAATACCTGCGGGACGCCGTCCACGGCGATACGCGCGTCTTCATGCTCAATGGCCGTCCCTTCGTGGTCCGGGGGCGGCTGGCGGCGGTGCACCGGCAGCGGCGGGTGGGCGATGCCGACATTCGCAGCAACCTCACCGCCGGGGCGATCGCAGTGAAGGCGGAGGTGACCGAGGCGCTCCTGGCGGTGGCCGAGGCCACCGGGGAACGCCTGCGCCGGGACGGGATCTTCTTCGCGGGGCTGGACGTGGTGGGGGACCGCGTCATGGAGATCAACGTCCAGACGCCGGGCGGCCTGCCGGCCGCGGAGCACTTCGAGGGGGTCGACTTCACCGCCGCCCTGCTCGATGCCATCGAGCGCAAGGTGGCCTGGGCCCGTGCCCATCCCGGGGGCTGGACGAACGCCGAGCTGGCCGTGGCCGAGTGTGCTTGATCGCACCACGCGCCCGGCTGCAGGCCCGTCCTGCCTCGAAGCCCTCGGTACGCTATGCGGGCGACGGAGACTCGATGCCGGGATTGCCGCGGACGTTCACCAGCCGGGGCGTGTTGACCTTCTCGACCGAGACCACCTTCTGTTCACGCAGCCAGGAGGCCACCACGTCCCAGACCGGGCGCGTGTCGAGCGGGGTATGGACGTTCGCCCAGCCGGCGACCACGTAGGTCTTGTCGGGGCGGATGGGCTTGCCGTCGAGCTCCATGTCCCGGATGCGGTGCCCGATGTCGGCGGTCGGGTCCATGGTGTAGGTCAGGCCACCGACACGCACCATGTCGCCGCCCTGCTGGTAGTAGGGGTCCTTGTTGAACAGGTTGTCGGCCACGTCCTCGAGGATCTCCTTGATGCGTGCACCGGTGAGGTTGTTGACCGTGGTCGAGGGGTAGGTGATGGCCGTCTGGGTCATCACGTCCTCGAAGGTGATGGTGTCCCCGGGCAGCAGGGTGGTGCCCCAGCGGAAGCCTGGCGAGAAGGCGATCTCGGCGCCGAGCTCGTCCATCAGGGCCTCGCAGATGATCTGGTCGAAGGTGCCGTTGAAGTTGCCGCGCCGGTAGAGGAGGGTGTCGGTGACGGCCAGCTTCTCTTCCAGCCGATCCTTGTAGGGGGCACGCACCTTCTCGATGTGGGCGGCCATCTCCGGGTCGGGCTCGAGCAGGTTGGAGAACACCGGCAGCAGGTGGTAGCGGAAGTCGCGCACCCGGCCGTTCTTGACGTCCAGGTCGAGCACGGAGAGGAACTTGCCGTTGGAACCGGCGTTGGTCACGATGGTCTTGCCGCCGGCGTTCTTCACCAGGACCGGGCGCGGTACGGCGTCGTGCGTATGCCCGCCCAGGATGGCGTCGATGCCGGTCACGCGGCGTGCCATCTTCAGGTCCACGTCCATGCCGTTGTGGGAGAGCACGACGACGACCTGGGCCCCCTTGCCGCGCGCCTCGTCGACCATCTCCTGCATGTGGTCTTCGCGGATGCCGAAGCTCCAGTCCGGGATCATGTAGCGCGGGTTGGCGATCGGTGTATAGGGGAAGGCCTGCCCGATGATGGCCACCGGCACCCCGTTGATTTCGCGGATCACGTAAGGCGTGAAGACGAGCTCTTCCCACTCGTTGTCGACGATGTTCTGGGCGACGAAGTCGATGCGGCCCTTGAAGTCCTTCTCGACGATCTCGCGGACGCGCTTGGCGCCGTAGGTCATTTCCCAGTGCGGGGTCATGACGTCCACGCCGAGCAGTTTCTGGGCGTCCACCATGTCCTGGGCGTTGGTCCAGAGCGCGGTGGCCGACCCCTGCCAGGTGTCCCCGCCGTCGAGCAGCAAGGCCCCGGGCCGCTGTTCCCGCAGCTTCTTGACCAGGGTGGCGAGGTGCGCGAAACCGCCGACCTTGCCGTACTTGCGGGCGGCTTCCACGAAGTCGAGGTAGGTGAAGGCGTAGGCCTCGGGGGTGCCGGGCCGGATGCCGTAGTATTCCAGGAAGCGATGGCCCACCAGGTGAGGGGGGCGCCCCTTCATGTTCCCCACGCCCAGGTTGATGTGCGGCTCGCGGAAATAGACGGGCAGGAGCTGGGCGTGGCAATCGGTGTAGTGGAGCAGGGAGACGTTACCGAAGCGCGGGATCTCGTAAGGATCCACGTGGGTACCACCGCGCCCGCTGTGTCCACCCCCGATGGCCGGCAGGCTGAAACCGGCCGCGCCTGCGGCGGCCAGGACCTGTAGGAATTCTCTGCGTGTCAGGCTCACAGTCGTCGTCTCCGTGGATGCGGTATGCGGTATTCCGCCCCCGTGTGGGGTCCTGAGGAAGACGTGGGGCGGCGCGTGCGTATTCCGCCGCGCCCTCCCCATGGGGCCAAAAAAGAAAGGCCCGGCCGGGCCGGGCCTCTCCGGCGGGATTCGCCTACTTGCGTGCGCCGGGGCCGTTGACCGGCAGGCCGTTGCTCATGTAGCTCTCGAAGTACTCGAGCGCCCGGTACTCGTCGCTCTGGGCCTTGTAGGGCTTGGCCCGGACCTGCTTGTTGCAGCCGGCGTAGCGACGGTGCAGGGTGCCCAGGCTGCCCCACTTGGAACGGTAGGTGGGGAAGTGGGTCACGTGTCCCAGCGCCGGGCTCAGGATGTCGGCCCGGATGCGGTTGCCGGCGTTGTACATGTGGCAGTCGGCGCAGGCCATGTTGAGCTGGCCGCGTTTCGCGTAGAAATGGAACTTGCCACGCTCGTAGGCCGCCAGGGCGCGCGGGTCGTCCGGGATCTTGATGTTCATCCGCTTGCCGCGCGAGGTGTAGGCCATGTAGGCGGAGATCTGGGCGATCTTGCCCTTCTTCCATTTCAGGGGCTTCTCGCCATTCCTGACCCGGCACGCGTTGATGGCGGACTCCAGGGTCACGACCTTGCCCGTGGTGGTGTCGAAGTAGGGATAGTTCTGGCGGATGCCGATGCCCCCGTTGGGGAAGCAGCTCGCATAGGTCTTGCCGTTCTTGAACGGGGTGTTGAACAGCTTCTTGCCCTTTTCGATGTCGATCTCGTAGGGCGGGAACTCCTCGATTTCCTTCCACTGCTCACGCGACACCTTGTCGATCGCGTAGACGCCGTTGGCAAACTCGTCGAAGGGCACGTTCGGGAAACGTTTCATGAAGTACGCCCGGAACGCCTTGAGATCGCTCTCGGGGGACGCCGTGCCGGCGGTGGGCAGGATAGTGATCGAGGCCGCGGTCAGCGCGATGCCGATGAATCTTTTCATGGATGCCTCCTTGGGGATCAGGGTCCGGATCAGGCGATCTTGATTTCCTTCGAGTCACTCTGACCCTTGTTGTCCACCCAGCGCAGGCCGACGGTGTCGCCCTTGGCGCCGCCCTTGAACTTGAACGACAGGTAAGGGTTCTTGGAGATGGCCGGTCCCCAGTTGGCGGTGAGCACCGTCTTGCCGTTGTGGGTGCAGACCACTTCCTGGATGTAGTGGGCCGGGATCTTCTTGCCGGTCTTCTTGTTCTTGCGCTGACCGGTTTCCATGGGGTGGCTGATCAGCAGCTTGACGGTGGTGACGCCGCCGGAGAGCCTGGCGCGCATCTTGATGGTGTTGGCCATGACGTTCTACCTCTCGTGAAGAATCCGCTGTTTCGACAGTCCGGTTGCCTGGGCGATCAGCCGCCGCAACCACCGATAGTGACCTTGACCTCCTTGCCCGTGCTGTAGAGCCGGCCGCCGGCCTTGGCCACCGCGATCACGCTCGAGGTCTTGCCCATCTTGATGCGGGTGGCGATGTAGGGAAGGGTGCCGTCGGCGAGCTCGTAGTTGGAGGTCAGGGGATTGGCGTTCTTCTCGGCCAGGATGCTGATCGACTCCACGCCGTCGATACCCTCGACGGAGACGGTCACCGGCACCACGGCACCGTTCTCCGCGATGTCCGGGGCCTTGAGCTTGATCTTGTCCGAACCGGTCAGGTCCGACGAGCCGAAGAGGGCCTTGAGCGCCGCGTCGACGCTGGTGGCGCTGAAGGCGGACTTGGGCCATGCGGCGAGCACCATGCGGGGCGTGACGAGGCCGGCGCCAGCAGCCATGCCGATCACGCCCGCGGCCACCGAGCCCTTGAGCAGGGTTCTGCGCTTGATGTCGATGTTCACGTTCCGTTCTCCTGCGATGTTCATGTTGGGAATGGGTGTCTGCAGTCGCCGTTGGTCGGCATCCTTCAGAGGGAATAGATGAATTCCACCACCTTGTCGATCTCTTCCTCGGTCAGGATCTTGTGCCGACCGAAGGGCGGCATGATGGTGTTCGGGTTGTTGATCGTGGGATCCCAGATCTGGGCCCGCAGCTTGGCCTTGTCGGGATAACGGGCCTTCATGCCCACGAGCGGCGGCCCGATGTTGCCGGGCAGGGAGCCCCCCTCGATCTGGTGACAGGCGAGGCAGTTGCCCTTCTTGCGGTTGAAGGCGATCGCCTTGCCCTGCTCGATGACGGATTTGGCTTCCGCAGCGGCCGCCGGCTGGACCGTCGCGGTGCCCAGGGTTCCAGCCAGTACGAGGATGGAGGCTGCGGTGAGATGGATGCCGGTGCGTCGCTGCATCTTGTCCTCCTGAAGTGGAATAAGGATCGATCGTTCGCTTGCTGGCGAGGGGCTACGCTACACCTTCCGGTGTTTCCTTGTAAACCCCTCGTCCCCGTGGGCGGATGCCGGCAAGTATCGGGAATATCAGTATTTCCTGATGCCGGCGGCCGGCCGGGGCCGGACGTTACGCTGGTTGGGACGACGGGCGGCGGGGCTTTATTCCCCCGCCGCCCCTCCGTGCTGGCGCAGGCGCAGGTCGTGCAGGTGGGCCTGGATGCGACCCCGTGCCGTGTCGGTGCGGGCATGGCGCAGCGCCTGCTCGAGCTGGTCGATGGCGGCGGCGAGTTCGCCGGCTTCCTCGTGGCGCCGGGCCAGGGTCTCGTGGGCACGCAGCCGGTCGCCGGCCGCCTGGTAGGCATGGGCCAGGGTCTCGAGGCAGGCCTGGCGGGTGGCGAACCCGAGCCGCGGCCCCACCTCGAGGCGGTGCGCGAGGCGCGTGGCCGCCCGCCGGGCACGACCGGCCTCCAGGTCGAGGCGGGCCGACTGCAGCACCAGCAGGACGTTGCCGGGTTGTACCTGCAGGCCGCGGCGCAGCGTGGCCCGGGCCCCTTCCAGGTCCCCGGCCTGCTGCTGGAGGCGGGCGAGGTCGAAGGCGAACAGGGGCTGCTCGGGATGGCGCCTGGCCAGCGCCTGCAGCAGGGCGATGGCCGGGCGGAAGCGCTTGCGCCGACCCAGGGCCAGGGCCCGGCCGTAGCGGTGCGCCAGGACCCGGGGAGAAGCAGGCCCGGTGCCTGTCCCGTCCCGGAAGCGTTCGGGGTCGGCCTGCTCCAGGGGGGCGTGGAGGGCCTGCAGGCGCGCACGCACGAGCTGGAAGCGCAGGCTGTCCCGGCGCAGATGGCGGGTGTCCAGGTCCGGGGGGATCCGGGCCAGGGCGTCGGCGATGCGGGCCGTGGTGACCGGGTGCGTGCGCAACAGGGGCGGCGGGCCGGCGCCGTAGAGCCGGGACTGGCGCTGGAGCCGGCCGAAGAAGCGCGGCATGCCGCGGGGATCGAAGCCGGCCCGCTGCAGGATCCGCATGCCGATGTGGTCGGCCTCGGCCTCGTTGCTGCGGGTATAGTTGATCTGCCGCTGGAGCGCCCCGGCCTGGGTGCCCATGAGGATGGCCTGGCCGGCTTCGCTGTTCTGGGTCCCGACCAGGACGGCGGCGAGCACGGCGGCGAGCGTGGGGATGCTCAGGTGGCTCGCCTGGGCATAGGCCCGGGCGAGGTGGTGCTGGGTGACGTGCGCGATTTCGTGGGCCAGCACGGCGGCGAGTTCGCTCTCGTCCTCGGTGGCCTCGAACAGTCCCAGGTGGACGCCGATGAAGCCCCCGGGCAGGGCGAAGGCGTTGAGGGTGCGGTCCCGCACCAGGAAGAACCGGAAGTGGCCGGCGGGGTCGTCGCTCGCCGCCACCAGGGCATTGCCGAGGTGGTCGAGGTAGCGCAGGGCGGGCAGGTCCTCCAGGAGCCGGCCCTCGCGGCGCAGCCGGCGGTAGACCTCGGCGCCGATGGCCGCCGCGCGCCGGGGAGAGAGGACCTGCTGGCTGGGCGCTCCCATCTCCGGCAGGGCGGTCTCCGCGGCACCGCCGAGCGGGAGCAGGAGGCAGCAGGCGAGCAGGAGTGCAGGCAGGCGCATGCCGGCTCAGACCCCCGTTCAGGCCAGGGGGTTCCGGCGCCCCCTGCCGGGACATCGGCCCGCCGGCGCTGCCTGTGACCTGCCTGTCCGCACCCGCTCCCGGGCCGGTCCCGCCTTCCCGTTCAACCCTATCATAAGCAAGTTTTATTGCCCGCGATCAATCACAACTATATTATTACAAGCTAATACACTATACCGGCGCCCGACCTGGCGGCGGGACCGCACTGCGCAGTCTACCGGTGCGGGGGTACCGCTGCCAGCCGCCGGCACGCGAGGAGGAAGCACACATGTACGGAACCGGAATCAAGGAGATCGACGCGGACACCCTGGCCGCCTGGCTCGCCGAAGACCGCGAGGCGGTGCGCCTGGTGGACGTGCGTTCCCCGGCCGAGTTCGCGCGCGGGGTGATCCCTGGGGCCGAGCCGCTGCCGTTGCACCTCTTGCCCCTGCGCCTGGAGGAACTCGCCTCGGATCCGCGGCGCACCGTGCTCTACTGCCGCAGCGGCTCCCGCTCGGCCCAGGCCTGCCGTTACCTGGCCGAGCGGGGGCGGGACGGGCGCGTGTGGAACCTGCGCGGCGGGATCCTCGACTGGGCCCGGCGGGGCTACCGGATCGCGCTCCCGGCCGGTGCCGAGGCGGTGGGTTGAGGCCGTGGTTCGCTTGCGTTCGGGCAGCGCATACCGTATAAGAGCACCCTTCCGAAGGCCCTTTCCGCACAGGGGGTGGAGGGGCAGGGTGTTCACACGCAAGCAAGAAGGAGTAGCGAGATGAACTTTGACGAGGAACTGGATGCATCCGGCCTGAACTGCCCGCTGCCGATCCTGCGCGCCAAGAAGGCGCTCGCCGGCATGGAAAGCGGCAAGGTGCTGCACATCATCGCGACCGACCCGGGTTCCGTGAAGGATTTCGAGGCCTTCGCCAAGCAGACCGGCAACGAGCTGCTCGAGTCCAAGGAAGAGGGTGGCAAGTACCACTTCCTGCTCAAGAAGGCCTGAGCCAGGGACCGCGTCGCGAACGAAAAAACGCCCGGCGCTTGCCGGGCGTTTTTTCGTTCGGGCCCGCGCCCGGAATCAGAAGGTCATGCGGAACTGGGCGCTCAGGATGTCCACGCTGTTGTCGAAGTTGCCCACGAGGGTGTGGCGCAGTTGCGGCACGCTGGTGTCGAGCGTCTTGCGGATCGGGGTGTCGCCGACGAACAGGTGGGTGTAGCCGACGTCGATGACGAAGTCGGGGTTGACCGCGTAACCGAACCCGAACGAGAGCCACTTGCGGTCGTTGCCCGGGATGCGCGGCGTACGGTGGGCGGCGTCCGGGATGGGTTCCTCGTCGTAGGCCACCCCGGCGCGCAGGGTCCAGGCGTCGCTGTAGTGGTAGTCGAGCCCGAGGGCGTAGCGGCGCACGTTCTTCCAGTTTTCGGGGGTCTGGCTGACCGGGGTGCCGGTCTGGTCGACGACGGTCAGCGTCTTGAACCGGCTCCAGCGGGTCCAGGTGACGTCGGCCAGGAGCTCGAGGGCCTCGCTCGCCTGCCAGGCCGCGGACAGGGAGACCGTCTCGGGCAGGGTGACGGCCGCGGTCACCGGGCGGTCCCGGAATTCCGGCCGGGCGCTGAAGGGCCCGGCGAAGGCCGGGATCAGGGGTGGGGTGAAGCCGATGGTGCCGCTCAGGGTGTGCCGGATCTTGGAACGGTAGGCCAGTCCCAGGCGCAGGTTCTCGCCGACGTCGAGCAGGGCCCCCAGGTTGTAGCCCCAGCTCCAGTCGTTGCCGGACATCTCCGAGTAGGCGTCCGCCTGCTGGGGGAGGCCGGCGAGGCTGCCGAAGTCGATGGCGTTGGACAGCGTGGCCCGGATGTACTGGGCATCGAGGCCGACGCCGAGCGCCAGGTGCTCGGTGGCCTGCCAGCCGAGCGAGGGGTTGAGATTGATGGTGGCCAGGTCGCTGCGGATGGCATGGTAGCGCCCCACCCAGTCCGGCCGGTAACGGGTCTCGAGGCCGAAGGGGGCATTGATGCCGAAGCCGGCCACCAGGTTGTCCCCGAGGGGATAGGAGACATAGAGGTTGGGCACGAAGGGCTCGTCCCCGCCGTCGTCGTTCGCTCCGGACAGGGCGCTCCCGCCGGCCAGCTTCGAACCCTGGTCGGTGAACTCCGCGCGGGTATGGAGCAGGTGGAAGGCCACCAGCACCTGCGGATCCTCGAGCCGGGTGAGCCCGGCCGGGTTGAAGAAGATCGTGGAGGCGTCCGTGGCCGTGGCGGCGGCGCCGGCGAAGGCATGGCCCTGGCCGCTGGCGCTCTGCTCGATGATGGCGAAGCCGGCCGCCTGGGCCGGGGTGAGGGGGGCGCCGAACAGGACGCCGGCGAGCAGGGAAAGCGCTGGGATCTCGACTCCTCTCGTCATTTTTCCGTCCTCGTGCAGTGAATCGACCCGGCCCATTGAAGCACAAACGGGTGCTGCTGCCCACTCGCAGCGGGGGATCTGTTGCGAGATTGCAACGTGACATTTCTTGGCATGCCCCTTGCAAAGGTGCGGAGCGCATTGACTTCCACGGGTGGGCTTGCCATGCTGTGGCGGGCATCACCAAAGGATGTCGCGAGAACGCAACGTAAATCCCCTCTGCACCAATCCGAGATTTCCAGGAGGAACGACTCGATGAACTGGAACGCACCCAAGGCGCTGGCACTGGCCATGGCCGCCGCACTCGCCGCGCCGGCCGCACAGGCGACGAACGGTTACTTCAAGATCGGCTACGGCACCAAGAACCGTGGGCTGGCCGGTGCCGGTGTCGCGCTGGGCACGGATTCCCTCGCCCCAGGGGTCAATCCCGCCACCCTCACCCAGGTGGGCAATCGCGTCGACTTCGGCGTGGAACTCTTCAGTCCCAAGCGCCATGCACGGCTGGATGC
>RFHK01000200.1 GCA_003695825.1 Gammaproteobacteria bacterium | reverse complement strand
TCAACCTCCTTGCAGGCGGTAGACGACCGGCACCTGCAACGCCAGCCGTTCCGGAAGCCGGTGGGGCAGCCGCACCCGGCGGATGCGGGAGGCCGCCTCGAGGGCGGCGCGATCCAGGATGCGGTGCCCGGAACGCTGCAGCAGCCGGCGGCCGCAGATATGCCCGTCCGGGCAGACCAGGATCTCCAGCAGGACCCTGCCCTGGATGCCCCGCCGTCTCGCCAGCAGAGGATAGCGGAAATGGCGGGCCAGCTGCAGCCGAAGCTCGGCCAGGACCCGGGACCTGGACCCTTCCCGGTCGGGAAGGGTCGCATGCCTGCCCTGGGACTGGGCAGGTCGTAGCGGTGCGGGCGCGGCGCGAGGTGGGACAGGGGGATGTGTCGGGGACGGTGGTGCGTTCGGGCGCTGGTCATGGGGGGGCGGCGGTATCAGGGCGTGCCGCCGGTGCGGCCGCGTCCGCCTGGCGGGAGGACGCTGGCCATGCGGTCTTCGGCCGTGGGGTACGCCCGTGCCGGGCGCGGTAGCCCCCGCCTCGGGGGGACGTGTACCCGCGCCTGGTGCCTCATCCCCTGGGGCCTGCGTCGGGTGGGTAGAGGCGTGACGTGCCGGTGCCAGTTCCACGCGGACCGGTCCGGGCATGTCCTGGGCCGGGGACAAACGGGGAGCGCGGGGTGCCTGCAGCATCAGGACGTGCACCCCCACCGAGAACGCCAGGGCCGCCAGCAGGCGCTGGTTGGGAGGTTCGATGGGGGAGGCACCGGTCATGGCTGCCAGACGAGGCTTGCATAGAGGGCCCGGCCCAGTGCGCGGTAGTTGCCGGAGAAACTGGCCGCTTCACTGTAGGACTTGTCGAAGAGGTTCTCGGCGCGCACCCGGAACTGCAGGTGACCGGGAAGTGGCTGCGCGTAGCGCAGGTTCACCAGCCCGTATCCGCCCAGGCGCTTGGCCCCGTTCTGGTCCAGGCGCGCCGAGACCCCGAGGATCTCCAGCTGCAGGCTGCCGCGCCCCACGGCGTGGGCGAGCGTCAGGCTCGCCTTGTGCAGGGGCCGGCGGTCGAGTTGTCGGCCCGACGGGTTCTTGGCATCGAGCAGCGTGAACTGGAAGTCCTCCTGCCAGCCGGCATGATGGGCCGTCAGGGTGAGTTCCAGGCCCCGGATGCGGACCTTGGACCGGTTGGCCGGGGTGGTGGTGTATTCGCTGGGGCCGGTCTGCGTGGTCGTCCATTCGATGAGGTCGCGCACGCGCGTGTAGTAGAGATTCACCCGCCCCTCGAGCAGCCCGGGAATCCGGTGGCGCAGCCCGAATTCCGTGGTACGGGAGCGTTCGGGACGCAATCCGGGATTGCCCTGGGTGATGTACTTGGCGCCGAAGAACGTATCTTCTCGGTGTGGCCAGTAGAGATCGTTCACCGTGGGCGCCTTGAACGCCGTACCGTGCGAGAGGCGCACCCGGGTACGGGCATCGAGGTCGCGGCCCCAGCCGAGGTTCCAGGTCGTCCGGTTGCCGCTGGCGCTGTTGCGGTCGTGGCGCAGGGCCGCTTGCCAGTCGCCGATCGGCGAGGGTTGCTGCCACTGCAGGTACAGGGCGTTGGTGCGAATGCGCCGGTCGATGGCACCGCTGCGGTCCTTGGTGGCGTGATCGACCCAGTGGTCGATGCCCACCGTGGCCAGCGCCTCGCCCAGGGCCAGGTCGTGCTGCCAGCCGAACTGGCGCCGCCGCGTGCGGATGGTCGCCGGGCTGGTGGGGCTCTCGGAGGTGCTGCGATCCAGGGCATGCCCCAGGGTGATGCGTTGTGTCCAGGTATCGGTCACCTCCTGGTCGAGTGCGAGGCGGATCACCCGGTTGGTGAAGGTGAGGTCCCCGGTGAAGGGGTCGAGCTCGTTGCGGCCCCGTTGCTGGCTGACCCGCAGGTCGAGGGCGATCTCCCCGGGCAGCCGGCCCTCGGCACCGGCCGTGAAATGCGTATTGCGATAGCCCCGGTCGACCGTGTCCCGGTCGAGGACCGGGATGCCGCCGTCGTCGAGCCGCCCGGCGCTGAAGCCCAGGTGCCAGCCGCCCGCTTCCAGGCCGTCGGCCACCTCCAGCTTCCAGAGGCGGTTGGACCCCAGGGTGCCCTGGATCCGGGCGTGTGCCGGGCGCCGCGTGAAGATCTGGATCACCCCACCGATGGCGTCGGAGCCGTAGAGGCTGGCCCGTGGACCGCGCACGATCTCGATGCGTTCGATCTGGTCCGGGGAGAGGTTGGACCAGGCGAAGCTGCCCAGCGTGGCGGACGCGGCCCGGATGCCGTCGACGAGCACCAGGACGTGCCCGGCATTGGTGCCACGCAGGTAGACGTTGGTCGTCTTGCCATAACCGCCGTTGCGGCTCACGTCCACCCCGGCGAGCGTGCGCAGCAGCTCGTCGACGCTCTCGGGTTGGGCCCGTTCGATGTCGCGACGCGTGATCACCGTCACCGAGGCCAGGGTCTCGTCCGCGGTGCGCGCGGTGCGCGTGGCCGTGACCACGACCGGGGCGGTCTCGACGGTTTCCGCGACG
>RFHK01000199.1 GCA_003695825.1 Gammaproteobacteria bacterium | reverse complement strand
CTCGATGGACCTCCGTGATTTCGAGCGTATCGACGACCACCGCTGGCGGCTGCCGGCGCAAGGCAGAATGAAGGTGCCGGCCATCCTGTTCGCGGACGAGGCCCTCTTGCGGGCCATGGACCAGAAGGTCGCCGAGCAGATCGCCAATGTCGCCACCCTGCCCGGGATCGTGGAGGCCGCCTACGCCATGCCCGATGCCCACTGGGGCTATGGCTTCCCGATCGGCGGCGTGGCGGCCTTCGATCCCGATGCTGGGGGCGTGGTCTCGGCAGGCGGTGTCGGCTTCGACATCTCCTGCGGGGTACGTTGCCTGCTCACCGGCCTGAAGGTGACGGATCTCGAGGCCCACCGGAAACGCCTCGCCGACGCCTTGGCCGCACGCATCCCCGCCGGCCTGGGCAGCACGGGCCGCATCCGCCTGGACGATGCCGAGATGGATGCCATGCTCACCGGCGGCGCCCGCTGGGCGGTCGAGGCCGGCTTCGGCCGACAGGAAGACCTGGGGCGTATCGAGGAAGGAGGCTGCATGCCCGGTGCACGGCCCGAGACCGTCTCCGACCAGGCCCGCCGGCGCCAGCGCGACGAGATCGGCACCCTGGGATCCGGCAACCACTACCTGGAGGTGCAACGGGTCGCCGCCCTCCACGATGAAACACGCGCCCGGGCCTGGGGGCTGCAGGAAGACGACGTGGTCGTCAGCATCCACAGCGGCTCCCGCGGCCTCGGCCACCAGATCGGTACCGAATACCTGCGCGAGATGGTGCTGGCCGCCCGGGCCTACGGCATCGAGCTGCCCGACCGCGAGCTCGCCTGCGCCCCCATCGATTCCGACGTCGGACAGCGCTACCTGGGGGCCATGCGGGCCGGCATCAACTGCGCGCTGGCCAACCGCCAGGTCCTCACGCACCTGGCCCGCGAGGTGTTCGCCGACGTGTTGCCGGATGCCGACCTGCGCCTGCTCTACGACGTCTCGCACAACACCTGCAAGGAAGAGTGGCACGAGGTCGACGGTCGCCGGCGGCGCCTGTTCGTGCATCGCAAGGGGGCCACGCGCGCCTTCGGGCCCGGCCACCCCGAACTGCCCGGGGACCTCCGCGACACCGGGCAGCCGGTGATCATCGGCGGGTCCATGGGGACCTGTTCCTGGATCCTGGCCGGCACGCGCGAGGGCGAGACCCTCGCCTTCAGTTCCGCCTGTCACGGTGCCGGGCGGGCGATGAGCCGTGCCCAGGCGAAGAAGCGCTGGCGGGGAGAACGGCTGGTGGCCGAGCTCGAACGGCAGGGCATCCTGATCCGCAGTCCCTCCATGCGCGGCGTGGCGGAGGAGGCCCCGCACGCCTACAAGGACGTCTCGGCCGTGGTCGAGGTGGCGCACGCCGCCGGCCTGGCGCACAAGGTGGCCCGCCTGGAGCCGCTGATCGTGATCAAGGGATGATCAGCCCACCCAGGCCCGGGCATTCCTGAACATCCGCAGCCAGGGGCCGTCTTCGCCCCAGTCGTCCGGGTGCCAGGAGAACTGCACGGTGCGAAAGACCCGCTCGGGGTGCGGCATCATGATGGTGACGCGCCCGTCGGGCGTGGTCAGCCCGGTGATGCCTTCCGGCGAGCCGTTGGGATTGGCGGGATAGAGCGCCGCCGGGCGACCATGGTTGTCCACGTAGCGCAGCCCCACCAGGCCCGCATCCTTCAGGCGCGCGAGCTGCTCGTGCGAGCCGAAGGCCGCCCGGCCCTCGCCGTGGGCCACCACGATGGGGATGCGGGATCCGGCCATGCCGGTGAAAAAGAGGGACGGGGACTCGAGCACCTCCACCATCACCAGGCGCGCCTCGAACTGCTCGCTGCGATTCCGCACGAATACCGGCCAGTCCTCCGCACCGGGGATGAGCTCCCGCAACCGCGAGAGCATCTGGCAGCCGTTGCACACGCCGAGGGCGAAGGTGTCTTCGCGGTGGAAGAAGGCCTCGAAGGCCTCCCGGACCCGCGGATTGAACAGGATGGTGGCGGCCCAGCCCCGGCCGGCTCCCAGTACGTCGCCGTAGGAAAACCCGCCGCAGGCCACCAGTCCCTTGAGGTCGGAGAGGTCCTGCACGCCTCCGACCAGATCGCTCATGTGCAAGTCGACGGCCTCGAAACCGGCCCGGTCGAAGGCGGCGGCCATCTCGATCTGCCCGTTGACCCCCTGCTCCCGGAGGATACCCACCCGCGGCCGGGCGCCGGTGGCGACGAAGGGCGCGACCACGTCCTCGCCTGGATCGAAGGTGAGCACCGCGTGCAGCCCCGGGTCCTCGGCATCGAGCAGGCTGTCGTATTCCTCGCGCGCGGTGTTGGGGTTGTCGCGCAGGGCCTGCATCCGGTAGGTGGTTTCGGCCCAGATGCGCTGCAGCAGCACGCGCGATTCCTCCAGCAGTACCTTGCCATGGAAGCGGAAACGCAGCCGGTCCTCGTCGTTGAGCCGCGCGATCGCGTGGACATGGTGTCCGAGACCGGCCGCGCGGAAGCGTTCGTGCACGAACTCCCGGTCCCGGGTACGGACCTGGAGGACGGCACCCAGCTCCTCGTTGAACAGGATGGCGAAAGGGTCCTCGCCCAGCGGATCAAGGTCCACGTCCAGACCGACATGGCTCGTAAAGGCCATCTCGCAGAGGGTGGCGAAGAGCCCCCCGTCGGAGCGGTCGTGGTAGGCCAACAACCGGCCCTCGCGGTTGAGGTCCTGCACGGCGGAGAAGAATCCCTTGAGCGCCTGGGGATCGTCGAGGTCGGGCGGCACGTGCCCCACCTGCTTGTAGACCTGCGCCAGGGCGGACCCCGCCAACCGCTGCCGCCCCTTGCCGAGGTCGACCAGCAGCAGCTCGGTCTCCCCTTCCCGCCGCAGTTCCGGGGTGAGGGTGCGGCGCACCTCTTCCACGGGGGCGAAGGCGGTGACGATCAGCGACAGGGGCGCCGTCACCGCGCGCGTCCGGCCGCCCTCTTCCCAGACGGTGCGCATGGACATGGAGTCCTTGCCCACCGGGATGGCGATGCCGAGCGCGGGACAGAGCTCCTCGCCCACGGCCCGCACCGTGTCGAACAGGTTGGCATCCTCGCCGGGATGACCGGCCGGCGCCATCCAGTTGGCCGAGAGGCGAACGTCCGCGAGGCGCCGGATCGGCGCCGCGGCGATGTTGGTGATCGCCTCGCCGACCGCCATGCGTCCCGAGGCGGGCGCGTGCACCAGGGCGATCGGGGTTCGCTCGCCCATCGCCATGGCCTCGCCCGTGTAGTGCACGTAGTCGGTGGTGGTCACGGCACAGTCGGCCACCGGGACCTGCCAGGGGCCGACCATCTGGTCCCGCGCCACCAGACCGGTGATGCTGCGGTCGCCGATGGTGATGAGAAAGGTCTTGGCCGCCACGCTCGGCAGGCGCAGGACGCGGGCCGCCGCCTCGCGCAGGTCGAGCCCCTCGGTACGGAACTCCGGCTTGTGGAATGGATGATGGTGGACGTCGCGCAGCATGCGCGGCGGCTTGCCGAGGATGAGATCGAGCGGCACATCGACGGGGGTGTTGTCGAACAGGGCGTCCCCCACCACGAGCCGGCCGTCCGCCGTGGCCTCACCCACCACGGCCACCGGGCAGCGTTCCCGCTCGCACAGCGCAAGAAAGTCCTCCAGCCGTTCCGGGGCCACGGCCAGCACGTAGCGTTCCTGGGCCTCGTTGGACCAGATCTGCATGGGCGACATGGCCGGATCGTCGTTGGGGACGTTTCGCAGCTCGAAGTGCCCGCCGCGGCCACTGTCGTGCACCAGTTCCGGGAAGGCATTGGAGAGCCCGCCGGCGCCCACGTCGTGGATGGACAGGATGGGATTGTGCTCCCCCAAGGCCCAGCAGCGGTCGATGACTTCCTGGCACCGGCGCTGCATCTCGGGGTTGCCCCGCTGCACGGAGGCATAGTCGAGATCCTCGGCGCTCTCGCCGGTGGCCATGCTCGAGGCCGCGCCACCTCCCAGGCCGATGAGCATGGCCGGCCCCCCCAGTACGACCAGCGGGGCGCCCACCGGCAGGGGCTGCTTGCGGACATGTTCCTCGCGGATGTTGCCGTAGCCGCCCGCGATCATGATGGGCTTGTGGTACCCGCGCACCTCGCGTCCGGTCGGTCCCGGCACCTCTTCCTCGAAGGTCCGGAAGTACCCGCAGAGGTTGGGTCGCCCGAACTCGTTGTTGAAGGCCGCCGCACCCAGCGGCCCCTCGATCATGATCTCCAGGGCGGAGACGATGCGGTCCGGCTTGCCGTGGTCCGTCTCCCAGGGCTGGATGAAACCGGGGATGCGCAGGTTGGAGACCGAAAACCCGCACAGGCCGGCCTTGGGCTTGGCGCCCCGGCCGGTGGCCCCCTCGTCACGAATCTCGCCCCCGGCACCCGTGGCCGCCCCGGGGAAGGGCGAGATGGCCGTCGGATGATTGTGGGTCTCCACCTTCATCATGATGTGGGCCAGTTGTTCGTGACCGCGGTAGCGGCAGGCGGCATCCGGGTAGAAGCGTTCGGCCGGCCAACCCTCGATGACGGCGGCATTGTCGCGGTAGGCCGAGAGGATGCCGTCCGGGCTCGCCCGGTGGCTGGCACGGATCATGTCGAACAGGCTGCGGTCCTGGCGGACCCCGTCGATGATCCAGTTGGCATTGAAGATCTTGTGACGGCAGTGCTCGGAGTTGGCCTGGGCGAACATCATGAGCTCGACGTCGGTGGGGTTGCGGCCCAGGCCCCGGAAGCTCTCCACCAGGTAGTCGATCTCGTCGTCGGACAGTGCCAGGCCCAGTTCACGGTTGGCCGCCGCCAGGGCCTCCCGGCCGCCGTTGAGCACGTCCACGGTGGTGAGCGGCTGGGGCTCGGCGCGCATGAACAGCGCCTCGGCCTCGCCGAACTCGCGCAGAACCGTCTCCGTCATGCGGTCATGGATCAGGGGCAGCAGACGGGCGACCTGGGCCTCCGTCAGCGGTCCCTCCGCGTGCAGCCACCAGCACAGGCCCCGCTCGATGCGCCGTACCCGGTCGAGCCCGCAATTGTGGGCGATGTCGGTGGCCTTGGAGGCCCAGGGCGAGATGGTGCCGATACGCGGCACGACCAGGAACTGCAGGCTGTCTGCCGGGCGTTCCACTGCCTCCGTGCCGGTCTCGTCGAGCAGCCGGCGCAGCACGGCTTCCTGCCGCGGTGCCAGGCGTCGTTCCAGGTCCACGAAATACTGCCAGGCCGTGGCCAGCCGGGTCACGGGCAGGCCGGCGTCGCGCAGCCGCCGCAGGGTCTTCTCGGTACGGAACGCGGAGAGTGCCGGGCCACCGGGCACATGAAGCATCGGGCCACCTCGTCCGGGATCGTTCGGGAGGGGCGCAATGATACCGGAAGGCGGGGGCCGGGCGAAAACGCGGCCGTGCAACCCCCTCGCAGGCCACGAACCACCCCGTCCCGGGAGGCACGCTCCCGGTTCAGGCGAGGCCGGCGCGCCGCATCGCGAACCACCGGCTGGGGACGTCCTGCGCAGCGACCTCGATCTCCTCGGCCCGGCACCCGAGCGCACCGGCCAGCGCCCGGGCGGCCAGCTCCGGGCGGTTGTTCTTCTCGCTCAGGTGGGCACCGACCAGGCACTGCAGCCGGCCGGTGGCGATGTCGGTGAGCAGGCTCGCGGCCTGGCCGTTGCTGAGGTGCCCGTAATCGCCGCCCACGCGCCGCTTGAGGGCCGGCGGGTAGGGCCCCGCGGCGAGCATTCCCGGGTCGTGGTTGCACTCGAGCACCAGTCCATGGCAACCGTCGAGCATCTTGCGGACGTGGGGCGTGAGGCAGCCGGCGTCGGTGAGCAGCCCCAGGGCGAGATCGCCGTCGTCGACGCGGAACTGGCAGGGCTCGCGGGCATCGTGCGGCACGGCGAAGGGCGTGATACGCAGGTCCCCGACGGTGAACGGCTCGTCCAGCCGGATCGGGCGCACCTCGTCCTCCCGGCGCAGCCGGCAGGCGTAACCGGTGCCGGGGGTCATCCACACCGCGAGCCGGTAGCGACGCGCCAGGGGCAGCACCCCCCGGAGATGGTCCCCGTGTTCGTGGGTGACGAGCACGGCGGAAAGGCTCTCGGGCGACACGCCCAGGCGCGCCAGGCGCTGCTCCGTCTCCCGTAGCGAGAACCCGCAGTCGACGAGCAGGCGCGTGCGTCCCCCCTCGATCAAGGTGGCATTCCCCCGGCTGCCACTGCCGAGCAGGGCGAAGCGGATCACCGCCTGGGTTCTCCCGTACCAGCGCCTACTTCAGCTGTTCATGCAACAGGTTCAGAATCCGGCGGGCGGTCCCGGAGGCATCCGGTTTTCCCCGGGCGTCCAGCACGCGTACGCGGGTCCGCCCGTTCTCCGCCCGCAACCGGACGCGATACAACGGCGGCACCTTCGCCTTCCCATGCTTCCAGAAGGCGAGCCGCGACAGCCATCCCCGCCCGGACGCCTCCGCCTCCGGGTCCCGGTAGCGCACGTAATAGACGTGTGCCTCGCGGTCGCGGTCCTCGACCGTGAATCCCACCCGGTCGAGGGCGATGCCGACCAGGCGCCAGGCGCGCGGCAGCGGCTGGTCCATGAGCAGCGCCGGACCACCGTCCGGTGCCTGGACGAGACGCGCGTGCGGCCGTCGCTGCGACTGCGGGTGCGCCAGGCGGGCGCGGGCCTGCGACTCGCTCAGGCCCAGGTAGACCACCAGGCGATGCAACATCTCGGCCTCGAGCTCGGGGTCGCTGGGGCGGGGTTTCCAGAGCGTGCCCGTATCCTCGTCCGGCGACCCGGTCACGACCTCTTCCATCCCCCGGTGCGTGAGGAAGACCTCGGTGACGCCCGGGGTGTCGCCGCGTTCGATGCGCACCCGGAACTTGTCGCGGGTGGCGGCCGAGTAGAGCGAGTCGAACACCTTGCCGATGGTGCGGCGAATGACGTCCTGGGGAATGTCGGCCCGGTTCTCCGCCCACTGGGTCTCCATGATGCCCAGCTTCGGATCGTCCACCACGAGCACGAAGCCGTTGTCGAGCCAGAAATCGTGCACCTTCTTCCACACGGCCTCCGGCGGGGCCTGGATGCGCAGCCACATCCTGTCGCCGTCGCGTACGATCCGGATGCCCTTGGGCGTGGGAAAGACCCGGGCCGCGCCGCCCTGGCCGGCCGGCTGCCCGGTGTGGCGGGCGTATTCGCTGTAGGTGGCCGACGGGATGGGATAGGCGTCGCGGATGCGGCTGGTGTCGAGATCCGGCGGGACCTCCAGGGGGCGTTCTTCGCGCGCCTGGCGATAGTCCACCTTCTTGAACGGCCAAGCCTTGCGGGCCGAGCTGCATCCGGAGGCGAGCACGACCACCAGGAACGGCATCGCCAGGCGGAGGAGAAAGCGCCCCGGGCTCGACGGGCGAGGGTCAGCCATCGAGCACCCCAGCGCTGCGCAGGGCCTCGCGCACCTGCGGCCGGAAGGACTCGGAGAGCGGGGTGAGCGGCAGGCGGATACCCGGCCCGATGAGCCCCATCTCTTGCACGGCCCACTTGACGGGGATGGGGTTGGATTCGACGAACAGCGCGCGATGCAGTGCCGAAAGGCGCGCGTCGATGGCCTCGGCCCGCGCCCGGTCCCCGGCCAGGGCGGCCCGGCTCATCTCGTGCATCGCCCGGGGTGCCACGTTGGCCGTGACGGAGATCACCCCCTTGCCGCCCCGGAGCATGAATTCGCAGGCCGTGGCGTCGTCGCCGCTGTAGAGATCGAGGCGGTCGCCGACCAGCGTGCGCAGCCGCTCGAGGCGTTCCAGGTCCCCCGTGGCTTCCTTGAGACCGACGATGTTGGAGATCTCTGCCAGGCGGGCGACGGTCTCGGGCAGCAGGTCCACGGCCGTGCGTCCGGGGACATTGTAGAGGATCTGGGGTATGGGAACGGCCTCGGCGATGGCCTTGAAGTGCCGGTACAGGCCCTCCTGGGTGGGCTTGTTGTAGTAGGGCGTCACCAGCAGGCAGGCATCCACCCCGGCCTCCATGGCGCAACGGGTCAGGCGGATGGCCTCGGCGGTGGCGTTGGAACCGGTGCCGCCGATCACGGGGATGCGGCCGCGCACCAGCTCCACCGTGCGACGGATCACCGCGCAGTGCTCGGCCTCGTCGAGCGTGGCGGACTCGCCGGTGGTACCCACCGAGACGATGGCGTCGGTGCCCTGCGCGATGTGGAATTCGATCAAGCGCTCGAGCGCCGCCTCGTCGATCGCGCCGTCGGCGCGCATCGGCGTGACCAGCGCCACCATGCTGCCGTGAAACATGCGTGTGTCCGTCCTCGTCCGCAGGCTGCAGAGGATACTTGCCCCCCGATACGGAAACAAGACGCCTTCCCGGGCGGGGTGGAGCCGGCAGGGCGGGTTGCAGTATGCTTCCGACGTCGCACGAGGCGGAGGCCGCCGTGACGGAAAACGAACAGGGGATCCGCGAGATTCGCATCAACCCGGTCGTGCCGACCGAGTCGGTGCTGGTCGCCACCGCCCGCTCGATGCGTCCCCGCAAGGCCGAGGAGCCCGCACCCCGCGACACCCGCCGCCGGGTGGACACCTGCCCCTTCTGCCCGGGCAACGAGCACATGACCCCGCCCACCCTGCTCGCCCTGCCCGACAAGGAACACTGGGAGATCCGCATCGTCGAGAACCTCTACCCGGTACTGGGCGACGACCGGGAGACCAACACCCTGGTGCTGGGCCTGCAACAGGCGATCGATGGCTACGGCCGGCACGAGGTGATCATCGACCACAACGTCCACGGCATCGCCCTGCACGAGATGAGCGTGGACCACATCGCCCTCATGCTCGAGGCCTACCGCACCCGCATGGCCCAGCTCTACGCCGCCGACGACCGCCTCAAGTACGTGCTCGTCTTCAAGAACTTCGGGCCGGCCGCCGGCGCCAGCATCCCCCATACCCACAGCCAGATCATCGCCATGCCGGTGGTGCCCGAGAACGTGCACAACGAGGTGACCCACAGCCGCGCCTACCACCGCAAGCACCACAAGTGCATCTTCTGCTCGCTCATCGACGAGGCGCTGACCTTCGAGGCCACCATCTACGACCGCGTATCGGGGCGGATCCGGCGGCGCATCAGCGTGGGCCAATACGTGGTCGAGCGCGGCGAGCGCTTCATCGCCATCAAGCCTTTCGCCAGCCGCTACGAGTGGGAAGTGCACATCCTCCCCCTGCACCACCAGAGTGATTTCCTCGATCTCAGCGACGAGGACCGGCGCGACATGGCCCGGGTGCTCAAGCGCACCATGGCGCGGCTGGACGCCGTGGTGGGAGGCGTGCAGTACAATTACTTCTTCCATTCCCGGCCGCGCGCCGAGGAGTACGAGGATTGCGCCCCGAGCTATCACTGGCACCTGGAGATCTGTCCGCGCACCAGCATCCCCACCGGGTTCGAGCTGGGCTCCGGTCTGTTCGTGAACACCGTCAGTCCCGAGGAGGCCGCCGAGCGCCTGCGCTCCGTTCGGATCGATGACCCCGAGTAGCCCCATGGACAACCGGCTCGTCATCGCCGCCATCGGCAAGGACCGTCCCGGCCTCATCGACCGGCTCACCCGCATGATTCTCGACAGCGGCGGCAACATCGCCGACAGCCGCATGACGGCACTGGCCGGCGACTTCGCCGTCATCCTGCTGGTCACCGGCAGCTGGGACGCCATCGCGCGCATCGAGGACCAGCTGCCCCGGCTGGCCGAGCGGCTCGACCTCAACGTCACCCACCGGCGCGCCGAGGCGGCGCAACCCCAGCCCGACCTGCTCCCCTACGCCGTCGACGTGGTCGCCCTCGACCATCCCGGCATCGTGCACGGCCTGGCGCACTTCTTCTCGGAACGCGGCATCAACATCCAGGACCTCAGCACCACGACCTATGCCGCGGCGCACACGGGCACCCCCATGTTCGCCGTGCACATGCTGATCTCGGTCCCGGCCAGCCAGCACATCGCCTCGCTGCGCGAGGAATTCATGGATTTCTGCGACCAGCTCAACCTGGACGCGGTGCTCGAACCCGCCAAGGCCTGAACGAGGAGGAGGATCCCATGCCCGCACGCAAGGTCGCCGTCGGCAGGAAGGTCCCGGCGCTCTGCCTCCCGGCCACCACCGGCAAGGAACTCTGCCTGTCCGAGATGGCCGGCAGGAACCTGGT
>RFHK01000198.1 GCA_003695825.1 Gammaproteobacteria bacterium | reverse complement strand
GTGCCGAAACTCGTTCCCGTGCACCCGAAGGTCGTCCTGCCCGCCAACAGGAAGGGGGTGACCGCAAGCGATGCCCGCGTCCGCTCTTTCCTGTCCAGCAGTGCCGAGATCCCGGCGGGAGAAGGGCCGTCGGTGTTGATGGCCGAGGATGCCCAGGGCCACTCCCTGCTGCTCGGTTACGCCATTCCTCCCGGCAGCGAAAAGCGCATCGCGCAGCGCGTCGGCCAGGCCGCGGCGCAGCAGGCGAAGCAGGTCATGGACGCGGGGAACACCGAGATCTCCACGCGCAGCACGGCGCTCGCGCTCGTGATGCTCGCCATCGGTGGCATGAACGCCGACGTGGACAGGGCGGCGCTGGCGGCCCGCGTACTGGTGCATCCCGAATTCGACCTGCTGGTCGGGCAGATCGACAACGCATTTCGCGCGGACCCTTATTTCCTCGATTCCCTCATGAACAACGCCTCCCTGGTGGGACGGATCAAGGCGTTCGCCACGCGGGTGTTCGAGGAATACGTGAACGACGAGAGGATGGCCCGCCTGGGTGCCGGGGCGGCTTCCGGCCCCCGGACCGCCGCGTCGCAGGGGCAGTCCCTGCCGGCGGACCGCCTGGCGGCGGTCGGCGCCGCCCTGCCCATCACTGCGACGGGGCCGAAAACGTTCTGGTACCTGAGCCCGTGGCATTCCGACCAGCCGTGGTACTGGTACGAGGTGCCGAGAAAATACCTGGTCGACCCGCCGTTCGTGGCCGAGGCCCGGGGCAAGCACCTGTACGCGTCCGGCAATCCCACGAACATCAACTACATCGCCGAGTTCTTCTCCCGGGACGGGCGCAAGCTCGACTGGCGGATGGTGCCGAGAAACAGCACGCTCATACAGAAGCTGGCGAATTCCGGCGCGGCCCAGAGGAAGTGGCGGTGGGGGAGAGACATCGCCTCCAACGTGGCCCACGTCGAGTTCAACAAGTACATCACCACGGGAGACGACCCGCAGAAACGGGCCATGATGGACGGGCTGTTCCTGCTCCACGCGGTCACCGGGGTAGTGAACGTGTTCACGGGAACACGCGTGTTCTCGGGGCTGGCGAGCCGACTCGAGCACAACACGAAGCTCGCGCTCACGCTCGCCACCTGCGGCACGAACCTGGTGTCGACCGTGGATTTCGCAGCCGATTCCCTGTCCGGCTTCTTCAAGGGGAACGGGCTTTCCCTGCTCGAGACCACGACCACGGCCTGCATCCTGCCGATCGCGCGCGTGGTGTTCGGTCCCCGGGAACTGACGACCGCCTTCCGCCCGCTATGGAAGAAGGTGATGGCCAACGTCGTGGCCAAGCTCAGCCTTCCCGCGGGATGGGCGAGCATCGCGGTCGACAGCGCCAACGAGCTGGTCCCCCTGATGGTGTCCCTCGCCACGGCCGAACCCGTCGTCGGCTACGACCTGACGTGGCGTAACGGGGATCTCGTGGCCGTGAGCAGGAACGACGCGCGTCCCGTCCCGGACAATCGGCCTCGCGTCGCCGCACCCATCGCGAAGTTCCGGTTCACCCCGAAGACGGGCAGGACGGTCTTCTTCGACGCGAGCCAGAGCAGCGTGGATACCGCGCATGGGGCGCGGGCCCGCTACACCTGGGACTTCGGTGACGGCAGCCGGGGAACGGGGCAGACGGTGACCCATGCCTATGCCGCTCCCGGGCGGCACCGGGTCGTCCTGAAAGTCGACGATGGGCTCGGGCATGTCGCGACCCTCTCCCATATCGTCGATGTTTCCAACGGCAGCGCACCGGTCATCGCCAATCTCACCTGTGGTCCCGAGCCCTCGTCCGCCACATCGGCGCGCCGCATCAGCGTCTCCGCGCAGGTCACGGATCCGGACGGCGACCTGTCAGAGGTGAGGTGGTATGCCTCCGCCTCCGATGCCACGCCGGAGACGGTGACCGGCCCGGGCTTCACCGGCAACGTGGTCCTCGCCTATCCCAGCGACGGAATCGGGGTCTATGCCCCGGCCGTGGAGGCGATCGACGTGGCGGGCAACCGGTCCGGCCGGAAGATCTGTACCTACGACACCCGCAGGAAGGGCTGGGGGTTGATCGACGATTTCTCGACCGGGCTCGGAAACTGGGTCGTGAAATCGGGTAATTGGCACGTGCAGGGGCAGACGCTGCAAGTCAATTACGACATCACGTGCGGGGCGGTCACCTGCCCGCACGCGGACCTCCTGTTGGCGGACAAGTACCAGGGGTCCGGGGATTACGTGGCCTCCGTCGACTTCACGCGTACCCGGTCCGGCTACGATTTCTCCGAGGCCCATGTCGACTTCTCGTTGTGGCAGAGTGCATCCAACCGGCTCGATATCGGCATTGGCTGGGGGGCATACCACTGGTCGGGCGGGCCCCTGAACGCGGTGCGGGTCTTCGTCCAAAGGTGGAACGGCACCTGGTCGAGGGTGTTCTACAAGACCGTCCGGGTCACCTGGGACCCGGATGCCTGGAACCGGGCGACCATCAAGAAGAAGGGCAACACGTATTCGCTCTTCCTGAATGGCACCTACCTGGCGACCTTCCACGATACCCTGTTGAACGGGACCGGGAAGCTCGGCCTTGCCGCCTACGGAACGAGAAAGCTGGACAATTTCAGGCTGGAGTATTACTAGAGAGACGACAATCTCGAACGACTATAACGATCATTCCATGCAGGGGGGCCGGGCGCCGCGCGGGCGCCCGGCTTTTTTCTGTGTGCCACCGACCGGGGTGTGGCCCACGGCGTGCGGGGGTACAGGGCCCGTGGCCCGCGCGTCACCCGGTGTGGCAGAGGATGCTGTTGTCGCTCTCGCCCGCCTGGGCCATGCGTTCCAGGCAGTCGAGCACTTCCATGCTGGCGGTCTCCATTTCCCGCAGCGAGGCGATGGCCGCCTCCATGTCGCCGGACTTGAAGTTCGCCAGGCACTCGATGCCGTGGTGGTGCACCCGCTGGTGCGGGGCCTCCATCTCCTCGTATCCCGGGAGCTTCGAGAAGCAGTCGCGGCCCTCCCCCTCGTAGTACCACTTGCCGAGCCGGCAGTGGGTGTGGTCGGCGAATTCGTCGAGGTGCTTGTCCGAGACCCCCATCAGGACCTTGTAGATCTCGAACTTGAAGATCAGGTGGTCGGTCTTGGCCAGCTCCACGAAGCTGCGCAGGGCCCCGGCCGAGATGGCCCCTTCCATCTTCTTGGACAGGGAGAGGATGCTGCCCATGGCCTCGGAGGCCTTGTTGCCGACCTCGCTGAGGGAGGAGGATTCCACGGCCATGTCCTGCATGCGCTTCTGGGTGTCGGCGGTCTCCTCCTGGATCTTGCCCACCTCGCCGGCGATCTCCTGGGTGGCCTTGTTGGTGCGCATGGAGAGGTTGCGCACCTCCTCGGCGACCACGGCGAAGCCGCGTCCGTGCTCCCCGGCGCGGGCGGCCTCGATGGCGGCGTTGAGCGCGAGCAGGTTGGTCTGGTCGGAGATCTCGTTGATCAGGTTGACGATGTTGCCGATGGCGGTGGCCCGCTGGTTGAGCGTCTCCACCTGGCTGACGGCCTCGTCCACGCTGCCGGTGACCTGGCGCAGGTTGTCGACCAGGCGGTTGGTGCCCTCCCGGGCATTGACCGAGACCCGGGCCGCCTCGATGGCGGTGGCCTTCTCCTCGCGCAGGTTCTCGGCCAGCCGCGCCAGGGTGCTCTGCAGCGCACTCAACGAATCTCCGAAGAAACTGAAATTGCGAAAGATGCCTTCCACCAGGGTCTCACGAGTCCGCTCTTTTTCCAAGCGACCCTTGAGTTCACTGTTTTCGGCCTCCAGCGCAGCTACCTTCTGGCGGAGCCGTTCGCATTCCGCCTCGCTTTCGGCTAGCCGGGCTTGGAGTCGTTCGTTGTCTTTCTTGGTCCCCATCAGCTGGGCGAACATGGCATGGCCTCCTTGACGGTCTGTGGCATTGGCAACTCGCAATCGCGAGGGCGGCGGTTCCATGGCGGCCGCACGTATCCGCTATCGGCCGCTCCCGCCCCGACTTGAGCCGTCATGGATCCGACGCCCGGGCAAGGGGGCTGCAAGCGGCATACCAGGGGCGCGCGGGATGTCAAGCACAGCGATGGGCGGTTTTTCCGACCGCTCGAATGCGCGAGAATGTGCCGGTCGTCCATCGCGGGAGAACGAGATGACGTTCGAGGTGCGAATTCGGCCCAGTGGCCACCGCTTCCTGGTCGGGGAGGGCGAGAGCGTGCTCGATGCCGCCCTCCGCCAGGGAATCCACCTCCCGTACGGTTGCCGTTTCGGCGGCTGCGGGGAATGCAAGTCCCGGTTGCTCGCCGGCCGCGTGCGCTATCCCGAGGGGGAGCTGCCCGAGGCCCTCACGCCGGAGGAAGCGGCCGCGGGCTTCGCGCTCCTGTGCCAGGCAGTGCCCGAGACGGACCTGGAGTTCGAAAGCCGCGAGGTGCGGCTGGCGGACGATCTCCGTCCCGTGCGCACGCCCACCAAGGTGGTGAGCATCGAGCGGCTCTCGCCCGATGTCTGCCGCCTGCGCCTCAAGCTGCCCGAGACCATCCGCATGGCCTTCCTGCCGGGCCAGTACATCGAGTTCCTCCTCGACGACGGCCGCCGCCGCGCCTTCTCGCTCGCCAATGCCCCGCACGACGACGAAACCCTGGAGCTGCACATCCGCCTGGTCGAGGGCGGTGCCTTCACCACCTGGGTGTTCGAGAAGCTGGAGCCCAAGGCGGTGTTGCACATCGAGGGGCCCTTCGGCAGTTTCTACCTGCGCGAGGACTCGGAGCGGCCCGTGCTCATGGTGGCCGGCGGCACCGGGTTCGCTCCCCTCAAGGCCATGATCGAGTATGCCCAGGCCATCGGTTTCGCGCCGCCCATTCACCTGTTCTGGGGGGCGCGGGCGAAGGAGGACCTCTATCTCGACGCGTTGCCGCGCCACTGGGAGCAGTCCATGCAGCGCTTCCGGTACACGCCGGTGCTCTCCGAGCCGCGGGAATCGGACCACTGGCACGGCGAGACCGGGCTGGTGGTGGGGGCCGTGCTCAAGGCCTACCCGGACCTCGCGCCCTTCGACATCTACCTGAGCGGGCCGCCGGCCATGGTCGAGGCCGGGCGCACGGCCTTCCTGAGCGCCGGGGCGCGGGAGGACCGCCTCTTCTCGGACGCCTTTGATTTCGCGGCCGACACCCGCCGTGCCCTGGCCGAACAGGGAAACAGATAACGAACCCAGCGGAAGCGATGCGTCTTGCTGCCCGGTTCACGAATCGGGATCGCCAACACAGAGGCCACAGAGACGCAGAGTGCACAAAGGAAAAACCCAAATGAAAGGTCTTCGTGCCCTTTGTGCCTCTGTGCTCTCTGTGATCAATCTCCGTGATTTCCGGTCAGGGAAGCTCTGATGAAATGGCTGCGGCGGTGTATCGCTGTGTTGCGCGGTGCTCGGATGCTCGCCTATCTGCATGATATGTCTCGCATCCTGCGCTCC
>RFHK01000197.1 GCA_003695825.1 Gammaproteobacteria bacterium | reverse complement strand
GTAACGCCCGATGCGCAGGTCGTGGGGATGGTAGCCGGTCCGGATGCGCGCCACCGGCAATCCCCACTTGTCCCGGTGTCCGGGATCGAGCGTGACGAAGCAGTCGTCGGTGGGCAGCCAATCGCAGAAGACTTCGAAGCGCAGGTGACGGGCGGCGGTGAAGTACCGGTACAGCCGGCGCTTGAGCGCTTCTCCCCAGAGCAACCGGCCGTCCTCGTCCCACTTGGCACGGATGGCACGCCCGATGGCGGAAGGATGACTGAACAGGAACTCCACCGTTCCGCCCTTGACGTGTCCCAGGTCCGGATCGCGGATCTCGTACCAGTCCTGCAGGGCGCGGTTGACGAAGGGACCCCGCGTGCGCAGGGCCTGCGCCGTCTCGTCATCGAAGTCGGCGTAGTGAAGGTCTCCCCCGCCCGCCCCGCCGGCGGAGAAGATCAGGTTGCGGCCGAGCTGGCCGTGGTTGTTGCCCAGCCCCCGTGGATGTCTCGGGCCGGGTGAGAGCAGCAGCAGGCGTACCGTCTCCACCGCCTGGCAGGCGACCACGAACAGCTCCGCCCGCACGCCGTGCACCTCGCCGCGGGCATCGAAATAGCGTGCCTCGACCACCCTCCCGGCACGATCGCTGACCAGGCGGAAGACATGGGCATGGGGACGCACCTCGCAACGGCCGGTGGCCACCGCGGCACCGATCAGGGCGGCGCGTGCGCTGCCCTTGGCCCCGGTCGCGCACCCGTAGCTGCCGCAGAACCCGGAATAGGAACAGCCGCCACGCCCGGCATGCGGGTGCGGCAGGATGGCCCGTGCCAGGGGGAAGACCCGGTACCCGAGGCGCTCGCAGGCCCGGTCGATGAGGGCGGCGACCGGGTGTTCCCGGGTGGGTGGAAAGGGATAGTCGGGGGTCGAGCGGGGCTCGAGGTAGGGATGGTCCACCACCCGCCCGGAGATGCCGATCACCGACTCGCAGTAGGTGTACCAGGGCTCCAGATCCTCGTAGCCGATCGGCCAGTCGACCACGTTGGCCCCGGCGATGGGCCCGAAGGTCGAGCGCAGGCGGAAATCGACCGGCTTGAGGCGGTGGAAGAAGCCACTCATGAAGTTGGAGGCGCCGCCGACACAGTTGCCGTTCCACCAGTCCCATCCCAGCGCATAGGTGGTGTCCGCCGTCCAGCCACCCTGGCCATCGGGCTGTTCGACGACGTGGTACTCGTCCCGCAGATCGGGCGTGTAGACACTGCGCCGGCAACAGGCCAGGTCGTCCTTGTAGAAATCTTCCTCCCGGAACCAGGGCCCTTTCTCCAGCACCGTCACCTGGCAACCGGCCAGGGCGAGCGTGTGGATCACCGGGCCGGCCCCGGCCCCGCTGCCGATCACGCAGACTTCCGTCTCCGAGGTCTTCACAGCAGGAAGTACCGCTTGTTCGCCGGCGGCCGGGGAAACCCCGGCTGATGCTCGAGCCAGCGCCAGCCGATCCCCGCCGGGTTGCCCCCGTAGACGGGATCACAGAGCAGGGCCTCGAGGGTGTAGTCCAGCAGGGTCGCCAGCCAGTTCTCTCCCCATTCCGTGCGGGCCACCCGCGCGAGCAGGGCCTCCCGCGCCTGCGCCTCGAGGGCCGTGAACGCGCGCCGGTGTATCGCCCGGGCCTCCTCCTCCAGCCAGGCCGCGCCCTGCAGGAGGAAATCGCGGATCTCCGGGTCGAACTGCGGAAGCCCCAGGGCCGCTTCCAGGTAGTCCGTGGCATGCACCTCGCGCGCCCCCGGCCCACCCCCGGTCGAAGGCAGCAGGTGCGCCTGCACGGTCTCGAACAGGCGCCTGCGCCGCGCGCCGAAACGAAAGCCCCCGGATTCCGAACCCGCCCCGAGCGCGGACGTCCCCGGCAGGCACGCCAGGGAGGCCCCCGTGACCTCGACGCAACGCCGCAGGAAGGCGCGGCGCGACAGCCGCTGCCCGGCCAGCTTGCGCAGCAGGCGGGGAGAAAGGGAATGCTTGCGTACGCAGGGTCGGCTCATACCCGAGCTCCGGTCGAAACTTCCGGGCGAGGACGCCGGCCGCAGGCGGCCGGGGGTGATGCCTGCGCAGTACCTTGGTCCGTGACGAGCGTACGGCGGGACGCGTGCGCTGTCCACTGCGCCCCGTGTCTCCTTTTCATCCTGGCGTGGCCGGAGGGGAACCGTCTCAGCGGCGCACGGCGAAGGGCAGGAAGAGTCCGCAACAGGCGAGGACCAGGCCGTCACCCAGCACCACGTAGGGGGTGGCCCCCTGCATGGTGACGACCTCGGCCCGCACCACGGCGACCTCGTCCCGGGGGGCGCGCGCGACAATCCGTCCCTTCTCGTCCACCGCCGCGGTGATGCCGGTGTTGGTGGCGCGTACCAGCCAGCGGCCCGTCTCGAGCGCACGCATGCGCGCCATCTGCAGGTGCTGCGGCGCAGCGATGGAATCCCCGAACCAGGCGTCGTTGCTGACGTTGACCAGCAAGCCTGCCTTCGGCAGCCCCTTCCGGATCTCGTCGCCGAAGGCGACCTCGTAACAGACCGAGGCGCGCACCACGACCCCGGCCACCTTCAGCAGCGTCGGCCGGGCGGGGCCGGCCGAGAAATCGGCCACCGGCAGGGGCAGGACCTCCAGCAGGTCGCCGAACCAGGTGCGCAGCGGCAGGTACTCCCCGAACGGCACCAGGTGGTGCTTGTAGTAGTGCCGGATCCCCTGCCCGTCGATGGCCGCCACCGCGTTGTAGTAGCGCCAGTCGTCGCGATCCAGGACCGGGATTCCGATCAACAGCGCGCTCCCGGCTGCCGCCGCTTCCTCCTGCAGGGGGCGCAGCACGGACGCCTCCACCTCGTCCTCGAAGGCGGGGATGGCCGATTCCGGCCAGACCACGAGCCGCGCCCGCCAGCCGGCATCGTGCCATTCGTGGCGGGTCAGCTGGAGGTACCGGGCGATCGTGCGCCCGCGCATCTCCGGCCGCCACTTCCGGTCCTGGGCGATGTTCCCTTGCAGCAGGCTCACGCGCACCGGTGCCCCGGAGCCCTCGGTCCAGGCATGGTGCCACGACAGCCCGCCCACCCCCCAGACGGTCGCCAGTCCCACCAAGGCCCAGGCGCGGGCCGCGTTCCGTCGCAGCCGCGGCAGGCCGGCGAGCAGGGCGGCCGTCAGCAAGAGGAAGAACCCGACCAGGAAGACCCCGCCCAGCGGGGCGAAGCCGGCGAGCGGGCTGTCGGTCTGGCTGTAGCCGGCCGCGAGCCAGGGGAACCCGGTGAAGGCCCGGGCCCGGGTCCACTCGAGCAGCACCCACAGCGGCGGCGAGAGCAGCACCCGGGCGGCCAACGGGCGCCGTTCCAGCCGTCCCACCAGCCAGCCATGGAGCATGGGGTAGCAGGCGAGGTAGATGACGAACAGGCCGGTCAGCAGGAGGGCCTCCGGCAGTCCCATGCCACCGTAGTCGTGCATGCTCACGTGCACCCAGTTCACCCCGAAACCGAACAGACCCAGGCCGAAGGCGAGCCCGAGGCGCACCCCCAGGTCGGGACGGGCGAAGAGGAGGAACTGGTACAGGGCGAAGGTACCGATGGCCACCGGCCAAAGGCCGAAGGGGTCATAGGACAGGACCGTGAGCGCGCCGGCCGCGAAGGCGGCCGGGAGGGCGATCGCCCCGGGTACGCCGGGTGCACCCATCATGGGCCGGTACCGCCGTCGGGGCCTGCTTGCGCCTCCCGGCCCGGCGGGGCATCCATGCGCATCACCTCGAGCAGGTGGATGCGCCGATTGTCCGCACGCAACACCCGGAAGAGAAACCCATCGATCCGGATGGTCTCGCCGCGCTGCGGGACGTGCCCGAATTCCTGGGCGACGATGCCTCCGATGGTGTCGACACCCTCCCGCTGCAGGCGGGCGTGGAAATAGGCGTTGAACTCCTCCACCGGGGTGAGCGCCTTGACCACGAAGTGACCGTCCGGGCGGCGGCGGATGCCGAGTTCCTCGTCGATGTCGTGCTCGTCGGCGATCTCGCCGACGATCTGCTCGAGCACGTCCTCGATGGTCACCATGCCGGCCACCCCGCCGAACTCGTCGACCACGATGGCCAGGTGGTTGCGGCCGGCACGGAAGTCCTTGAGCAGCACGTTGAGCCGCTTGCTCTCGGGAATGAAGACCGGCGGGCGCATCACGTCGCGCATGTCGAACGCCCGCTCCTCCCGGCAACGGTAACGCAGCAGGTCCTTGGCGAGCAGGATGCCCACCACCTCGTCCCGGTCCTCGCCGATGACCGGAAAACGCGAATGGCCGGACTCGATCACCACCGGCAGGATCTCCTCGAGCCGGGCCGTGCGTTCGATCACCACCATCTGCGGGCGCGGAATCATGATGTCCCGCACCTGCATCTCGGAGACCTGGAGGATTCCCTCGATCATGGACAGGGCGTCCATGTCGATCAGGCCGCGTTGCTCCGCGTCCCGCAGGATCTCGAGCAGCGCGGCCCGGTCCTTCGGTTCGCCGCCGAACACCTGGGCCAGCCGTTCCAGCCAGGATCTCGACGTCCCCCCTTCGTCGTTTCGTTCCTCGTTCATTCCTTTCTCAGTTTCCCTGTTGCAAGAGTCTCGAAAGCGAACGGCGGGTCATCTCTGCCCGCAAGACAGGATGCTGGCCGCGTGGCGACGACTCCGGTGTGCACGCCTCACCCCTCACGCCTCACTCCCGTACGGGTCCGGAAATCCCAGCCGCTCGAGAATCTCGCGTTCCCTCCCTTCCATTTCCTCCGCCTCCGCCTCCGTCTGGTGATCGTATCCCAGCAGGTGCAGCATGCCATGCACCACCATGTGCGCCGCATGGGCCTCGAGCGGCTTGCCCTGCTCGGCCGCCTCGCGGGCCACCACCGGGGCGCAGACGAGCAGGTCCCCGAGCCAGACCTCGGGCACGCCCGGCAGGGGATCGCAGGGGAAGGACAGGACGTTGGTGGGCCGGTCGCGACCGCGGTAGCGTGCATTGAGCGCCCGGCTCTCCGCCTCGTCGGCCACGCGGATGCTCACCCCGGCCCGGCGCCCGGACCAGCAGGCGCGCGCCCAGCCGGCGAGCCGCTCCGCCTCGGGAAAGCCGGGGAAGTCGCGCGCGAACTGGACCTCGACGTCCAGCGAACTGGGAGGTTCCGGTTCAGTCATGCGGATCGCGATCGCCGTCGTGGGACTGGTAGGCTTCGATGATGCGCTGCACCAGCGGATGCCGCACCACGTCGCGGGCGCCGAAGAAAGTGAAGCTCACGCCTTCCACCCCCTGCAACACCTCCACCACGTGGCGCAGCCCGGAGCGAACCCCGCGGGGGAGGTCGATCTGGGTCACGTCCCCGGTCACCACGGCCTTGGAGCCGAAACCGATGCGGGTGAGGAACATCTTCATCTGCTCGACCGTGGCATTCTGGGCCTCGTCGAGGATGATGAAGGCCTCGTTGAGCGTGCGCCCGCGCATGTAGGCCAGGGGGGCCACCTCGATGACGTGGCGCTCCATGAGCTTGTTCACTTTTTCGAAGCCCAGCATCTCGTAGAGCGCATCGTAGAGCGGGCGCAGGTAGGGATCGACCTTCTGCGCCATGTCGCCCGGCAGGAAACCCAGGCGCTCCCCGGCCTCCACGGCCGGTCGCACGAGGATGATGCGACGCACCTGTTCCTCGTCGAGCGCGTGCACGGCACTGGCCACGGCCAGGTAGGTCTTGCCGGTGCCGGCCGGACCGATCCCGAAGCTGAGATCGTGGGCGGCGATGCGGGCCAGGTACAGGCGCTGGGCCAGCCCCCGTCCCCGGATGATGCCGGCCCGCGTGCGGATGACAACGTCCCGTGCCATGGGCGACTCGGCGACCGGGGCGGCCTCCGCACCCGCCTGCTGCAGCGCCAGGTGGACCTCCGCCGGTGTGAGCACCTGGCGTTCGGCCTCCGCGTAGAGCGTGCGCAGTACGTTGGCGGCCTGGCGCACGGCCGCGTCCTCGCCGATGACACGGAACCGGTTGCCGCGGCTGCTGATCTCCACGCCGAGGCGTCCCTCGATCTGTCGCAGGTGCTCGTCGAACTGGCCGCACAGGCTCGCCAGCCGTTCCTTGTCGGCGGGCTCGAGCAGGACGTCGGTGGTCACGGGGCCGGTCGGTGTACCTCGGGTCGGATTCATGCGCAGGAATCGGTGCCGGTCGGCGCCATGGACGCTTCGGGCGCGAGCAGCTCGCCGCGCAACGAATGCGGGAGGGCCTCGGTGATGCGAACGTCGACGAAGCGGCCGATGAGCGACCGGGGGCCGGTGAAGTTGACGATCCGGTTGTTCTCGGTACGCCCGGCGAGGCGGTCCGGATCACGCCGCGAGGGGCCTTCGACCAGGATGCGCTGCACGCTTCCCTGCATGGCGGCGCTGATGCGTGCCGCCTGGTCGTTGATGCGCTGCTGCAGGCGGTAGAGGCGTTCCTTCTTGACCTCCAGGGGCACGTCGTCGGGATACTCGGCGGCCGGTGTGCCGGGGCGGGCGCTGTAGAGGAAACTGAAGGACTGGTCGAACCCGACCTCGCGCACGAGATCCAGCGTCTGCTGGAAATCCGCCTCCGTCTCGCCGGGGAAGCCGACGATGAAATCGGACGAGAGGCTGATATCGGGGCGCGCCGCGCGCAGGCGCTGCACGATGTCCAGGTAGTCCTGCACCCGGTGGCGGCGTTTCATGCGCGCCAGGATGCGGTCGGAGCCGCTTTGCACCGGCAGGTGCAGGTGTCCGACCAGCTCCGGTACCTCGGCATGGGCCCGGATCAGGCTGTCGGTCATCTCGACCGGGTGGGAGGTGGTGTAACGGATGCGGTCGATGCCGTCGACGGCCGCCACGTAGTGGATGAGCAGGGCCAGGTCCGCGATGCCGCCGTCGTGCATGGGACCGCGATAGGCATTGACGTTCTGCCCCAGCAGCACGATCTCGCGCACCCCCTGCTCCGCCAGGGCCACCACCTCGGCGATCACGTCGTCGAAGGGACGGCTGACCTCCTCGCCGCGGGTATAAGGCACCACGCAGAAAGTACAGTACTTGCTGCATCCCTCCATGACGGAGACATAGGCCGTGGGGCCCTCGGCGCGCGGCTCCGGCAGGCGGTCGAACTTCTCGATCTCCGGGAAGCTCACGTCCACCACGGGGCCGCGGTCCGCCGCCGCGCGCAGCATCTCCGGGAGGCGGTGCAGGGTCTGGGGTCCGAAGACGACGTCGACCCAGGGCGCGCGCCGGCGCAGGGCTTCCCCCTCCTGGCTGGCCACGCAGCCGCCCACGGCGATCACCAGGTCGGGGCGGGTGCGCTTCCAGGCCTTCCATTGCCCGAGCTGGGAAAAGACCTTCTCCTGGGCCTTTTCACGGATGGAACAGGTGTTGAGCAGCAGGATGTCGGCCTCCTCGGGCCGCTCCGTGCGCTCGATGCCTTCCTCTGCCAGCAGGTCCGCCATGCGGGCGGAGTCGTATTCGTTCATCTGGCAGCCGAAGGTGCGGATGTAGAGTTTGCGCGCCATCTCCCGTCCGTCGACAAAATGCGCGACGGGACGCTGCCTGCCGGTAGCGTCCCGTCGCCGTGGATTTCACGAGCCGGTCTGTAAGCCGGGTTCTGTCGAGGACAGCCATTCCTCTGGGACGCATGTCGCCATGCGCCTCTAGCGACCTACCCGGGAACGGTGCGGGCCACACCCTGGTTCCCCTATTTGGTCTTGCTCCGGGTGGGGTTTGCCGTGCCGCGGTGTGTTACCACCCGCGCGGTGCGCTCTTACCGCACCCTTTCACCCTTGCCTGTGCCGCATCGCGGCCATCGGCGGTCTGCTCTCTGTGGCACTTTCCGTGGGCTTGCGCCCCCCAGGCGTTACCTGGCACCCTGCCCTGTGGAGCCCGGACTTTCCTCCCGCCCCGGCAGGCTGCGGGGCGAGCGGCTGTCCGACCGGCTCGCCGGCATTATACCATGCCGTCCCATACCCGGCATTGGGGACGGTGGGGCGGGATTTCCAGCCCCGCGCGCTCAAGGCTCCGCGCGCAGGGCCAGGGCATGGCGCATCAGCTGCACCGTGGAAGCGTCGTGGCGCGTCTCGT
>RFHK01000043.1 GCA_003695825.1 Gammaproteobacteria bacterium | reverse complement strand
CGGGGGAGGCCATCCCGGTCGACTACACCCTGCGCTGGAAGGATGGTGCCTGGCGGGTGGTGGACGTGAAGATCGACGGTGTGAGCCTGGTCGCCAACTACCGCTCCACGTTCGGCACCGAGATCCGCAGCCGCGGCATCCAGGCCCTGCTGGCCCGGCTCGAACAGCGGGTGCAGGAGAACACGCAGCGCGACCGGGACCGTTCCGGTGGTGGCGGCGGGGACACGGATGCCGGCGGATGAAGCCCGCATCGAACGCATCCGGTCGGATCGCTTTCGCGTCTCGGGCAGCCTGACCTTCGATACGGTCACCGCACTGCTCGCCGCCTCGGAGCCGGTGTTCGCGGGGGCCGGTGCGCTGGACATCGACCTCCAGGGCGTGCAGCGGGCCGACTCCGCCGGGCTCGCCCTGCTCATCGAGTGGATGCGCCGGGCGCATCACCGCGGGCTGCCGTTGCGTTTTCTCAACATGCCTCCCCAGATGCTGGCCATCGCCCGGGCGAGCAGCCTGGACCACGTGCTACCGCTGGCGCGGGAACGTCCGGGCGGGCCCGGTGCCGCCTGAATTGAGCTCGATGGGCCCTTCTGGTATCGTTCCCTCCCGTCCTGCAGCCTCCCGACGGGCCAGCCCCTGAGCGTCCGGGAGCCGTCGTTCCTGCGATCCTGAGCATCGATGACCCGTTACATCTTCATCACCGGCGGCGTGGTCTCTTCTCTCGGCAAGGGTATCGCCTCGGCGTCCCTGGCCGCGCTGCTCGAGGCCCGGGGGCTCAAGGTGACCCTGCTCAAGCTCGATCCCTACATCAACGTCGATCCGGGCACCATGAGCCCCTTCCAGCACGGGGAAGTCTTCGTCACCGCCGACGGTGCCGAGACCGACCTCGACCTGGGGCACTACGAGCGCTTCGTGCGCACCACCATGTCACGCCGCAACAATTTCACCACCGGGCAGATCTACGAGAACGTCATCCGCAAGGAACGCCGGGGAGACTACCTGGGCGGGACCGTGCAGGTGATCCCGCACATCACCGACGAGATCAAGCGCTGCATCCGGGAAGGGGCCGAGGAGGCCGACGTCGCCATGATCGAGATCGGCGGCACCGTGGGCGACATCGAGTCGCTGCCCTTCCTCGAGGCCATCCGCCAGATGGGCGTGGAGCTCGGCCACGAGCGCGCACTTTTCATCCATCTCACGCTCGTCCCCTACATCGCCGCCTCCGGCGAGATCAAGACCAAGCCCACCCAGCATTCCGTCAAGGAGCTGCGTTCCATCGGCATCCAGCCCGACATCCTGCTCTGCCGCGCCGACCGCGACCTGCCCGAAGAAGAGCGCCGCAAGATCGCCCTCTTCACGAACGTCGAGGAACGTGCCGTGATCTCGGCACGCGACGTCGACAGCATCTACAAGGTCCCGCTGGTGCTGCACGAGCAGGGCCTGGACCAGATCGTGGTGGAGAAGTTCCAGCTCGACGTTCCCCCGGCGGACCTCTCCGAGTGGGAAAGGGTGATCTACGACATGGAACATCCCGAGGGCGAGGTCACCGTCGCCATGGTGGGCAAGTACGTCAACCTGACCGAGTCCTACAAGTCGTTGACCGAGGCGTTGATCCACGCCGGCATTCACACGCACACGAAGGTGAACATCCGCTACGTCGACTCCGAGGCCGTGGAAGAGCAAGGCACCGGCATGCTCGACGGGGTGGATGCCATCCTCGTGCCGGGCGGGTTCGGCCAGCGCGGCGTGGAGGGCAAGATCGCCGCCGTGCGCAAGGCCCGCGAGGAGCAGATTCCCTACCTCGGTATCTGCCTGGGCATGCAGGTCGCCGTGATCGAGTACGCGCGCAACGTCGCCGGGCTCGAGGGTGCCCACAGCACCGAGTTCGACCGCAATGCCCCCCATCCCGTGATCGCCCTCATCACCGAGTGGACCAACGAGGACGGCACCGTGGAGCGGCGCTCCGAGCACTCGGACCTGGGTGGCACCATGCGGCTCGGCGCCCAGAAGTGCCGCCTGCGTGAAGGCAGCCTGGTGCGGCGCCTGTACGGGCGCGAGATCATCGAGGAACGGCACCGGCACCGCTACGAGTTCAACAACGGCTACCGCCGCCGCCTGCAGGAGGCCGGCCTGGTCATCGCCGGTACGTCGCTGGACGGCGAGCTGGTCGAGGTGGTCGAGCTGGGCGACCGGCATCCCTGGTTCATCGGCTGCCAGTTCCATCCCGAGTTCACCTCCACCCCCCGCGACGGCCATCCCCTGTTCTCCGGCTTCATCGAGGCGGCCCGCGCCTACCGCGCACGGCGGCTCGGCGCGGCCCAGGCCATCGCCTGAGAGGGCGGGCGATGAACCTGTGCGGCTTCGAAGTCGGGCTCGAGCATCCGCTGTTCCTGATCGCCGGTCCCTGCGTGATCGAGAGCCGGTCGCTGGTGCTGGAGACGGCGGAGAAGCTGGCCCGCATCACCGCGTCGCTCGGCATCCCTTTCATCTTCAAGTCTTCCTTCGACAAGGCCAACCGGTCCTCCGCGCAGAGTTTTCGCGGCCCCGGGCTCGAGGAGGGCCTGCGCATCCTGGAAGTGGTCCGTGAACAGGTGGGCGTACCGGTCCTGACGGACGTGCACGAGGACACGCCCGTCGACGAGGTGGCCGCCGTGGTGGACGTGCTGCAGACCCCGGCCTTTCTGTGTCGCCAGACCAACTTCATCCAGCGCGTGGCGCGGACCGGCAAGCCCGTCAACATCAAGAAGGGTCAGTTCCTCGCACCCTGGGACATGAAGCACGTCGTGGCCAAGGCCCGGGCCGTGGGCAACGATCGGATCCTGGTCTGCGAGCGGGGCTACACCTTCGGCTACAACAACCTGGTCTCCGACATGCGCGCGCTGGCGATCCTCCGCGAGACCGGCTGCCCGGTGGTCTTCGATGCCACCCACTCGGTACAGCTCCCGGGCGGGCGGGGCACGGCCTCCGGGGGGCAACGCGAGTTCGTGCCGGTGCTGGCGCGCGCGGCCGTGGCGGCCGGGGTGTCCGGGCTGTTCATGGAGACCCATCCCGATCCGGACCGGGCCCTTTCCGACGGACCCAATTCCTGGCCGCTGGACCGCATGGAGGCCCTGCTCGACACCCTCATGATCCTCGACGAGACGGTCAAGCGCGCCGGTTTCGCCGAGAACGCCTTCCTGACACAAGAAAACTGAGAAACGGAGCAGTCATGTCACAGATCACCAACATTCGTGCACGCGAGATTCTCGATTCGCGCGGCAATCCCACGGTCGAGGCCGATGTCCTGCTCGAGACCGGTGCCGTGGGCCGGGCCGCCGTCCCCTCGGGCGCCTCGACCGGGACGCGCGAGGCGGTGGAACTGCGGGACGGAGACCCCGGGCGTTTCCACGGCAAGGGGGTGCTCAAGGCCGTCGCCCACGTCAACGAGGTCATCCGGCCGGCCCTGATCGGCATGGACGCCATCGCCCAGCGTGAGATCGACGAGAAGCTCATCGAGCTCGACGGCACGCCCAACAAGTCGAAGCTGGGCGCCAACGCCATTCTGGCCGTCTCCCTGGCCGTGGCCCAGGCCGCCGCGCGGGACGCCGAGGTGCCACTCTACCGCTACCTGGGCGGCAAGGGACCCTTCGTGTTGCCGGTGCCCATGATGAACATCCTCAACGGCGGCGTGCATGCCGACAACCGGGTCGACATGCAGGAGTTCATGATCGTGCCGGTGGGAGCGCCGACCCTGCGCGAGGCGGTCCGCTACGGTGCGGAGGTCTTCCATACGCTCAAGCAGGTGCTCGCGGAGCGCGGCCTGCCGACCACGGTCGGGGACGAGGGCGGCTTCGCCCCCGATCTGGGTTCCAACGAGGAGGCCATCGGGCTCATCCTCGAGGCCATCGAGAAGAGCGGCTACCGGCCGGGCGAGGACATCTGGCTGGCGCTCGATGCCGCCAGCTCCGAGTTCTACCGGGACGGCAAGTACGTGCTCGCCTCGGAAGGGACCGAGTACGACTCGGCCGCCTTCGTCGACTACCTGGCCGCCTGGGTGGACAAGTACCCCATCCTCTCGATCGAGGACGGCATGGCCGAGGACGACTGGGAAGGCTGGAAGCTGCTGACGGAACGCCTCGGCAAGCGGGTGCAACTGGTCGGCGACGACCTGTTCGTGACCAACCCCGCCATTCTGCAGGAGGGTATCGAGCGGGGCGTGGCCAACGCCATCCTCATCAAGGTGAACCAGATCGGCACCCTCACCGAGACGCTCGACTGCATCGAGAAGGCCACCGGGGCGCACTATGCCAGTGTCGTCTCGCACCGCTCGGGCGAGACCGAGGACGTCGCCATCGCCGACATCGCCGTGGGCACGGCGGCCACCCAGATCAAGACCGGGTCCCTGTCGCGGACCGAGCGGGTGGCCAAGTACAATCGCCTCATGCGCATCGAGGACCAGCTCGGCGAGAAGTGCCGTTATGCCGGAAAGGATGCCTTCGCCCTGCTGTCCTGATGCCCGACGGGCGCGCGGCGAGCCGTCATGAGGCGCGCGCTCCTCGCCCTCCTGGTCCTGCTGATCCTGGGGCTCCAGGTGCGGCTGTGGGTGGGCGAGGGGAGCCTGGCCGAGGTCGCGGCGCTGCAACGCGCCATCACCCGCCTGCAGGCGGAGAACCGGCGCCTGGCCCGGCGCAACGCTGCGCTCGCCGCCGAGGTCCGGGACCTTCGCCACGGCCTGGAGGCGCTCGAGGAACGTGCCCGGGACGAGCTCGGCATGATCCGGGACGGAGAACGTTTCTACCAGGTGGTGCAGCCGCAGCCATGAGACTCTGGGCCATCGTTCCGGCCGCCGGGATCGGCCGTCGCATGGGGACGGAAGTGCCCAAGCAGTACCTGCCGCTCCTGGGGCGACCCGTCATCGCGCACACGCTCGCGGCGCTGGACCGGCTCGAGGCGCTCGAGGGCATCCTCGTGGCCGTGCGCGAGGACGACGCCTGGTGGCCCGAGGTGGAGCGGGGCCTCGCCACCCGGGCGCCGCTCGTCCGGGTGCCCGGGGGACGGGAGCGCCGGGACTCGGTGGCCAATGCCCTCCGGCGGCTCCGGGACACGGCCGCGCCGGACGACTGGGTGCTGGTGCACGATGCGGTCCGCCCCTGCCTCGACGAGGCGGACCTGCGCCGCCTGGTTGCCCGGGCGTGCAACGACCCGGTGGGTGCCCTGCTGGCCGCGCCGGTGCGGGATACCATGAAGGAGGCCGACGGGGAGGGACGCAGTGCGCGCACCCTGGACCGCTCTCGCCTCTGGCATGCGCTCACGCCCCAGATGTTCCGACTCGGCCTGCTGGAGGCGGCGCTGCGCCGGGCACTGGCCGAAGGCCTGCCCGTGACCGACGAGGCCGCGGCGCTCGAACACGCCGGCCACCGTCCCCTGCTGGTCGAGGGCCGGTCCGACAACCTCAAGATCACGCGGCCGGAGGACCTGGCGCTGGCGGAATTCCATCTCCGAAGGAGGGCGGCTTCGTGATCCGCATCGGTCAAGGCTTCGACGCGCACGCCTTCCGGGAGGGGGGCGAGCTGGTCCTGGGTGGGGTACGGATCCCGCATACGCATTCCCTGGCGGCGCACTCGGACGGGGACGTGGCCCTGCACGCCCTGTGCGACGCCCTGCTCGGCGCGGCCGCACTCGGGGATCTCGGCCACCATTTCCCGGACAC
This sequence comes from Gammaproteobacteria bacterium, assembly GCA_003695825.1. Lineage (GTDB taxonomy): Bacteria > Pseudomonadota > Gammaproteobacteria > Thiohalobacterales > Thiohalobacteraceae > J048. The sequence goes on along the minus strand of RFHK01000043.1, from coordinate 15,558 downwards.
GGACCCGAAATACGCGGGTATCAGTTCGCGCGCGCTGCTCTCGTCCGTGCAGGCGATGCTGCTCGAGGCCGGCTTCGAGGTGCTCAACGTGGACGTCACGCTCATCGCGCAGCGGCCGAAACTCGCCCCCCACGTGCCGGCCATGCGGGCCAACATCGCCGCCGAGCTCGCGATCCCCCCTGCCCGCGTGAGCGTGAAGGCGACCACCACCGAACACCTCGGCTTCACCGGACGGGAAGAGGGGATCGCTGCGCTCGCGGTGGCACTGGTCCGGGAGGGCGAGGCATGAGCGAACCCGAACCCCTGCTCGAGGCCCTCCTCACGCTGCGCGATTGCATCCGCTGGGGGGTGAGCCGCTTCGAGGAGCACGGGCTGGTCTACGGCCACGGCACCGACAATGCCCTGGACGAGGCCGTGTTCCTGGTCACCCGGGCCCTCCACCTGCCGCACGACCTGCCGGCCGCCTACCTCGACGCTCGGCTCACGCGCGAGGAACGCGCCCGGGTGATCGACCTCCTGCGCCGCCGCTACCAGGAACGGATCCCCGCACCTTACCTGGTGCGCGAGGCCTGGTTCGCCGAGTTGTCCTTCTACGTCGACGAGCGGGTGCTCGTGCCGCGCTCGCCCATTGCCGAACTCATCCGGGAAGGGTACGCTCCCTGGATCGATCCCGACCGCGTGCACCGGGTACTCGACCTGTGTACCGGCAGCGGCTGTATCGCCGTCGCCACGGCCGTGTGGCTGCCCGGCACGGAGGTCGATGCCACCGAGCTCTCGGCGGATGCCCTCGAGGTGGCCCGCATCAACGTCGCGCGCCACGCGGTCGGCGACCGTGTCCGGCTCCTGCAGGCCGACCTCTACCCGGACGCGGCCTGCGGGCCCTATGACATCATCGTGTCCAATCCGCCCTATGTGAACGCGGCGGCGCTGGCCGGGCTGCCCCCGGAGTACCGCCACGAACCCGTCCTCGGCCTGGACGGCGGCGAGGACGGGTTGGTGCTCGTGCACCGCATCCTGGCGGGGGCCTCGGACCGGCTCACGGAGAACGGGATCCTAGTGGTCGAGGTCGGCGACAGCGCCGAGGCCCTGCTGGCGGCCTACCCGGAGGTCCCTTTCCTGTGGCCGGAGTTCGAACGGGGCGGGGAAGGCGTCTTCCTCCTCACGGCCGAGGAGGTGCGCAGGCATCGCGACCTTTTCGAACGTCATGCAGGAGGTACGACATGAGTGGCACCGGACCGAAGACCAAGGACCTGCGACCGAAGACTCCCGAGGAATACGTCTCCCTGGTCGAGAACGCGCTCTTCGAGATCGAGGACCTGCGCGCGGCCGCGGAGTACGACGAGGACTCCATGGGCGGGGTACTCAAGTTCATCGACGAGCTGGAGAGCCAGGTCCGCGCGCTGCGCGATCGGATGGCGGACGGCACCTACCGCTTCGAGGACCGGGACCTGCCGTTCATGAAGCTGGTCAAGCGCACCGACGACCGCCTGTTGCCCTTCAAGCAGTTGCTGGTCATCATCAACGCCACCCACCGCAAGGGGCTCAACGTCGAGGAAGAGGAGTGACGCCGGTCATGGACGCTGCCTCCGCTTTGGCGTAGGCTTTCGACCCATGTACCAGGAACTCGAATTCGATCCCGAGCTGATCCGCCGCTACGACATCAGCGGGCCGCGTTACACGTCCTACCCGACGGCGGTGCAGTTCACCGAGTCCTTCACCGCGGAGGACTACCGCCGCGCGGCCGCGGAGAGCAACGCGCGTGGCGGACCGCTTTCGCTCTACTTCCACATCCCTTTCTGCGATACGGTCTGTTTCTACTGCGCCTGCAACAAGGTCGTCACGAAGAACCGCAAGCGGGCCGTCCCCTACCTCGAGCACCTCTTCGAGGAGATCCGCCTGCAGGCTGCGCTCTACGATTCCGACAGGCCCGTCGAGCAGCTCCACTGGGGCGGTGGGACGCCCACCTTCCTCAGCCACGAGCAGATGGAGGCGCTCATGCAGGCCACGCGGGCGCATTTCCACCTGCTGGACGACGACAGCGGAGAGTATTCCATCGAGGTCGATCCGCGCGAGGCGGATGCTTCCACCATCGCCCTGCTGCGTCGGCTGGGGTTCAACCGGCTCAGCCTCGGGGTGCAGGACTTCGATCCCGTGGTGCAGAAGGCGGTCAACCGGATCCAGAGCGAGGAGGAGACCTTCGCGGTACTCGAGGCGGCCCGGCGGGAAGGTTTTCGTTCCACCAGCGTGGACCTGATCTACGGCCTGCCGCACCAGAACGTGGAGCGCTTCTCGCGCACCCTGGAGAAGATCATCCGCGCCGCCCCGGATCGCATCTCCATCTTCAACTACGCCCACCTGCCCCAGATGTTCAAGACCCAGCGCCAGATCGATGCCTCCGCGCTGCCCCCGCCGGCGGAGAAGCTGAAGATCCTGGGGCACAGCATCGAGCAGCTCACCCAGGCCGGCTATGTCTACATCGGCATGGACCACTTCGCGCGTCCCGACGACGAGCTGGCGATCGCCCAGCGCGAGGGCACCCTCTATCGGAACTTCCAGGGCTATTCCACGCATGCCGATTGCGACCTGGTGGCCATGGGAGCCACGGCCATCAGCAAGGTGGCGGACGTCTACAGCCAGAACGAGAAATCCCTGGAACGCTACTACGAGCGGATCGCGGCCGGCGAGCTGCCGGTCTTTCGCGGGATTCGGCTCAACGAGGACGACCGCCTGCGACGCGAGGTGATCACCCGCCTGATCTGCCACTTCGAGCTCGACGTCCGGGACATCGAACAGCGGTTCGGCATCGATTTCGCGGACTATTTCGCCGACGCCCTGGAGGCCTTGCGTCCCCTGGAAGCCGACGGCCTCGTCGAGCTGGATTCCGACCGTATCCGCGTGCTGCCCGTCGGGCGGTTGATGATCCGCAACCTGTGCATGCCGTTCGACCGCTACCTGCAACAGGGGGGGGAGCGGCGTTTCTCGAAGGTCCTTTGAGAGACGGGGCGGGAGGCATCCACCGTTCGGACGCTGGAGGAGTTGCCCGGCCGGCCTTCCCTGGCCGCCCCACCGGCGGTGCGTCCTTCTGCCTGTACCCGGGGTACGACTCGGGCTACGCCCGTTTCCGGTAGACCACGCCTTCCGGGTACATGATCTCGTTGCCGGCGAGCTGGTCGAGTGGATAGCCGTCGTCGGAGTAACTGGCGATCCGGTCGAACTCGTAGCGACCTTCCGGCGTTTCGATGCTCTTGTAGATCGGTTTGCCCATGTACTGTCCGATACGTGGGCCGAAACGCGCATCCCGATAGGTCATGGTGTTGTCCTCCCGTAGTGGCTGAAGGGTCCGGCGCTTCCGGACCTGCGTGAGGGATATCGGTCGGTTGCGAAAGGATCTTTACCCGGGCACCCGTCCCGGGCGGGAGCGTGCGCCGAGGGAATCCCGTTCCCGGAGGGGGGAGTGGCAGGAATTGACCGGCGTCAAGGAGCCCGATTCCCGAGCTTTCCGATACTGAATCGCCGTCATCCCATGGACGCGGGACGGGGAGGAGTCTCATGCACGCAACCGCAAACTGGCGTCCCCTGGCACTGGGGTTCCGGCCCTTCTTTCTGCTCGGCGGCCTGGCCGCATTCGTCCTGATCCTGCTCTGGCTGGGTACCTGGCACCGGGCCTTCTCCGCCGCCGCCTACTACGGCCGCGTCGAGTGGCACGCGCACGAGATGCTCTTCGGCTACACCGTGGCCGTGGTGGCCGGGTTCCTGCTCACGGCGGTCCGCAACTGGACCGGGCGGCAGACGCCCCACGGGTGGGCGCTGGGCTTCCTGGCCCTGTTGTGGCTCGCCGGGCGTCTCCTGCCCTGGATTCCCGGGGTGCCCGGCGGACTGACGGCCGCGGTGGATCTCGCCTTCCTGCCCGCCTTGGCGATCTCCCTGTTGCCTGCCCTTCGGGGCGTGGAAAACCGCGCCAACTACCTGCTCCCGGTGATCCTGCTGGGCATGGCGCTGGCCAACGGGCTGATGCACCTGCAGGCCCTGGGAGTGGCCGGGACGGCCCGCCTGGGCATGCAATGGATGATGGACCTGGTGTTGCTGCTGCTGCTCCTCATCGCCGGTCGGGTGATGCCTTTCTTCATCCGGGTGGCGGTCCAGGGAGCGGACCCGAGGACCCGTCCCTGGGTGGAGCGGGGCACCTTCGTCTTCGCCCTGGTGCTGATGGCGGCGCACCTGGGCGGCCTGCACCCGGAGATCACGGCCGTGCTCTTCCTGGTCCTGGCCTTCCTGCAGGCAGTGCGCCTGGCCGGCTGGTATCACCCGGGGGTCTGGAGGATCCCGATCCTCTGGATCCTCGTCACCGGTTATGCCTGGTTGACCTTGTCGCTGCTGTTGCGTGCACTGGCCGACGCCGGCCTGGTCGCCCTGTCACCGGCGGAGCATGCCTTCACCGCCGGGGCCATCGGGGTGTCGACCCTCGGCATGATGGCCCGCGTGACCCTGGGGCATACCGGTCGCCCCATGGTGCCCCCCCGGCCCATGACCTGGGCGTTCGTGCTCGTCAACCTGGCGGCGCTGGTACGGGTCGCCGGCCCCTTGCTGTACCCGTCCGGGTACGTGTTCTGGATCCTGGTGGCCGGGATCTTCTGGCTGACCGCGTTCGTGATCTTTCTCTACCATTACACGCCCATGCTGCTGCAGGCGCGGGTCGACGGCCGGCCGGGGTGAGGGGATCGGCCCGGGGCTAATGACTCGTGCCCTCGGAGCGGGTGATCTTGTTATAGACGTTGTACTTGCCGGAGGGTTTCACCATCGGCAGGCGCTTGACTTCCTTCAGGGTCCTTGCATCGTAGACGATCACTGCGCCGTCCCGGTCCCAGATGCTCAGCAGGGCGTGGGTGCCGTCCCTGTCGAACTCCACGTGGGCCGAGGTCTTGCCGGGTACCGGGCGGAGGGTCTTGACGATCTCGAGTTTCCGTTTGTCGATGATGTGAACCAGGTCCCGGTGCGGGCCGAAGAAGACGTCGGCCCAGGCATAGGGGGTGTTCTCGTGGCTGCGCAGGAAGAAGCCCGGTCCCTGGGTGGGAATGCGCTTGACGACCTTCCAGGTCTTCATGTCGATGACGGTGATCTCGGGCTTGCGCAGGTTGGGCGTGGCCAGTACCCGCCGGCCATGCCACAGCCAGGTGATGCCCGAGCCCAGGTGGGGCATGCCGTCGATGGGGAGGTCGGCGATCTTCTGCCCCACGTCGAGCTGGATCACGTGGACCTTGCCGGCCCGGCGTGCCGCACCGATCAGGAGGCGGTAGCCGGGGTCGAAGAAGAAGTCGTCGAGCGGTTGTGCGAGCTGGATCCGTCGGACCGGAAAGCGTCCGTCGACCCTGGCGAGGCCTTCCTGCATCCGGTAGTCGTGCATGGGGCCGTTGTAGACGGGGAGGGGCTCGTCGGCATAGTCGATCTCCCAGACCTCCGGGATGTCTTTCAGGGCGACGATGAAACTGTGGCGTGGGGGGGCGGTGTAGACGGCGCTCACGCGCGAGGTGGTGCCGTCGCGCCCTCGCACCTCGAGGATGCGCAACGGGTGCAGGTCGCCGGCATCGAGCAGGACCAGGGTATGGGGCAGGTAATTGCCCACGAGCACGTAGCGGCCGTCGTCGGAGACGGCCAGGTTGCGCGTGTTCAGTCCGGCGCGCACCTCGGCAACCTTCTGCAGGGACCAGAGATCGTATTTCTCGACCCAGCCGTCGCGCGAGGAGACGTAGACGAAGCGGCCGTCGGGGGAGAACTTGGGCCCGCCGTGCACGGCGTAATGGGTCGGGAAACGGGCCAGGGGGACGAACCGGTCCCCATCGAGAATGGTGATGTGGTGGTCGCCCAGTTCCACGACCACGAAGAGGTTGAGGGGATCGGCGTGGTGCAGGGGGTGGTCCGGCAGGCGCGAGGCCGGCACGAGCAGGCGCCGGCTGCGCTCGATTTCCCGCCGTCCCCAGCGGGGAGGCCGAGGCGGGGGCGTGTAGAGGTACTGCACCAGGGCGTCCACCTGGCGGGCGTCGAGCCGGTCGGCGAACGCGGGCATCTGGGTCGCGGGACGGCCGTGCAGGATCACCTCCCTGGCCTGCCGGGGCTTGAGTCGGTGCAGGTTCTCCGGCAAGAGGGCCGGTCCCATGCCGCCGAGGCGCTCCTGGCCGTGGCAGCGTGCGCAATGCGCCCGGTAGAGGGCGGGGGCGTTCACCTCCGCCCCGGCCTGCAGTCCCGGGAGCCACAAGGCGAGGCACAGGGCGAGCCCGGGGCGGATCATGAGCAGGCTACCTTGGTTGCCGGGGGTTGGCCCTTGCGCCAGGGCGTGACGGGTCGGCGCGGCGGGAGGTCGAGATCGGCCACGCCGATCTCTTCGTCGTCGAGGTAGCAGCCGGGATCCTCGGCCCAGGGATCCCCGGTGAGCTGCCAGGCGCGGGTACGGCTGTTGCCGCCGCACAGGGCGAGGTAACGGCAATGGGCGCAGCGTCCCTTCACGGGGCGCGGCCGTCGCCGCAGGCCGGCGAGCAGGGGATCCCGCGTGTCCTCCCAGATCGCGCTGAAGGGCCGGTCGCGCACGTTGCCCAGGCTGTAGTCCCACCACATGGTGTCCGGATGCACCTCGCCCAGGTTGTCGATGTTCGCGATGGATACGCCGGAGGCGTTGCCGCCCCAGCGTCGCAGGAGGGCTTCCAGCCGGTCGGCCCGCTCCGGCATGCGCGCCCTCACCCATTCGAGCAGGAAGGGGCCATCGGCATCGTTGTTGCCGGTGACGAACTCGCGTCGCCGCCCCTCGGCGATGTCTTGCAGGACCGTCTCGAAGAGCCGTTCCATGGCCTCGCGTGTGCGGCGATGATGGGCATCGTCCCTGCGGTTGCGGTTGCCGCGCCCGGCATAGTTGAGATGGGAGAGGTAGAACTTGTCGATGCCCTCGTCGTCCATGAGGGTGAGCAGCTCGGGCAGCTCATGCGCGTTGTCGCGCGTGAGCGTGAAGCGCAGGCCGACCTTGAGTCCCGCGTCGCGGCACAGGCGGATGCCCCGCAAGGCGGCATCGAAGGCGCCGGCCTGGCGCCGGAAGCGGTCATGGGTGGCGCGCATGCCGTCGAGGCTGATGCCGACGTAGTCGTAACCCACCTCCGCGATGCGCTCGATGTTCCGGGCGTCGATGCGGGTACCGTTGGTCGACAGGCCTACGTAGAAACCCAGCTCCCGGGCCCGCCGCGAGATCGCGAAGAGGTCGGGGTGGAGCAGCGGCTCGCCCCCGGAGAGGATCAGGACGCGGACCCCGTACGCGTGGAGGTCGTCCAGCACGGCCAGGATCTCGTCCCTGGCCAGTTCCCCGGGGAAGGGGACGTCCGCCGAGGTGGCATAGCAATGCTTGCAGGCGAGGTTGCAACGCCGGGTGAGGTTCCAGATCACCACCGGCCCGCGTGCCCGGGCGACCACCGGGGGCAGGATGGGTTCCTCCGCCTCGGGATGGTAAAGGGCATGGAGATAGCGACTCAGTCGGAACAAGGCAGCCTCCTCGTGTTCATGCCGCGATGCGCAGCCCGGCCTTCTTGAGGACCCGGGTGCTGTACAGGATGCGGTAGGGTGCACCGCGCAGCTCGGGGGTGCGCGCGAGCACGTGCACCTTGCGGCGCACGGCATCGCGGTCCTTGCCGTGCAGCATGGTGAACAGGTTGTAGGGCCAGCGTTCGCCGTGGCGGGGGCGCAGGTAGCAGTGGCTCACCCAGGGTGAGGCGGCCAACCGGGCCCCGGCCGCATCGACACGCTCGTCGGGTACGTCCCAGACCACCATGCCGTTGCCGCGCAGCCCCAGCCGGTAATGATGGGGGACGGCACCGATCCGCCGTATGATGCCGCCTTCCCACATGCGGCGCAGGCGCTGCATGAGTTCCTGCGCGTCGCACCCGATCCGGTCCGCCAGGACCCGGTAGGGCGCGGGCTCGAGCGGCAGGCCCGCCTGGGTGGCCTGGACGATGGCACGGTCGAGCGCATCCAGGCCGGGATGGGCGCGGAATGCCGGGGGCCGGGCGTGGCGCGGCACCGGCACGGTGTCCACGGTGCCATCGCTGGCCAGGTGTACCCAGAGCCCCACCTTGAACTCCCGGCGCTTGGGGAAGGCGAGGACCTCCAGCCCGGTCGTGTCCCGGATCCGGTCCAGGACGGCGTGGACTGCGTCGGGGCGGTCGGACGCCGCCACGAACCACATGTTCAGGGGATGGTTCCGGGCGTAGTTGTGCGCCACCTCGGGCAGGGTGGCGAGCAGGGCGGCCACCTCGTCGAACCGGGCCTCGGGGACGGCCATGGCCGCGAGCACCACCCGTCCTCCCATGGCCTCGGCGTCGTAGAGGGGGCCGAAGCGCGTCAGGACCCGCCGCTGGAGCAGGGTGTGGAGACGTCGAATCAGGGCAGACTCCCCGATCCCGATCTGTGCCGCGACGTTCGAAAAAGGATGATCGGTGATCGGAAAGCCGCCCTGGAACCGGTTGAGCAAGGCCCGCAGCACCGGGTCGTTCCATTTCATGGTCCGCCTCCCGGCGCAGCGGTGCCGCCTTCCCGCGGGCATGCCGTGCGTGGAGCGAGGGAGAAATAACGTGCGCCCCGCTGCCGGAAGCTGCGCCGGCTGAACAGGACCTCGCGGCGGATCGCGTGCAGCCCGAAATCCTGCACGAGGCGCTCGATGTTGTGGCGCACGGCCTCACGGTCACGCCCGTGGATCATGGTGAAGAGGTTGTATGGCCACGCCGGGGGGCGTCGCGGTCGGCGGTAACAGAGCGTCACCCAGGGAGCACGGCCGAGCAGGCGGCCGATCCGGTCCACCTGGTCGTCCGGGACGTCCCAGACCACCATCGCGTTGGCCTGGTAGCCGAGCCGGCGGTGGCGGACCACGATGCCGATGCGCTTGAGCACACCGCTGGCGAGCATCCGGCGCAGGTGCGAGAGGACTTCTGCCTCGGTCATGCCGAGTCGCGCGGCGAGCACCGCGTAGGGGCGGGAGACCAGCGGCAGACCGCCCTCGATCTCGCGTAGCAGGGCCCGCTGGCGTGGATCGTCGAGGCCCGGGTGTCGGTGTGCCTTCAGGTCCATTGCAATGGAAACCCCAGGTCGATGAAATAGTCTTCCAGCATCGGCAGGTCGAGCAGGGGGAACCCCGTCCGTTCCCGGATGCCGTCCAGCACCTGTGCGAGGTGTGCCTCGTTCGGGGCCGTCACCACGAACCACAGGTTGTACCGGTGCTCGCGCTCGTAGTTGTGGTTGACCTCGGGATATTCGTTGACGATCGCCGCCACCCGCTCGAGGTCTTCCGGGGGGACCGCCATGGCCACGAGGGTGCTCACCCCGATACTGTTGGGGCGGATGACCGGGCCGACGCGGCTGACGATGCCTTCCTGCTGCAGCCGTCGCAGGGTTTCGATCACCCAGGCTTCGTCGGCCTGCAGTTGCTCGGCCATGCGGGCGAAGGGCCGGGGATCGAGCGGCAGGCCCTGCTGGTACTGGCTCACCAGCCGGTATTCCCGTTCGTCCAGTTGCGGCGTGTCCGTCATCTCACAGCCCCGTTCGATGCGCGCGCGCGGTGAGGAAGATCCCGCTGGGGTGCCGGATCGGGATGTTGGCCCGGACCCGGAAGGTACGGGTGTCGTAGACCAGGACGCGGTTGCGATCCCGGACCGAGACCCAGACCTCTTCACCCCGCGGCTCGAATTCCATGTGCAGCACCGCCTTACCCGGGCGCAGCGTCTTGACGATCCGCCGGGTCGGGGTGTCGATCACCTGGATGGTGTCGTTGTCCGGAAAGGCGAAATTGACCCACACCTGCCGGCCGTCGGGGCGGGCCATGACGAAGACCGGCTGGCCGTGCACCGGGATGCGTGCCACTTCCTTCCAGGTGAGCGTGTCCACGACCAGCACGGCATGGTGGCCCACCGCCGGCACCCAGGCCTCTCGTCCGGCGATCGCCCAGCCTTCGAGGTGGGGCATCTTGTAGACCGGCAGTCTCCTTTCCCCGCGCCCGTAGTGCGGCAGGATGCGTCGTACCCCGGCATCGAGGTTCCACAGGTCGAGGAGGGCCATCCCGTCCTCTCCGAACAGGCCGGCGAGGTAGTAGCGTCCGTCGGGCGTGATGAGCCCGTCATAGGGTTGCCGGCCGATGCCGCGGAACTTGCGCAGGCGCACGGGGCGCCCGTCCGGACCCAGCTGCGCGACCCAGATCTCGCCGGCGTCCCAGAGGCTGAAGACGAGCCGGTTGCCCGGTGCATCCACCAGGCCCACCACGCGGGAACGCTTGCCGGGGGCGTACTCGGCCGGGATGTCCGCCACCGGTTCGAGCGTGTCGCTGCGGAAGATCCGTACGCCGCCGGGCCGGTAGTTGGAAACGGCGACGAAACGCCCATCCTGGGTGATGGCCCCGCCGATGCTGTTGCCGGCCTGCAGGATGCGGCGCACGATGCGTCCCTCGAGGAGATCGATCTTGGTCAGCCCCCCGTCGCGACCGAACACGAAGGCATAGCGTTCATCGTGCGAGAAGACGGTCGAGGCATGCGAGAGGTCCCCGAGGCCCTGGACTTCGCCCAGCAGGCGATCGTGGGTGGTCTCGATGATCCCGACCGCCCCGTCCATGCGTTCGATGACGACTCCCAGGTCGCCGGTACCCCGGCAGTCGGCGGACAGGGCGAACGGGAAGGCCAGCCCGAGCAGGAGCAGCGCGCGCTTGAGCCGTGCATGGCCCGTTCTGCAGGGTGGTGTGCGATGTGGCTGCCGGGGCATCCTCTGGCCGCTCCCTCCTGGTGGTTCCATGTCTCGCCCCATTCTGCGGGACCTGGAGTCACGGACCTTGACGAGGATCAACCCGGCGGCGTTCGAAGCAGGGAAACTTGATGCAGGTCAGTCCCACGGCAGGGGGACGGGACACCGGAAGGGCTCAGTGCGGCAACAGGCTGCCCTGCTTGAGCTGGCGGACGATCCAGCGTGCCTCCTCGGGGGTCAGGTAGGCCTTCCAAGGGGGCATGGGGGTGCCCGGGCGACCCTCGAGGATGGTCTGTTCGAGCAGGGCGTCGGGAAGCCGGCCCAGGCGTTCGGGTAGCAGGGAGGGCCCCAGGCCGCCCTTGAGCCGGGAGCCGTGGCAGGCGCCGCAGTCTTCCAGCACCAGGTTCTTCAGCTCGGCCCGGCGCTGTGGCGAGAGGGCCTGTGCCGGCAGGGAGGAAAGTGCCAGCAGCAGGCTAGCGAGCAGTATGGGCGCCGATTTCATCCTGCCAGGCCTCGGGCGGGGCTTCGGGGACGAACCAGTCCAGCCGTTCGGAGAAGGCCACCGTGCGCCCGATCACGACGAGCACCGGGGGGCGGAGCAGCGCGGCCTGGACGCGGGCCGGCAGCTGCTCGAGGGGGGCGCGGACCACCTGCTGGTCCAGCGTGGTGCCGCGCTCGATGGCGGCCGCCGGCGTCTCCGCGGGCAGGCCGGCGTCGATCAGGCCGCGGGCGAGGGTCTCGAGGTTCCCCAGGCCCATGTAGATCACGAGCGTGGCCTCGGGATCGGCGAGGCGCTGCCAGTCGATCCGCAGGGGCTGGTCGTCGCGAAAATGCCCGGTCACCAGGTGCACGGCGCGGCTCAGCCCCCGATGGGTGAGCGGAATGCCGGCGTAGGCGGTGCACGCCAAGGCGGCTGTCACGCCCGGCACTACCTCGAAGGGAATCCCGTGGCGGCGCAGGTAGAGGGCCTCTTCGCTGCCCCGCCCGAAGACGAAGGGATCGCCGCCCTTGAGGCGCACGACCCGCCTCCCCCGGAAAGCCAGCGACACCAGCAACTCGTTGATCTCTTCCTGGCGCATGCTGTGCTTGCCGCAGGCCTTGCCCGCCGCGATGCGCGTGGTCCCCTGGGGTATGAGCTCCAGGATGGCTTCTCCCACGAGCCGGTCGTAGACCACGACGTCGGCCTGTTCGATGCGCTCCCGGGCGCGCATGGTCAGCAGGCCGGGGTCGCCCGGTCCTGCACCCACCAGGAACACCTTGCCGGTTGCCTGTCGCTGCACTTCGATTTCCCCCTCGGCGTCGGGATCGTTTCGGGACGCTTTCGCCCATTCTGTCGCAATGCCCCGCCGGCTCCTTGACATCGGTCAAGATACGAAAAAAAACGGGGTGGCCGCAGCCACCCCCACACTCGAGACATCGCACGAGAGGATCAATAGATGTCGTGCATGGTGTTGTAGACGTTGAACTTGCCGGTCGGCGTGATCAACCGCTTGTCCTTGATCACGGCCTTGGGCTTCAGCGTCCGGTCGTCCACGACCACGATGGCGGACTGCTGCTTCTTGCCGTTCCAGACCGAGAACCAGACCTCGTCGCCGGCCTTGTTGAACTCCGGCTGCACGACACGCTTGGGACCCTCGCCGAGGTGGGCCCACTTGGCGATCGGCAGCACCTTGTAGCCGGCCTCCAGGTGACGGATGTCGAACACGGCCACCGACTGGCTCTTCTTGGGATCGGGGTTGAGGGCCGTGTCGACGTAGAGGTGGTGGCTCTTCGGATGGGTCTTGATGAAGAGCGAACCGCCGCCCTGGCCCTTGAGCATGCGAACCACCTTCCAGGCGTACTTGGGATGGTGCTTCGGGTCCGTGCCGATCACGGCGATGTTGTCGTCACCCAGGTGGCTGGTGGCCCAGACCGGACCATACTTCGGGTCGATGAAGTTGGCCCCGCGTCCAGGGTGCGGGATCTTGCCCACGTCGATGAGCTTCACCAGCTTGTCGGTCTTGGAGTCCACAACCGCGATCTTGTTCGACTTGTTGGCCGCGGTCAGGAAGTAGCGGTGCGTGGAATCCCAGCCGCCGTCGTGGAGGAAACGGGCCGCGTCGATGCTGGTGACCTTGAGGTTGTTGACGTCACTGTAGTTGACCATCAACACGTGCCCGGTCTCCTTGACGTTGACGATGAACTCGGGGTGCTGGTGGGAGGCCACGATGGCCGCCACGCGCGGCTCGGGATGGTACTCCTGCGAGTCCACTGTCATGCCCCGGGTGGAGACGATCTTCAGGGGCTTGAGCGTGGCACCGTCCATGATGACGTACTGCGGCGGCCAGTAGGTGCCGGCGATGGCGTACTTGTCCTCCCAGCCCTTGTACTTGGAGGTCTCCACCGAGCGTGCCTCCAGGCCCACCTTGATCATGGCCACCGTTTTCGGCTTCTTCATCCACAGGTCGATCATGTTGATCAGCGCGTCACGACCGATGGTGAAGAGGTAGCGGCCGGAGGCCGACAGGCGCGAGATGTGCACGGCATAGCCGGTGTCGATCACCGTGATGATCTTCTTGGTGTCCCCGTCGATCAGGGCCACCTTGCCGGCATCACGCAGCGTCACCGAGAAGAGGTTGTCCAGGTTGTAGTGGTTCATCTTCCTCTTGGGACGCTTCTCCGGCGGCACGAGCACCTTCCAGGTCGAGAGCATCTCCTTCATGCCGAACTCGGGCGGCTTGGGCGGCTCGTGCTGGAGGTACCGCGCCATGATGTCGATTTCCTTGTCGCTCAGGACGCCGGAAGTGCCCCAGTTCGGCATGCCCCTGGGCGAGCCGTAGGTGATGAAGGCCTTGAGGTAGGCCGTCCCCTTCTTGCGCGTGATGTCCGGGGTCAGCGGCTTGCCCGTCGCCCCCTTGCGCAATACGCCGTGGCACCCGGCGCAGCGCTGGAAGAAGATCTTCTTGGCGATCTCGAACTCTTCCTTGGTCATGGGCGGGCCTTCGCCCCCGATGAGGTTCTTGGCCTCCTTGGGGTTGATGGCGCTCGGCGCGCCCTGGAAGCGGATCTCGGCGCTGCTGGTGCCCGGATGGGCGCCGTTCTGGGCCATCGCCACGTTCATGGCGAGCGCGAGCGCCGAGACGGCGAGAGCGCGTGTGACGGTCTTCCTGGCTTTCATGGGTGTCTCTCCTAGGTTCTCCTCCCGGTCCAGGGATCTTGCATGCATGGGTGTCGCGGCGAACCTAAGCATTCTCGTGTTGTCGAAAAACCGCCTTGATGCACGTCAAGAAACCCTGTGAATGACCTGGAAAGTACGCCCCGCACGGCGCCAGGGTACCCATATGCGGGTGGGGGCCGTGGGTCCCTGGGAAGTATCGCCGGGGCCAGGCGTGTATGTGCCCGTGCAACGATCCGTTTCCATTGATTTTTCAGGGAAACTTGATTTGGTGGCCAGGGATCCCAACATGGGTGTACGGTCCCCCGGCGGCGGGATCGCCCCGGGGGAGGACACACGCAGGTCAACCACGAGGAGGAATCGACATGGCTGAGAGCATCACACTGACCCCGCCGCACTACGACAAGCTGGGCAACGTGCTCTGCGGCACGCTCAACGACGGCACCGTCACCTGTGCCGGGGACGTCGCGCACCTCGACGACGGCCAGGAACACGTCTTCGAGCGCGTCGGTATCCGTGTCCGTCGCCAGGGCGAGGAGTACGTCTTCACGCGGGAACAGTGATCCGTCCCCTCTGTGCGACCGGCCCGGCCGCGTCCTCCCTGGCCGGGCCGGGACGTTGTATCCTATAATTTCCTCGCAATCGAAATTCGCATCACAGGGGTCTTGCACATGTCTTCCAATCACCGGGGCGCATGCCTCCGCGCCGTAAGGATTCCTCTTATTGCCTTCTCCTGCAGCGGCGTTTCGATCAGCCGGATGAGCCGGCCGCGGTCGTCCGAACTCTGGGTCGTGCGCGGCGGCCCGTGGGGCTGAAGGGGTGGGTCCATGCTGTTCCTGCCGTTTCGCGCCGACCTCGAGCACTTTCGGTTTCCCTGGCTGACCCTGCTGATCGCGCTCGCCTGCGTGGTCGTGCTGATCGTGCAGCAGCAGAGCGACGTGCGTTTCCTCGTGGCGGCGGAAGATTTCTGCCGTGACCGGGGACCGGCGCTCTGGCGCATGACGATGCGCCGGGTGGGCGAGGATCCCTCGCCGGCCGGGTGCCTGCGGCACATGGTGAAACTCGATGCCGCGCCCGATCCCGAACGGCGGCTGCACGCCCTGGCCGCCCGGGGGCGTCCCCTGGCCGGCCTCGACGGCCGTGCCGACCGCGATTACAAGTATTCGGTACTGGCGGCGCGTTTTCATCGCTTCGAGGCCCTTGTGCCACGCCGGGTGACCCCTGACCTCTGGTACGTTCCGGGAAGCTGGGATCCCTGGCACATGCTCACATCCGTCTTCGCCCACGCCGACTGGGGCCACCTGGTCGGCAACCTGGTCTTCTTCTTCGCCTTCGCCGCCTCCGTGGAGGTGTTGCTGGGCACCCTCGTCTATCTGCTCGTCTTCCTGGGACTGGCCTTGGGTACGGGGGTCTTCTACAGCCTGTCCATGCTCGGCTGGCCCGATGCCCCGCCCACCTTGGGGCTCTCCGGGGTCGTCATGGGCATGATGGGGCTGTTCGCCGCCCTGGTGCCGGGAGGGAGGATCCGCACCCTGGTGTGGTTTCTGCTCTTCCTGCGCGTGGTCTCGATACCGGCCTGGGTGCTGGTGCTCGTCTATGCCGGCCTGGATGCCTGGCGGCTGTTCGGCCTGGGGGCCGACCAGGGTGTGAACCTG
>RFHK01000196.1 GCA_003695825.1 Gammaproteobacteria bacterium | reverse complement strand
GTGATGTCCTGCGAGGTGCCGATGTAATGGGTGGTGCGCCCCTCGTCGTCGCGCACGGCCGTGATCGTGAGCACCTGGCAGTAGAGCCGCCCGTCCTTGCGGCGGTTCCAGAGTTCGCCCTGCCATTGTCCCTTGTCCAGCAGGTCGCGCCACATGCGGGCATAGAATTCCGGCGGCTGGCGCCCGGACTGGAGGATGCGGGGGTTCTTGCCCACCAGCTCCTCGGCGCGGTAGCCGGTCATGGCCTCGTAGGCAGGGTTGACCCGCAGGATGGTGCCCTGGGCATCGGTGATCACGATGCCGGCATGGGTCTGGAAGGTGATGGCCGCCAGGCGCAGCTCCTCCTGCGCCCGGTGCAGCTCGGTGAGGTCGCGCAGGAAGGCCGCGTACAGTGTCTCCTCGTGCTGGAGGGGCACGAGCGTGAACTCGACCGGCAGGAGCCGGCCGTCCCGGTGCCGGGCGCTGTAACGGTCGCTGCGCAGGGTGCGCGCGGGCGCCTCACCGCCGAGTGCCGGCAGCCGTTGCAGGCAGGCCCGGTAGCGCGCCTGCCAGCGCGGCGGTACGATCAGCTCGTGGAGCGGCCTGCCCAGGGCCTCGTCGCGGCGCCAGCCGAAGATCCGCTCCGCGGCCGGGTTCCATTCGAGCACGGTGCCGGAGGCATCCAGCAGCAGGGTGGCCTCGG
This sequence comes from Gammaproteobacteria bacterium, assembly GCA_003695825.1. GTDB lineage: Bacteria > Pseudomonadota > Gammaproteobacteria > Thiohalobacterales > Thiohalobacteraceae > J048. Next base: position 20,955 of record RFHK01000196.1, on the reverse strand, counting down.
GGGCCTGGTCGAGCAGGGCCTCCAGCCGCCGCCCGGTCGCCCGGATCGCCTCGGCCGTGCGCTGCTGGTGGCGGAAGACGACCAGGAAGGCCAGGAGCAGGTAGAGGATGGCGAGCGTGCCGGCGAGGTTCATGGCCCGGCGACCCGCTGCCATGGTGCGGTGCAGGGGTTGCTCGGCCGCCGCGAGGGTGACCAGCAGCCGGACGAATTCCGCGCTCAGGGCGGCGAGGTGGCGGCCGGCGTGGTCGTGGCGGCGTTCCGTGCGCAGGTGTTCCCGGAGCCGCACGAGGTTCGCCCGCCACTTCCGGTAGGCGTCGCGGAAGGCGCCGGCGGCCTCCCGGGTGGGGCGGTCGAGGCGGGCGGCGGCAGTGAAGCGCGCCACGGCCGCATCGCAGGCCCGCAACCGGGCCGCGAACCGCCCGGGGGGCGCCTCGGGTGCCTGTACCAGGCGGGTGGTGGTACGTTCGAGCGCGAGCAGGGGCGGACGCACGGCATCGAGCGCGGCGAGCACCCGCTGGGCCTGGTTCCCCGCCCGGATCCGCAGCGGCAGCGGCGCGAGCAGGGCGCCGAACAGCAGGGTGAGCCCCAGCAACGCGACCAGGCGTCGCCCGGACCCTCCCGGCCGGCGGTCGTCGGGCCGGTTGGTCATGACTTCCCCTCGTCCCCCCGAAGTAATCAGGATGACTACGTCCAAGTATCGGCCAAGCGCGCCGGATTTTCCATGCCGGGACCGGTGGCGCTTGGCGAGCCCCGCGCCGCGGGTTATAGTCCGCGACTCGGCATCCGGGGCACGGCCCCGGGCCGCGGTGCAGGAGAGTGCCCGCCGCGCGCGGGCCGCCGAAGGCGCAACTCGCCCGGAAACGCTCAGGCAAAAGGACTGCATCGCGGGCCGACTCTGGAGAGCGGTCATGCGACCCACCGAAGGAGCGAGGCCGTCCGCGGCGGCCGAATCTCTCAGGTCGGAACCGGCGGTTCCGTGGACAGAGGGGCGGCGGGAAGGCACGTGCCTTCCCGCCGTGCCGGGCAGGATCCGGGAGGAGAGCATGAGCCGCCAGACCCCCTTGCATGAAGCCCATCGCCGCGCCGGCGCCCGGATGGTCGATTTCGCCGGATGGTCGATGCCGCTCCACTACGGTTCACAGATCGCCGAACACCATGCCGTACGCCGCGCGGCAGGCGTGTTCGACGTCTCCCACATGACCATCGTCGACGTCGAGGGCCCGCAGGCGACGCCCTTCCTGCGCCGGCTGCTCGCCAACGACGTGGCGCGCCTGGAGACGCCCGGGCGGGCCCTCTATGCCTGCATGTTGAACCCCGAGGGCGGGGTGATCGACGACCTCATCGTCTACCGGCGGGGGCCGGAGCAGTACCGCCTGGTGGTCAACGCCGCCACCCGCGAGAAGGATCTGGACTGGCTGGCCCGGCAGGCGGAGGGCTTCGCAGTGCAGGTCCGCGCGCGGGACGATCTGGCCATGCTCGCGGTGCAAGGCCCCCGCGCCCGCGAGCAGACGCTGCCTCTGCTGCCCGCGCCGCTCCGCGAGGCGGCGGCCGCGCTCGCCCCCTTCCAGGCCACGGTCCTCGAGCATCCCTGGATGGCGGCGCGTACCGGCTACACCGGCGAGGACGGCTTCGAGATCCTGCTGCCGGCGGAGGCCGCCGAGGGCCTGTGGGAGGCCCTGCTCGGGGCGGGCGTCGTCCCGGCGGGCCTGGGGGCGCGGGACACCCTGCGCCTGGAGGCCGGGATGAACCTCTACGGCGCCGACATGACCGAGGAGACTACGCCCCTGGAGTCGGGACTCGGCTGGACGGTGGCCTGGGAACCGGCAGAACGGGACTTCGTCGGCCGGGCGGCGCTCGAGGCGCAGCGCGCGCAGGGCGTGCCGCGCCTGCAGGTGGGCCTGGTCCTCGAGGACCGCGGGGTGCTGCGCCCGCACCAGCGCGTGCTGACCTCCGCCGGGACGGGCGAGGTCACCAGCGGTACCCACGCCCCCACGGTGGGGCGCTCGATCGCGCTCGCGCGGGTGCCGGCGGCGGGCGCGCAGGATCCCGAGGTGCGGGTGGAGGTACGGGGGCGGCCGCTGCGCGCCCGGGTGGTGCGCCCGCCGTTCGTGCGGCACGGCCGGGTCCGGGTGTGACGCCGGGGCCGGCCCGGAGAACCAGCAACCGGAGGTGAACGTGAGCGAGATACCCACCGACTTGCGATACACGAAGACCCACGAGTGGGTGCGGGACGAGGGGGATGGTACCCTCACGGTCGGCATCACGGACCATGCCCAGGAACAGCTCGGGGACATGGTGTTCGTGGAACTCCCGGAGATCGGGGCCGGTTTCGCCGCGGGCGATGCCTGTGCCGTGGTGGAGTCGGTCAAGGCCGCTTCCGACGTCTACGCCCCGGTCGACGGCGAGGTCACCGAGGTCAACGAGGCACTCGCCGACAGCCCCGAGCTGGTCAACCAGGATCCCTACGGCGACGGCTGGCTGTTCAAGATGAAGCCGGCGGAGACGGACGCCGTGGAGGCCCTGCTCGACGCCGAGGCCTACGCGGACTACCTCGAGGAAGAGGCGCACTGATGCCCTTCATACCGCACACCGAGGAGGAAGTCCGCGCGATGCTCGAGGTCATCGGCGTGGCGAGCATCGACGACCTCTTCGACGAGATCCCGCCGGAGCTCCAGGTGCCCGGTATCGAGGGCCTGCCCCCGGCGCTCGGCGAGGCCGAGGTCCTGCGCCTATTCCAGGACCGGGTGGCCCGCGACGGGCGGCCGGTCAGTTTCCTCGGGGCCGGCGCCTACCCGCACCACATCCCCGCCGCGGTCTGGGACCTGGTGAGCCGGGGCGAGTTCTCCACCGCCTACACCCCCTACCAGGCCGAGGCCAGCCAGGGCACCCTGCAGGTCATCTACGAGTACCAGACCATGATGGCCGGGCTGATGGGGATGGAGGTCTCCAACGCCTCCCTCTACGACGGGGCCTCCGCGTTGGCCGAGGCCGTGCTCATGGCCGTGCGCGCCAACCGCCGCTCCCGGGCCCGGCGTGTCCTCCTCCCCCGCACCCTGCACCCGGCCTGGCGCGCCACGGTGCGTACCCTCGTGCACCCCCAGGAGATCGAGGTGGTGGAGATCCCCTTCGATCCACGGGGCGGTCATACCCCCCTCGAGGCCCTCGCCGCCTGGGAGGGCCGGGACGTCACCGCCCTCGTCGTCCCCCAGCCCAATTTCTTCGGGGTGCTGGAGGACGTGGACGCGCTCACCGACTGGGCGCACGAACAGGGCGCCCTGGTGATCGCCGCCCCCAATCCCACCGCCATGGCCCTGTTGCGCCCCCCGGGCGCGTGGGGCACGGCGGGGGCCGACATCGCCGCCGGCGAGGGGCAGCCGCTCGGCATCCCCCTGTCGCTGGGGGGGCCCTACTTCGGCTTCCTGTGCACCCGCCAGGCCCTGGTGCGCCAGATGCCGGGCCGGCTCGTGGGACGCACGGTGGACCGGGAGGGCCGCGAGGGATTCACGCTCACCCTCCAGGCGCGCGAGCAGCACATCCGCCGTTCCCGGGCCACGTCCAACATCTGCACCAACCAGGGGCTGATGGTCACGGCGGCCACCCTGTACCTGGCGCTGCTCGGGCCCGAGGGCCTGCGCCGGGTGGCGGCGGTCTCGCATGCCAACACGCGCACCCTCACCGACCGGCTGGTCGAGAACCCCCACGTCCACGCCGTCTTCGACCGGCCCTTCTTCCACGAGCGGGTGCTGCGCTTCGATGTCCCGCTCGAGCGGCTCCTGCGCCCGCTGGCGGCGCACAACCTCCTGCCCGGCTACCCGCTCGGCGAGGACTATCCCGAGCTCCAGGACTGCCTGCTGGTGTGTGCCACCGAGGTGCACACGCCCGCGGACATCGACTTCTGCGTGGACCACCTGTTTCGCATCATCGAGCGGCAGACCCGGGCGGGCTGCCCCATCAAACCGAAGATGGCCTGAGATCCCAGGCGAACCGAGGAGGAGACCCATGGCCGAGATCACGCTGCAAGGCAACCCCATCCACACCAACGGCGAGCTGCCGCCTGTGGGTAGCACGGCGCCCGACTTCCGGCTGGTCGACGCCGAGCTCAACGACCGCACGCTGGCCGACTACCGGGGCAAGCGGAAACTGCTCAACATCGTGCCCAGCCTGGACACCCCGGTCTGTGCGACCTCCACGAAGAAGTTCAACGAGGCCGTGGCGGGACGCGACGACGTGGTCGTGCTCATCGTCTCCGCCGACCTGCCGTTCGCCCAGTCGCGCTTCTGCACCGCAGAAGGCCTCGAGAACGTGATTCCGCTGTCCATGATGCGCGACCGCAACTTCGCCAAGGACTACGGCGTGCTCATCACCGACGGGCCGCTGGCCGGTATCACGGCCCGGGCCGTCGTGGTGCTCGACGAGAACGACCGGGTCGTCTACACCCAGCTCGTGCCGGAGATCGCCCAGGAGCCCGATTACGACGCAGCGATCAAGGCGTTGGGATGATGTGAGTGAGGCGTGAGGAGTGAAGCGTGAGGCGTGAGGAGTGAGACGTGAGGAGTGAGACGTGAGGCGTTGAGGGGTATGAACCCCGGCTGCGGGGTGCGCGCCGTGCATGGCCTCCGCGCTCCCCGCTCCCAGCTCCCAGCTCCCAGCTCCTAGCTTCCAGCTCCCAGCTCCCAGCTTCTAGCTTGCGAAAACGATGCTCATCTTCGAACATTCCCGTCCCGGACGCCGGGCCCGTGCCCAGGCGCCGGCCGCCGAGGCCCCCGTCGACGACCTGCCGGCGGAGCAGTTGCGGGACACCCCGCCGCCCCTGCCGGAGGTCTCGGAGCTCGAGGCGGTGCGCCACTACACCCGGCTGTCCCAGAAGAACTTCTCCGTGGATACCCACTTCTACCCGCTGGGTTCGTGCACCATGAAGTACAACCCGCGCGGGTGCCACCGGGTGGCCATGCTGCCGGAGGTCCTGGAGCGCCATCCGCGGGTGCCGGCCGCCTTCGCCCAGGGCATCCTCGCCTGCCTGCACGAGTTGCAGGAGATCCTGTGCCGGGTGACCGGCATGCATGCCTTCTCCCTGACCCCGGCCGCCGGCGCCCAGGGCGAATTCGCCGGCGTGGCCATGATCCGGGCCTATCACCACGCCCGGGGGGACCGGGAAAGGGACGAGATCCTGGTGCCGGACGCCGCGCACGGCACCAATCCCGCCTCGGCGGCCATGGGCGGGTTCCGGGTGCGCGAGATCCCCACCGATGCCGAGGGCGACGTGGACCTGACCGCGTTGCGGGCGGCCGTGGGACCGAGGACGGCCGGCATCATGCTGACCAATCCCTCCACGCTGGGGGTGTTCGAGCGCCGCATCGGCGAGATCGCCCGCATCGTGCACGAGGCCGGCGGACTGCTCTACTACGACGGGGCCAACCTCAACGCCATTCTCGGCCGCGTGCGCCCCGGGGACATGGGCTTCGACATCGTGCATCTCAACCTGCACAAGACCTTCTCCACGCCGCACGGCGGCGGGGGACCGGGCGCCGGGCCGGTGGGGGTCTGCGAGCGGCTCGAGCCCTACCTGCCCGTGCCCCGGGTCGGCTTCGACGGCGACACCTACTACTGGATCACGGAACGGGAGCGGCCCGAGACCATCGGGCGCCTGTCGGCCTTCGCCGGGAACCTGGGGGTGCTGTTGCGGGCCTGGGCCTACGCCCGCATGCTGGGTGCCGAGGGCATGCGACGCGTGGGGGACTTCGCGACCCTGAATGCCAACTACCTGGCCACCCGGCTGAAGGAAGCGGGCTTCGATCTCGCCTATCCCGGTCGCCGGGCCACCCACGAATTCATCGTCACCCTCAAACGGCAGAAGAAGGAACTGGGCGTGACGGCCATGGACTTCGCCAAGCGCATGCTCGACTACGGCGTGCATGCGCCGACCACCTACTTTCCGTTGCTGGTCCCCGAGTGCCTGCTCATCGAGCCGACCGAGACCGAGACCCGCGAGACGCTCGACCGCTTCGTGGAGGTGATGCGGCGCATCCGGGAAGAGGCCGAGCAGGATCCCGAGCGCCTGCGCCAGGCTCCCCATGGCCTCCCGGTGCGGCGCCTCGACGAGGTGCGCGCGGCCCGGGAGCCGGACCTGGCCTGGAAGCCCCGGCCCGATGGCGAAGCCGCCTGACAACACCGGCCTGCGCCGGTTGTGGAACGCCACGCGCTGGTCCCTGCAGGGCCTGGCCGCGGCCTGGCGGCACGAGGCGGCCTTCCGGCAGGAAGTGCTCGCCACCCTGGTACTGGTACCCCTGGCGCTGGTGCTGGGGCGCGGCGGCTGCGAACGGGCCCTGATGGTCGGCAGCTGGCTGCTCGTACCCGTGGCGGAACTGCTCAATTCGGCGATCGAGGCGGCCGTGGACCGGGCGGGGGATGCCCCGCATCCCCTGGCCGGGCGTGCCAAGGACCTGGGATCGGCGGCGGTGTTCGTGGCCCTGGTCCTTGCCGGGGGGGTGTGGGCGCTGGTGCTGCTGGGATGAGGAACGTCGCGACGAGGTGAGGCGATGGCGGTATTGATCTGCGGTTCGATGGCCTTCGACACCATCATGGTCTTTCACGACCGGTTCGGCAACCACATCCTGCCGGACAAGGTGCATATCCTGAACGTCTCCTTCCACGTCCCCGACCTGCGCCGCGAGTTCGGTGGCTGTGCCGGCAACATCGCCTACAATCTCAAGTTGCTCGGCGGAGATCCCCTGCCCATGGCCACCGTGGGGCACGACTTCGCCCCCTATCACGAGTGGTTGGACCGCCACGGCATCCCGCGCACCCACCTGCGCACCATCGAGTCGGCCTACACCGCCCAGGCCTTCATCACCACCGACCTCGACGATAACCAGATCACCGCCTTCCATCCCGGTGCCATGGATTTCGCCCATCACAACCACGTCTCCGAGGCCGAGGGTGTCGAGATCGGCATCGTCTCTCCCGACGGGCGTGAAGGCATGCTCCAGCATGCGCGGGAATTCCACGAGGCGGGCATTCCCTTCGTCTTCGATCCCGGGCAGGGACTGCCCCTGTTCACGGGCGAGGAACTGCTCGCCTTCATCGAGCAGGCCACCTGGGTGTGCGTCAACGACTACGAGGCAGAACTGCTCTCCCGCCGTACCGGGTGTTCGCCGCACGAGATCGCCGAGCGGGTCGAGGCGCTCATCGTCACCCGCGGTGCCCGGGGCTCGGAGATCTACCTGCCCGACCGCCGCATCGACATCCCCGCCGCCCCGGTGCGCGAGGCCCTCGACCCCACCGGCTGCGGGGACGCCTACCGGGCCGGGCTGCTCTACGGCTTGACCCGGGGCCTCGACTGGGAGGTCACCGGGCGCATCGCGGCGCTGATGGGGGCCATCAAGATCGAGCATCACGGTACCCAGAACCACCGCTTCGATGCCGAGACCTTCGCCCGGCGCTACGCGCAGAGCTTCGGCAGCGAGCTGCAGGTCGCGCTCTAGCAGCCGGGCTCAGCCCTCGCGGTCGAGGCCGGCGCGCAGGAGAGTCTCCACGACCAGGGGCACGACGCGATCGCGCCGGTCGCCCAGGCCCGTCACCAGCCCGGCGAGGAAGGCCGCGAGCAGGGACTCGCGGGGATGCTCGCGCACGCGCCGTGCCAGGCTGGCGCGGTCGGCGGCCTCCAGCAGCGCCTGCTTGGCCTCCTCGGGGCTCAACGGCCGATGCGCAGTATCGTCCATGCCAGGATCCCCGCGGCGAGGAGCAGGCCGATCCCCAGCCCGCCTGCGGCCGCCACCGTGCCCACCCGGGCCTCGAGCGTGGACCAGAGCGCGTAGGTGAGCAGGCCCACCCCGCCGAGCAGGAGGAGCACGGCGGTCATCATGCCGCCGAGCAGGAGGACCGCGCGCAGCAGGTGATAGCGCAGGCTGCGCCCTTCCGCCTCGAGCAGGTTCGCGAGCGCGACGACGAATTCGGCCAGGGCGTTCAGTTTCGGCTGCTCCAGTCCATCATCTTGGCCAGCACGAAGCCCACGCCGAAGGCGGCGAGCAGGGCGGTCATGGGATTGTCGGCCACCTTGCGGTCGAGCTGGGCCGCCACCTGCTGCCCGGCACTGAGGGCCTCGTCCACCTTCTGCTGCAGGTTCTCCCGCGCCTGCTCGGCCTTCTCCCTCGCCCGTTCCCGGGCCGCCTCGGCCTGGGCCGCGGCCGTGGCCTTGAGGGCCTCGCTCACCGCGCCCAGGTCCGCGCGCAGGCGCGCAATGTCCGCCTTGAGCCGCTCGAGCTCCTGTTGCAGTGCCTCGTCTGCCATGGTGCGTTCTCTCCCTGTTTTCATGGAGGGTCTACCCCGGACCATCGCCGGGAACCAACGGGTACCACCAAGAAGATGGATCGGGTCGGGGAGTGGGGCTTTCAAGCCCGTGGCGCCGCGCGCAGCTCGGTGAGCAGGGCATCGAGGTGGGTGAAGGGCGGGAGGCAGGTCGTGCCCTCGCACAGCCAGGCCGTGACCGGGCCGGTGGGTCGGCGCTCGGCGAGCGCCGGGGGCAATCCCGTCGCCGGTTCCGGGATCGGCAGGCAGGTGGTGTGGGGTGGGGCGAGTCGCGCGACGGCCCGCCGCCAGGCCGCCACCGCCTCCGGCCGGCCGCGCAGGACCAGGCTGCGGGCAGGCCGGTGGTACGCGTACAGGGCCTGGAGCAGGGTGGGGCAGGCGGACGGCAGGGCCGCCATGGCGCCGCCCAAGGCGGTCAAGGCCCGTTCCGCGGCCTCCAGCCAGTCGCTGCGCCCGAGCAGGTGGCCGAGCCGGACCAGCACGCGCACCGCCACGCCGTTGCCCGCGGGCAGGGCCTCGTCGTGGACGGGCATGGGCCGCTGGAGGAGCGGCTCGTGGTCGTCGGCGGTGAACCAGAACCCCCCTTCCGCGGCCTGGAAGCGCGCGAGCAGGGTCTCCACCAGGGTCTCGACGAAGGCGAACAGGTCCGGGTCCCAGCCCTGCTCGAGGAGCGCGAGCCCGGCGGCAGCGAGGAAGGCGTGGTCGTCGAGGTAGGCCGGCAGGTGCGCCCGGCCGTCCTTCCAGGTCGCCAGCAGCCGCCCGTCCCGCCAGAGCGTGGTACGGAGGAAGTCCATCGCCCGCCGGGCGGCCGCCAGGTAGTCCGGACGCTCCAGGTGCGTGGCGGCCTGGACCAGGCCTTCGATCATCAGGGCGTTCCACGAGGTGAGCACCTTGTCGTCGCGCGCCGGGCGTACCCGCCGCTCGCGGGCGGCGAACAGGCGCGCACGCGCGGCCTGCAGCCGGGTCTCGACCTCCTCCGGTGCGAGGTCCAGTTCCCGGGCGATCTCCTCGACCGGCACGAAGGTGTGCGGGTACCAGCGGCCCTCGAAGTTGGGGCGGCGGTCGAGGCCGTAATGACGGGCGAAGGGCCGGTAGAGTGACTCGGGCAGCAGCCGCTCGACCTCCTCGCGCGTCCAGAGGTAGAAGCGGCCCTCTTCGCCCTCGGAGTCGGCGTCGAGCGAGGAGGCGAATCCGCCGCCGGGCAGCTGCATCTCGCGGATCGCCCAGTCCGCGGTCGCCTCCGCCACGCGCCGGAAGAGGGGATCGCCGGTGTCCCGAAAGGCCTGGGCATAGAGGCCGAGCAGCAGGGCGTTGTCGTAGAGCATCTTCTCGAAGTGCGGGATCATCCAGCGCGCGTCGGTGGCGTAGCGGCAGAAGCCACCGCCGACCTGGTCGAAGAGCCCGCCCCGGCCCATCTGTGCCAGGGTGAAGTCCACCTGTTCCCGGATGCGGGCGTCGTCCCGGAGCCGGGCGTGTTCCCGGAGCAGGGCCAGCGCGGTCGGCTGCGGGAATTTCGGGGCCGCACCGAATCCCCCGTGGCGGGGATCGAACTGCCGGACGAGCTGGTGGATGCCCTCGTCGACCAGGCGCAGGGGCGGCAGTGCAGTGGCCGGAACGGGACGGCTGAAACGGGCCAGGGCGTCGAGTACGGCGGCGTTCTGCTGCTCGATGTCCTCCCGGCGCTCGCGCCAGGCCGCCGCCACGGACTCGAGCAGCTCGACGAACCCGGGCAGGCCGCCGCGGGCATGCCTCGGGAAGTAGGTCCCGGCGAAGAACGGGACCTGGCGGTCGGGCGTGAGGAACACCGTCAGGGGCCAGCCGCCCGGGCGCCCGGTGAGCAGGGAATGGGCGGCCTGGTAGATGCGGTCGAGGTCCGGGCGTTCCTCCCGGTCGACCTTGACGTTGACGAAATGCCGGTTCATCACCGCGGCCACTTCCGGGTCGTCGAAAGACTCGTGCGCCATCACGTGGCACCAGTGGCAGGCGGAGTAACCGATCGAGAGCAGGATGGGGCGCTGCTCGCGCCGGGCGCGGGTCAGGGCCTCCGCGCCCCAGGGGTACCAGTCCACCGGCTGGTGGGCGTGCTGGAGCAGGTAGGGGCTGGTCTCGTTCGCGAGATGGTTGGTATAGTTCGCAGCTGGATTCATGGTCGGCTCCCGGCTGGCTGTCACTATACGGGGGCCCCCGCGGGGCCCACAACCGCGGGAATTCTCCGGTTACCCAATGGACCTTTCCGTCGTCATCCCCGTCCACAACGAGGCCGACAACATTCAGCCCCTCGTCGACGAGATCGTCGCCGCCCTGGAAGGACGCTGGGAGTACGAGATCGTCTACGTCGACGACGGCAGCACCGACGAGACCCTGCAGCGGCTGCGGGCGGCCCGGGCCGGCTGTCCCCGCCTGCGCATCCTGCGCCACGCGCGCGGATGCGGGCAGAGCACGGCCATCCGCACCGGGGTGAAGGCGGCCCGGGCCCCGGTGATCGTTACCCTCGACGGGGACGGCCAGAACGATCCCGCCGACATCCCGGCGCTCTATGCCCGCTTCCGGGAGGCACGGCCGGAGGAACGCCTGTGGCTGGTGACCGGCTGGCGCCGGAAGCGTCGCGACACCTGGCTGCGCCGCTTCTCGTCGAAGGTGGCCAACGGCGTGCGCAGCCGCCTGCTGGGGGACGCCACGCCCGATACCGGCTGCGGACTGAAGGTCTTCCCCCGCGAGGTCTTTCTCGAGCTGCCCTACTTCGACCACATGCACCGTTTCCTGCCGGCCCTGGTCCAGCGTGCCGGCGGCCGCGTGGTCTCGGTGCCCGTGCATCACCGCCCGCGCGAACGGGGGGTGAGCAAGTACGGGGTGGGCAACCGCCTGTGGGTGGGCATCGTGGACCTCTTGGGCGTGCGCTGGTTGCAGCGCCGTGCCTGCCTGCCCGAGGTCGCCGAGGTCGAATGAGCCGCGCCCGCCGCTGGCAGCTGCTGTTGCACGGGCTGGGCAGCCTGGCGGTGATGGTCGTCCTCGGCTGGCTGTTCCACAACACCCTCGACAAGGCCTGGATCGACGCCTCGGTGCGGGGCCGGGGGCTGCACGGAGAGCTGGTCTACCTGGTCACGGGCGGGCTGGCCGTTGCCGGCGGGGTCTCACGCCAGCTCATCAGTTTCCTCGGCGGTTACGCCTTCGGTCTGGTGTCCGGATTCCTGCTGGCCATGGCCGCCTCGGTGCTCGGGTGTGTGCTGGCCTTCTTCGTCGCCCGCCTGCTCGGGCGCGGCTGGGTGGTACGCCATTACGGCCACCGGGTGAGACGGGTGGACGCCTTCCTGCACGAGAACCCCTTCACCATGACGCTGCTGGTGCGGCTGTTGCCGGTGGGCAGCAACCTGGTGGTCAACCTGGCCGCCGGCGTCTCGCGCATCCGCTTCTGGCCCTTCGTGGTCGGCTCGGCGCTCGGCTACGTGCCCCAGACCCTGGTGTTCGTCCTCATCGGCAGCGGCATCACGGTGGAGCCGGTGGTGCGCATCGGGCTGGGCGTCGTGCTTTTCGTGGTCAGCGGCATGCTGGGCTTCTGGCTCTACCGCCGCTACCGGCACGGTCGTTCGCTCGATCGCGCGCTCGACGCGGCGCTCGACGAAGACCCGGGGGCGGCGGGATGAACCGACCGTGGGTCGATCGCCTGGCGCTGGCCGCGCTCGGGAGCATGGTGCTGGCCGTGGCGCTCGCCACCCGTCCCCTGCTGCCGGTGGACGAGACCCGGTACGTCTCCGTGGCCTGGGAGATGTGGACCCGCGGTGCCTTCCTGGTGCCCTGGCTCAACGGTGCCCCCTATGCGCACAAGCCGCCGCTCCTGTTCTGGCTCATCCAGGCCGGCTGGGCACTCTTCGGGGTGAACGCCTGGTGGCCGCGCCTGGTCGCGCCCCTGGCGGGCCTGGCCTGCCTCGTGCTCACGGCCCGCCTGGCGCAGGCGCTCTGGCCGGAGGTGCCGGCCATGCGGCGGGAGGCACCCTGGCTGCTGTTCGGTACCCTGTTCTTCGCCGTCTTCGCCACCTTCGTGCAGTTCGACCTGCTGCTCACCGCCTGCGTGCTGCTGGGGCTGCTGGGCCTGGTACGCGCGGCGCGGGGTGCGCGGGGCGGTTTTGCCCTGCTCGCATTGGGCCTCGGCCTCGGGGGGCTCGCCAAGGGGCCGGTGGTGCTGCTGCACGTGCTCCCGGCCGGGTTGCTCGCGGCCGGCTGGACCGCGGCGGGACGCCGCTGGCGCTGGTATGCGGGGCTGGTGGCGGCCGTGGCCGGGGGCGCGGCCCTGGCCCTGGCCTGGGCGATCCCGGCGGCGCAGGCGGGCGGCCCCGCCTACCGCGAGGCCATCTTCTGGGGGCAGACGGCGGGGCGGGTAGTGCAGTCCTTCGCGCACCGCCAGCCCTGGTGGTGGTACCTGCCGCGCCTGCCCCTGCTGGTCCTGCCCTGGCTGCTGTGGCGGGCGCTCTGGTCCCGGCCCGTGCCCGCGACGGGCGGGCCGGTCGCCCCGTACCGCTTTCTCGCCGCCTGGCTGGTGCCGGTGCTGGTCGGCTTCAGCCTGGTCAGCGGCAAGCAGCTCAAGTACCTCCTGCCCCTGCTGCCGGGTGCGGCGCTGTGGGGCAGCGCCGTGCTGGCCGGGGCGCGGCGGCCGGTGGGGGCGCGGGGCGCACTCGTGCTCACCCTGGCCCTGGGCGGGGGGCTGCTGGGGCTGCTGCCCGCGTACGGCGCACACCGGCAGGTCGCGCTGCTCGCCGCACTTCCCGCCTGGCCGGGGGCGCTGCTGGCGGCCGCCGCCCTCGGGGTCGGCCTCGCGTGGCGCCCGGCGCAACCGGCCGCAGCCGTGCGCGGGCTGGCCCTGGGGACCGCCCTGCTCGTGGTGGTGGCCCACCTGGGGCCGGTGCGCCGCCTCGCACCGGCCTACGACCTGGAAGGCTTCGCCCGGGCCCTCGGCCGGGCGCAGGCCGCGGGTGCGACCCTGGCCCACGTCGGCAAGTACCACGGGCAGTTCCATTTCCTGGGACGCCTGCGACGCCCGCTGGTGGTGCTCTCCGCGCGCCAGGCCGCGGCCTGGGCGCGCCGGCATCCCCGGGCCCTGGTGGTGGCCTATCGCAAGCGTTTCTCGCCCCCGCTACCCGTCGAGGGGGCGTTGCGGGTACAGGACTACCGCGGCGAGGCCGCCGGGCTGATGCTGTGGCGTGCGGCGGACCTGGCGGCGGTGCTGGCGCAGCGGAGGGAGGGATGAGCATGGCCGGAACCTTGCCGACCCTGCGCCTGCGACCGCGCGAGGACCGGCGCCTGCGCGCCGGCCATCCCTGGATCTACAGCAACGAGGTCGACACCCGGGCCACGCCCCTGAAGGCCTTCGCGCCGGGGGAGCTGGCCGTGGTCGTGGACGCGCGGGGGCGGGCGCTCGGCCTCGCCTACGTCAACCCGCGCACCCTCATCGCCGCCCGACTGCTCACGCGGCGCACCGACACCCCGATCGACCGCCGGTTCTTCGTCCAGCGGCTCACCCGCGCCCTGCGGCTGCGCGACCTTTGCCTGGGGCGGCCCTACTACCGCTGGGTGCATGCCGAGGCCGACGACCTGCCCGGGCTGGTCGTCGACCGCTACGGGGAATACCTGGTGCTGCAGGTCAACACGGCCGGCATGGAGCGGCTGCGCCCGCAACTGCTCGCGGCGCTCGAGGAAGTACTCCCGGCGCGGGGCCTGGTGTTGCGCAACGACGGCGCCGCGCGCGCGCTCGAGGGCCTGCCCGGGGAGCTCGAGGTACGTGGGACGGTGCCCGAGCGCGTCCTCCTGGAGGAAGACGGGGCCGTCTTCGAGACCTCCCTGTTCCGGGGCCAGAAGACGGGCTGGTTCTACGACCAGGCCGACAACCGTCGCCGCCTGGCCCGGTACGTGCACGGGCGGCGGGTCCTGGACCTGTTCGGCTATGCCGGGGCCTGGTCGATCCAGGCCCTGCGCCGGGGTGCGCGGGAGGCCCTGTGCGTGGACAGTTCCGCCACGGCGCTCGAGCTCGCCCGCGCCAACGCCGAGCGCAACGGGGTCGCCGACCGCCTCGTGGTGCACGAGGGCGACGCGTTCGCCACCCTGCGCGCGCTGGAGGCGGCCGGTGAGCGCTTCGACCTGGTCATCGCCGACCCGCCCGCCTTCATCCCCCGGCGCAAGGACCTCGCGACGGGCACGGCGGCCTACGTGCGCCTCAACCGGCTGGCCTTGCGCCTGGTCGCCGACCCGGGCTTCCTGGTCACCTGTTCCTGTTCCCATCACCTGTCGCTCGAGGCCTTCCGGCAGGTGGTGCGCCGGGCCGCCTCCCAGGCAGGCCGGCGCGTGCGTCTCCTCGAGACCGGGCACCAGGGGCCGGACCACCCGGTGCATCCCGCCCTGCCCGAGAGCGACTACCTCAAGTGCCTCTACCTGCACGTCACCGGCTGAGGATCCCCCATGCTGCGCTATCCGCACATCGATCCCGTCATCGTCCGCATCGGCGACTACGCCGTGCACTGGTACGGCGTGATGTACTTGATCGGCTTTGCCGCCGCCTGGTGGCTGGGCCGGGTACGCGCGCGCCGGCCCGGCTCCGGCTGGCGCGAGGCGGAAATCCCGGACCTGATCTTCTACGGGGCGCTCGGGGTGGTACTGGGAGGGCGGATCGGTTACATGCTCTTCTACCAGTTCCCCCTGCTCGTGGCGGACCCGCTCAGCCTGTTCCGCATCTGGCAGGGCGGCATGTCTTTCCACGGGGGGCTGCTCGGCGTTCTGGTCGCCATGGGACTCTATGCGCGCAAGACCGGGCGCGGGTTCTTCGAGGTGACCGATTTCATCGCTCCCCTGGTGCCGATCGGGCTCTTCGCCGGGCGCATCGGCAACTTCATCAACGGGGAGTTGTGGGGCGTGCCCACCGATCTCCCCTGGGGCATGGTCTTCCCGCACGTGGACGCCCGACCCCGGCACCCCTCGATGCTCTACGAGGCCTTCCTGGAAGGCATGGTGCTCTTCGTCCTGCTGTGGTGGTACGCGCGCCGGCCGCGCCCGCGCATGGCCGTCTCGGGGCTGTTCCTGCTCGGCTACGGTACCTTCCGCTTCCTGGTGGAGTTCGTGCGCGAGCCCGATCCCCAGCTGGGACACATCGCCTTCGGCTGGATGAACATGGGTCACCTGCTCTCCCTGCCCATGATCCTGGCGGGGGCCTGGATGCTGTGGTGGAGCCACCGCCGGGCGCGGCGGGCGTGAAGGGTGTGCCATGGGCGGGGAGCGGTTGACCATTGGACAGGTGGCCCGGCGCGCCGGCGTGCACGTGGAGACCGTGCGCTACTACCAGCGCCGCGGCCTGATCGAGACCCCCCCGCGGCCCTACGGGGGCGTGCGGCGCTACGGCCCCGAGGTCGTCGATCGCATCCGCTTCGTCAAGCGGGCCCAGCGCCTGGGGTTCTCCCTGGAGGAGATCGGCGAGCTGCTGCAGCTCGGGACGGAGAGCTGCGCGGACGTCTCGGCCCTGGCGCAGCGCAAGTGCCGGGAGATCGACCGGCAGATCCGCGCGCTCGGCGCCATGAAGGCCGCGCTCGAGGCCCTGCTGGATGCCTGCCGGGGGACGGGGCGGCCGGACGCCTGCCCGCTGGTGGAGACGCTGCTGCGGCTCGAGGATCCCGCGGAGGCCGGTTCCGACAACGCACCCCGGGAGGAGTGAACCCTCCGCCCCGCCCAGGCCAGGGCCGAAGCAGGACGCGGGCGGTGGCGATCGTACGCTTGTAAAAGACCGCCCGAAACCCTCTCAAGGCCCTGTTACATCGAAGACCTGTGATCCCGCCCGCTTCCGCCTTGGTGGACTGTGCGGGCCCGCCCGCATAGTGCACCGAGGGCTTCGAGGCATGGCGGATTTGCAGCCGGGTTCGGGGTGCGCTGGAGCGAGTGTCGTAGCCGGAGCTACGACGCGAGCGAAGCGCCCGCGAGGCCGAGCGAAAATCCGCCAGGGCCGAAGCAGGACGCGGGCGGTGGCGACCGGACGCTCGTAAGAACCGCCCGAAATTCCCTCGAGGCTCTGTTACATCGAAGACCTGTGATCCCGCCCGCTTCCGCCTTGGTGGACTATGCGGGCGAGATAACGCCCCGTGTGCGACGCGGGGCAGGCCGCCACCTGTTCCGGCGTGCCCGTGGCCACGACCCGGCCGCCGCCGCGTCCGCCCTCGGGACCGAGGTCGATGATCCAGTCGGCGGTCTTGATCACGTCCAGGTTGTGCTCGATGACCACGATGGTGTTGCCGTGGTCGCGCAGGCGCCCGAGCACGCGCAACAGCTGCTCGATGTCGTGGAAGTGCAGGCCGGTGGTGGGCTCGTCGAGGATGTAGAGCGTCTTGCCGGTGTCGCGGCGCGAGAGCTCGCGGGCCAGCTTGACGCGCTGGGCCTCGCCGCCGGAGAGGGTGGTCGCGTTCTGGCCCAGCTTGATGTAGGAGAGCCCCACGTCCATCAGGGTCTGGAGCTTGCGGCGCACCACGGGCACGGCGTCGAAGAATGCCAGGGCGTCTTCCACGGTCATCTCCAGCACCTCGTGGATGTTCTTGCCCTTGTAGCGGACCTCCAGCGTCTCGCGGTTGTAGCGCCGGCCCTGGCAGACGTCGCACGGGACATAGATGTCGGGCAGGAAGTGCATCTCCACCTTGATGACCCCGTCGCCCTGGCAGGCCTCGCAGCGCCCGCCGCGCACGTTGAAGCTGAAGCGGCCGGGCTTGTAGCCGCGCGAGCGGGCCTCGGGCGTGGCGGCGAACAGCTCGCGGATGGGCGTGAAGAGCCCGGTATAGGTGGCCGGGTTGGAGCGCGGCGTGCGGCCGATCGGGCTCTGGTCGATGTCCACCACCTTGTCGAAGTGTTCCAGCCCCTCGATCGCCCGGTACGGGGCCGGCTCGGTGGCGGCGCCGTTGAGCTCGCGGGCCGCGGCGAGGTAGAGGGTGTCGTTGACCAGCGTGGACTTGCCGGATCCGGACACACCGGTCACGCAGGTCATGAGCCCGACGGGGATCTCGACGTCGATGCCGGCGAGGTTGTTGCCGGAGGCGCCGCGGATGCGCAATACCCGCGCGGGGTCGAAGGGCGTGCGGGATTCGGGTACCGGGATGCGCCGCCGCCCGGAGAGGTACTGGCCGGTCAGCGACCGTTCGTTGGCCATGATCTCCTCGGGGGTGCCCTGGGCCACCACGCGCCCCCCGTGCACCCCGGCCCCCGGGCCCATGTCCACCACGTGATCGGCGGTGCGGATGGCTTCCTCGTCGTGCTCGACCACGATCACCGTGTTGCCCAGGTCGCGCAGCCGCAGCAGGGTATCGAGCAGGCGCTGGTTGTCGCGCTGGTGCAGGCCGATGGAGGGCTCGTCGAGCACGTACATCACCCCCACCAGCCCGGCGCCGATCTGGCTCGCCAGGCGGATGCGCTGGGCCTCGCCGCCCGAGAGGGTCTCGGCGCTGCGGTCCAGCGACAGGTAGTCCAGGCCCACGTCGACCAGGAAGCGCAGGCGCGCGGTGATCTCGCGCAGGATACGCGCGGCGATCGCGCCGCGGCGGCCCGGCAGGCGCAGCCGCTCGAAGAACTCCAGCGCCTCGCCGATCGGCAGGGCCGAGAGCTCCGGCAGGGAGCGGCCGCCCACGAACACGAAGCGCGCCGCGCGGTTGAGCCGCGTGCCCGCGCATTCGGGGCAGGGGCGGGTGCTCAGGTAGCGCGCCAGTTCCTCGCGCACCGCCGGGGAGTCGGTCTCCCGGTAGCGGCGCTCCATGATCGGCAGGATACCCTCGAAGCGGCGCTTGCGGCGCCGGCCCCCGGGGGCGGGCAGGGGTACGGCGTGGTCCCCGCTGCCGTAGAGCAGCACCTCGCGCACCGGTTCCGGCAGGGTCTCGAAGGGGGCCTCGGGATCGAAGCCGTAGTGCTCGGCCAGGGCCTCGACGAGCTGGTAGTACCAGTGGTTGTGGCGGTCCCATCCGCGGATGGCACCGCCGGCCAGTGACAGGTGGGGGTTGGCCACCACCCGTTCGGGATCGAAGAACTGGCGCACGCCGAGGCCGTCGCAGGCCGGGCAGGCGCCCACCGGGTTGTTGAAGGAGAACAGGCGCGGCTCCAGTTCCGGCAGGGAATAACCGCACTCCGGGCAGGCGAACTTCGAGGAGAACACCAGGGGCGGGCGCTCGGGGGCGTCCATGTAGGCCACCTTCGCCACCCCGTCGGCCAGCTCCAGCGCCGTCTCGAAGGACTCCGCCAGGCGCAGGCGCAGGTCAGGGCGCACCCGGAAGCGGTCCACCACGGCCTCGATCGTGTGCTTGCGGCGCAGGTCGAGCTGCGGGATCGCGTCGAGCTCGACCACCTTGCCGTCGATGCGTGCGCGCAGGAAGCCGCGGGCGCGCAGCTCCTCGAGCAGTTGCACGTGTTCGCCCTTGCGCTCGGCGACCACGGGGGCGAGCAGCATCAGCTTGGTGCCCTCGGGCAGCGCCAGCACCTGGTCCACCATCTGGCTGACGGTCTGTGCCTCGAGCGGGATACGGTGCTCCGGGCACTCCGGGATACCGGCGCGCGCGAAGAGCAGGCGCAGGTAGTCGTGGATCTCGGTCACCGTGCCGACCGTCGAGCGCGGGTTGTGCGAGGTGGACTTCTGCTCGATGGAGATGGCCGGCGAGAGGCCCTCGATGTGGTCCACGTCCGGCTTCTCCATCATGGAGAGGAACTGCCGGGCGTAGGCCGAGAGGGATTCGACGTAGCGGCGCTGTCCCTCGGCGTAGAGGGTGTCGAAGGCCAGCGAGGACTTGCCCGAGCCCGACAGCCCGGTGATCACGATCAGCCGGTCGCGCGGCAGGACGAGGTCGATGTTGGCCAGGTTGTGGGTGCGGGCGCCCCGGATCTCGATGCGGTCCATGCGTTACCCGAGCTCGAAGTGAACCTGATACTATACGGCCCTTCGCGTATCGGAGCCAAAACCCAGGAGGTGCAGACCCGTGCAGGCACGAATGGTCCGACAGGATGCCATGACCCCGGGCGAGCGCCGCGCGGCCCTCTCGCTGGCGGCCATCTTCTCCTTCCGCATGTTGGGCCTGTTCATGATCCTGCCCATCTTCATGCTGCATGCGGCGGACTATGCCGGCGCCACGCCGGCGCTCATGGGCATCGCCATCGGCGCCTACGGCATGACCCAGGCCTTCCTGCAGATCCCCTTCGGCCTGCTTTCCGACCGCATCGGCCGCAAGCCGGTGATCGCATTCGGCCTGCTGCTGTTCGCCGCGGGCAGCGCGCTCGCCGCCCTTTCCCATACCATCGGCCTGGTCATCGCCGGTCGCGCCCTGCAGGGGGCCGGTGCCGTGGCCGCGGCCATCATGGCGCTGGCGGCCGACCTCACCCGGGACGAGCACCGCACCAAGGTCATGGCCGTCATCGGCATGAGCATCGGCCTGTCCTTCTCGGTGGCCCTGGTGGCCGGGCCGGTGCTCGATGCCTGGCTGGGCATCGCGGGCATCTTCTGGCTCACCGCCGCCCTGGCCCTGCTGGGCATCCTGCTGCTGGTGTTCGTGGTGCCCACGCCGGTGCGGTCGGTGGTGCACCGCGACGCCGAGCCGGTGCCCTCGCAGTTCGCCCGGGTGCTCAAGGACGGGGCGCTGTTGCGGCTCGACTACGGCATCCTCACCCTGCACATGATCCTCACCGGCAGCTTCACGGCCTTGCCGCTGGTGCTGCGCCACCGGCTCGAGTTGCCGGTGCAGCACCATTGGTGGATCTACCTGCCCGTGCTGCTGGCCGCGATGCTGGCCATGGTGCCCTTCGTCATCCAGGCCGAGAAGCACCGCCGCATGAAGCCCGTGTTCCTGCTCGCCATCGCCCTGGTAGGGCTCGGCGAGCTCGGGCTGGCGGGGTTCTCCGGCTCCCTGGCCGGCGTGGTGGGCGCGCTCTTCGCCTTCTACCTGGGCTTCAACATCCTCGAGGCCACCCTGCCGTCGCTCATCTCGCGCACCGCGCCACCCGAGAGCAAGGGGACGGCCATGGGGTTCTATTCCAGCGCCCAGTTCTTCGGTGCCTTTCTCGGCGGCGCGCTCGGGGGCTGGATCGACGGGCACTACGGCGAGCAGGCCGTCTTCCTGTTCGCCGCCGCCCTGGCGGGGCTGTGGTTCCTGGTCGCCCTGGGCATGAAACCGCCGCGCATGCTCTCCAGCCGCCTGGTCTCACTCGGGCAGGCCGAGGGGCTCGACGCGGCCGAGCTGGCCCGCTGCCTGGGCGAGGTTCCCGGGGTGGCGGAAGCTGTTATCATTCTCGAGGAGGGGGTCGCCTACCTGAAGGTCGAGCCCCGGGAGCTCGACGAGGCGGCGCTGGAGGCGGTCGTGGCGCGTATCGGCCGGCCCGGCTGAGGAATGGAAGTTTCTTGACTTGCGGAGGGATGGAACCATGGCAGCACGTGGCGTGAACAAGGTGATCCTGATCGGCCATCTGGGCGCGGACCCCGAAGTGCGGTACATGCCCAGCGGCGGTGCCGTGGCCAACGTCCGCATCGCCACCTCGGAGTCCTGGAAGGACAAGCAGACCGGAGAGCTGCGCGAGCGCACCGAGTGGCACAACGTGGTCTTCTACCAGCGCCTCGCCGAGATCGTCGGCGAATACCTGCGCAAGGGTTCACAGGTCTACGTGGAAGGGCGT
>RFHK01000195.1 GCA_003695825.1 Gammaproteobacteria bacterium | reverse complement strand
GCGCGCCACCCAGGCCTCGACATCGAAGGGCTCCGGGGTCAGGGGCGCCGGGACGCGGGAATGGGCGACGGTGACCATGTTTGATATATAGCGCTTTCCGTGGGAGTTTTCGAGCCTCTTTTCCCCGTTCCCTGCAAGGGACATGCCGCCGGGAAACCGGCGCGCCCCGCCCGGTGGCCCAGCTTGCGGCCGCGCGCGACGTGCAGAAAACAAAAAAGAAAAGGCCCGGTGGGCGCCGGGCCGACACGGGGTGGAAACCCGCTACCGTGACTCCTCCTGATCGTTGTTCTTCGCGCCGGGAAACGGAGGTCGTGATGCACTGGGACACAAGATGGCGGCTTGGGGCCTGCACGTCTGTGACCCCTGTTACATTGCCCGGGTCAGCCGTCGCTGCGGGTCCGGCGAAGACAGGTCAGGCGTGCCCGGTCCAGGTCCCGGGCCAGGTCGGTGAGGTAGCGCCGCACGGCCTCCTGGAAGGCCTGTACGAGGGCGTAATAGCCCCGGCCCGCGGCCGGGACCCGGTAGGCGTAGTCCCGGTGGAGCAGGAGGCAGCCGCTCTCGGGCGCACGCAGCCGAACGGTCACGGCGAACCAGGCCTGGGAAGGCCGACCCAGCACGGCCTCGAAATGGTGCAGGTGCAAGACGAGCTCGAGAGCCGGTTCTCCACCCTCCGCGGCATGCCTGCCCAGGCGCTCGCGCATCAGGCGCACCAGCAGGCGCGTGGGAGGCGCCGTCCAGAACCGGTAGTGCGCACGATGCAGTTCCAGGGGGGCGTCCGGGGTCACGTACAACAGGGCCCGGCCGTGATAGAGGCCGTCGGCCTCCGGCGGCATCACCCGCACCGGGCGGTCGAACGGCCAGGAGGCGAGCCCCGGTCCGGGCGGCAGGCTGAGCCGGTAGTAGTGGTCTTCCGGCGCCGGCGGGGCCGTGCCGCAACCGGAGGCCGACAGTCCCAGGAAGACCAGGGCCAGGACACGCAGGCCTTTCATGGGCTCACCTCCCGGCCGCGGGCCCGCGTGTGGATCAGCGCGGACGGGTCGGCACGGAGTTCACGGCTGAACTCCTCGAGGTTGCGACTGGCGTCCTCGAGGTGCAGCAGGATGGTCTCGAGGGAGGTCGACAGGGTGCGCGTGGTCCGGTCCACGTGAATCACGGTATCCCGGATGTCCGCGTCGTTGGCCTCCAGGAGGGTGCTGGCCAAGCGCACGAGGCGGTCGACCTGCGCCCGGGTCTCGCGCAGCCCGTCGGCCACGTCCAGCAGCCGGCCGCTCAGGGCATCGGCATTGACGAGGATGTGGTCGACCCGGCGCTCCGTCTCCGCGTCCAGCAGATGCTGCAGGGTGGCGGCGCTGGCGTCGAGCCGCTGCATGACCGACTCGAGACTGTCGAGCAACCGGGGCAGACGCCGGTCCATGGCCTGGTCCAGGTTTCCTACCAGGTGATCGAGGTGGGCGACCAGGGGCCGCACCTGGTGACGGGCCAGGTCGGCCAGTTCCCCGCCCAGGTCGTTGACCACCGCGAAGACGTCCGGTGCCTGTTCACCCGGGATCTCGCCACCCGCGGGTATGGTCTCGCGGGCGTGCCCTTCGCGGATGTCGATGACGGTGTCGGAGAGCAGCCCCGAAGCGACGATGCGCGCGCGGCTGTCGCGCGGGATCTTCCATCCCGAGCGGATGCGCAATACCACCCGGTAGCGGGTGCCCCGGTCCTGGTGCGGCTCGATGCGGTCCACGTAGCCGACGCGGTAGCCCTCGTAGGTGACCAGGGATCCGGGTCCGATGCCGGTGACCTCGTCGTACCAGACGTGATAGGTGTCGGTGTCGCCCACCTGCCCGGTCACCCGGTAGAGCAGCACCAGCAGCAGGGTCAACGCACCCAGGGTAGAGAGCCCGACCAGGAAGTAGTTGATCTCATCGCGTCGCATGCTCAGTTCATCCTCGTCAGGCGCTCGAGGTATTCCTGCGGATCGACCTGCAGGGCTTCCGGCCGCCGGTTGAGCAGGGCCTGGATCCGTGCATCGTCGGCCGTGCGCACGGCTTCCCGGGGCCCGGTCATGAGGATGCGCCCCCGGTCGAGCACGGTGATGGTGTCGGCGATCTTGAAGGCGCTGTCGAGTTCGTGGGTGACCACCACGATGGTGATGCCCAGGGTGTCGCGCAGGCGGAGGATGAGCTCGTCGAGCTCGGCCGAGACCACGGGATCCAGTCCCGCGGAAGGCTCGTCGAAGAAGAGCAGTTGCGGATCCATCACCAGGGCGCGGGCCAGGGCGGCGCGCTTGATCATGCCTCCCGAGAGCTGGGCGGGCAGGAGGTCGTCGAACCCGGCCAGGTTGACCACCTCCATCTTCATGCGCGCCATGATGCGCATGGTGCGCTCGTCGAGGCGCGTGTGCTCGCGCAGGGGGAACATGACGTTCTCGAGGACGGTCATGGAATTGAACAGGGCACCGCCCTGAAAGGACACCCCGATCCGACGCCGCAGGGCCTGCAGCGCACCGGAAGGCAGGCGATGGATGTCCTTGCCGAACAGGCGCACGGTCCCGGCGCGGGGCCGCTCGAGGCCGAGCAAGTGGCGCAGCAAGGTCGACTTGCCCGAACCGCTGCCGCCCATGATGACGCGGATCTCCCCCCGCGCCACGCGGAAGTCCACGCCGTGCAGGATGCGCCGGTCGCCGTAGGCGGCCACCAGCCCTTCCACTTCCACCACGGCCTCGTCGGAATCCTGCACCCGTGTCATGCCGGCCTCCCTGCCCGGCGAACCGCCTCAGCGGCTGAGAAAGAACGTGAAGATCATGTCGGCGACGATGATGGCCGCGATGCACAGCACCACGGAACGCGTGGTGATGCGGCCGAGGCCGTCGGCGCCGCCCTCCGCCATGAACCCGTTGGTCACGCCCACCAGCGTGATCAGCACCGCGAAGACCAGGCTCTTGAGCAGCCCCTGCAGGAAGTCCCAGGGCACCAGTACGGCGAGCACGGCGTCCCAGAAGGCCCCGAAACTCATGTGCAACTGCATCACGCACAGCAGCCCGCCGCCGGAGAGCGCCGCCGCGTCGGCCAGCACGGTGAGTACGGGGACCATGACCATCATGCCCAGGAGCAGCGGCGAGACGAGGTAGCGTACCGGGTGGATGCCCATCACCCGCAGGGCGTCGATCTCCTGCGACATCTGCATGGCGCCGATGCGGGCGGCGATGGCGGAACCGGAACGTCCGGCCACCACGATGCCGACGATGAGGGCACCGAACTCGCGCGTGATGGAATAGCCCAGTCCCGGGATCACCTGGGCCTCGGCGCCGAAGTCCTTGAGGGTGTAGATGCCCTGCAGGGCCATCATCACGCCGTTGGCGAACGCGAGTACGCACACGATCGGGATGGCGCTGACGCCGATGTTGACCATCTCGGCGGCGATGGCGGAGAGACGCACCGGTTGGCGCCGGAAAGGCCCCGCCAGGAGCCAGTAGAGCCCCTCGAAGAACAGGAGGCTGGCGTAGCCGAACTCGCTGATGCCGGCATGCACCCGCCTGCCGAGCCCGACGGTCAGGGCACGCACGGCTCAGGCGGCCCCCTGCCCCAGCTGCTGCGGGGCCGTCCGGATGGTGAACACCTCGTCGAGCCGCGCCAGCTTGAGCACCTTCATCACCGATCCACCGACCCCGGAGAGCGAGAAGCCGATCCCCTGCTGGCGCGCCAGCTGGAGCCCCTCGACCAGCATCGCCACGCCGGAACTGTCGATGTAGCGCACGCCGGCGAGATC
>RFHK01000194.1 GCA_003695825.1 Gammaproteobacteria bacterium | reverse complement strand
GGTTTCCCCCGCCTGGCGCAGGCCTGCGCCAGGCGGGGGAAACCGGCGCGCGCCACGGCCTCGAACGGCAGGCTGCCGGGCATCAGCGGAAGGCCGCCCAGGCGGCGAAGTTCAGGCAACGGTACCAGGGCTCGATGCGGGTGAAACCGGCCATGCGCAAGCGGTCCTCGTGCAGCTCGGGAGGGTCCGGGCGCAGTACCCGTTCCAGGGCGGCACGCTTGCGGGCGATCTCGGTCTCGGAGTAGCCGTTGGCCCGCTTGTATGCCTCGTGCATGGCGGTCATGAAGGCGTCGGTGCGGTCGTTGGCGAAACACACCTTCTCGGCCAGCAGCAGCATGCCCCCGTCCACCAGCCCGGCGCGGATGCGCTCGAGCAGCGGCAGGCGCCGGGCGGGATCCACGAACTGCAGGGTGAGGTTGAGGATGACCACGCTGGCCCGCTCGATCGGGATCTCGGTGACATCCCGGCACTCCAGGCGCACGGGCGGTCCGGGTTCCCCCGCCGCGCACAGGGCCCGGGCGCGTGCCAGCATGGCGGGGGCATTGTCGACACCCACCAGCTCCACGTCGGGGGTCTGCAGGCAGCGGCGCACGGCGAGCAGGGCGGCGCCCAGCGCGCAGCCGAGGTCGTAGATGCGCGTGCCGGGCCGGGCGTGCCGGGCGGCCAGCAGCCCCGTGAGGCGCACGAGGTCCTCGTAGCCCGGTACCGAGCGCCGGATCATGTCCGGGAAGACGGCGGCCACTGCCTCGTCGAAACGGAAGTCGACCAGGGGGGCTTCGGGATCGGCGAAGAGTCGGTCAGGGTGCTGCATCCTTCCCGTCCCGGTTGTCCGCCTCGTCCGCCTCCCGCGCAGTGAGCCAGGCCTGGGCCCAGTCCTGCGGATGCACGTCCGCTTCGCTGACCACCTTGCCCGCGACGGCCACGCCTGCCTCGGCGACCGAGTCCCGGCGGCCGCTGCGCAGCGGGTGCCAGCTGGGCAGGGGGCGGCCCTCGTGCAGCAGCCGGTAGGCACAGGTCTCGGGCAGCCAGTGGAGGCGGGCGACGCGCTCGGGGGTGAGGACCAGGCAGTCGGGCACCTTCTCGTGGCGTTCGGCGTAGCAGGTGCAGCGGGCCCGGGCCTGGTCATAGTGACGGCACACGATCCCGGTGTAGACGATCTCGCCGGTGTCGATGTCCTCGAGCTTGTGCAGGCAGCACAGCCCGCAGCCGTCGCACAGGGCCTCCCATTCTTCGGAGGTCATCTCCTCCAGGCGCTTGCGGCGCCAGAAACCTGGATCGAGTGCCAAGGCTCCACTCCCGTCCAATAAAGATCGAATTATACCGCCCGGCCATCCCGAGGGGGCGGTACCGGGGCAGGCCTGCCCACCTCCCCCGGGTTCCAGTACACTGCGGAGGGAGCGGTTACCGATCCACCCGCCTCGAGGCTGAGAGCGCGCCCGTGCACGATTCGATCGTCTACACCATCTTTCTCATCTTCACCGGCTCGGCCGTGGTGGCGACCCTGGCGCTGTTCGCCCGCCAGGCCATGATCGTGGGCTACATCCTGCTCGGCTCCCTGTTCGGGCCGCACGCCCTGGGCCTGGTCGAGGATCCCGCGCTCATCGGCCAGATGTCGCACATCGGCATCATCTTCCTGCTCTTCCTGCTCGGGCTGGATCTGCCGCCGGGCAAGCTCATGGCCATGCTGCGCGAGACGGTGACGGTCACGGGCCTGAGCGCCCTGGCCTTCTTCCTGCCGGCGGCCGGCATCCTCTACCTGGCCGGCCTGAAACCGATGGAGGTGCTGATCGGCGCCATGGCCTTCACCTTCTCGAGCACCATCATCGGGCTCAAGCTGCTGCCCACCACCGTCCTTCATCACCGGCGCACCGGAGAGATCATCATCAGCATCCTGCTCTTCCAGGACGTATTGGCCATCGTGTTGCTGCTGGCGGTGGAGACAGCCGGCGGGGCGATGCCGGGGACCGGACGCCTGTTGCTGCCGGCCCTGGCGCTGCCGGGGGTGTTGCTCGCGAGCCTGCTGCTGGCCCGCCACGGGGTGGTACCCCTGCTCGCGCGTTTCGACACCATCCAGGAGTACGTCTTCCTGCTCACCATCGGCTGGTGCCTCGGCATCGCGGAACTGGCGGGGGTGCTCGGCCTGTCCCAGGAGATCGGGGCCTTCCTGGCCGGCGTGGCCCTGGCGAACAGCCCGATCGCGCAGTACATCGCCGAGAGTCTCAAGCCGCTGCGTGATTTCTTCCTGGTGCTCTTCTTCTTCGCCATGGGAGCCGGGTTCGATCCTCGCACGCTCGGTGTGGTCTGGGTGCCCGCCCTGGCGCTGGCCCTGCTCGCCCTGGTGCTCAAGCCGCGCGTCTTCCGGCGGCTCCTGGAGCGTGCCGGGGAGGACCCTGGGCGTTCGGCCGAGATCGGCGTCCGCCTCGGACAGATCAGCGAGTTCGCATTGCTGATCGCGGTGTTCGCCCAGGCCAACGGGGTGATCGGGGCACCGGCCTCGGCGCTGATCCAGGCCGCCACCCTGCTCACGTTCATCGCCTCCGGCTACTGGGTGGTGATGCGCTACCCGACGCCGGTGGCAGTCAACGAACGCCTGCGGAGAAATTGAATCCGCGAGCGCCGGAGTAGGAAGCGGGCATACAGGCTGCCCGCTTGCAAAAACCGCACGAAAGCCCTCGAACGCCTGTCACATTGAAGACTTGTTATCCTGCCCGCTTCCGCCTTGGTGCACTATGCGGGCCAGCCCCGGCAGGAGATCGACCAGCCCCTCGGCGCTGCCGAGGTGCGGGGTGATGCGGATGCGCACCCCGGGGTGCCGTGCGCGCACCCCCTCCACTGCCGCCG
>RFHK01000193.1 GCA_003695825.1 Gammaproteobacteria bacterium | reverse complement strand
GTCCCGAGGCGGAAAGAGCCCGGCTCAGCCCAGCACCGCGGCCGCCGCGAAGCGCCCGGTCGAGCCGGACCGGACGCAAGCGGAAAAGAAGGCACGGCCCGTGCGCACCGGCTGGCTGCTGGCCCTCGTGCTGGTGCTGGGTGCGGCGCTCGGTACCGCCGCCTGGCGGTACCGGGAAGAAGGCGCCTACCCTGCCCGCATGCGGGCCTGGCTCGTCGACGTGGTGGCCGCCTCGCGCAACGCCTGGCAGGCCCTGCGGCTGCCCGGCGTCCGCCCGGCGCCGCAATCCGCGCCGCCCGCGCGCCCGGCGGAGACCGCCCGGCGCGCGGCCGAGGCGGCACGCCGGGCCCGGGAGGCGGCCTGGCGGCGTCGGCTGGCGGCGGCCTGGGAACGCGCCCGGGCGGAAGGGCTGGCCCGCTTCGAGGCCGCCCGCCGCCGGCCTGCCCCGGATCAGCGCCCGGGGGCGGAGGCGTCCTCCGTCGCGGCCCCGGCTGCGCCCCGACCGGCCGCGGCGTCCCCGGTCCCGTCGGCGGACGCAGCGCCCGCAGCCCCCGCGGCGGAACCGGAGCGCGGAACCGGCACGCCCGCGGCGGCCCCTGCACCCGGTGCAGCGTCGCGCGCCGGGGAGGCCGGGGAAGCGGTGGTGCTCGACGCCGTGGTGCTTCCGCCCGGGCCGGCGGCACCGTCTCCCGCACCCGCCTCGCCCGCCGGCGCGGCGACGTACTCGAAGTAGTCCACCCGCAGCGGCCAACCGCTGTCCTGGTCCACGACCTCCACCGCCCAGCGGCCCAGCTGATGGGGCAGGAGGGTCTTGCGGGAATAGACGCGCCAGCGCGGGCCGCCCACGTGGAAGGGCACCTCGGCGAGCACCTGGCCGTGGTAGCGCCAGCGGTGCACCACGGTGTGTCCCTGGAGGTTGCGCAGCTCGGTGAAGTAGTAGAGGCTGCGCGCCCGGTTGTCCAGGGTCACGACCCGGTCGATGGGCTCGCGGTCGCGGATGCCGTGCGTGAAGGTGGCACGCGCGACGCGGCCTTCGGGCGGCCGGTGGACGGCCCCCGGCGGGTCGGCCGCCGCCGGCCGGACGGCGGCGAGCAGGGCCAGGCAGGCTACGGCGGTGTACAGGTTCGTTCCTCGCATGGTGGACCTCCAGGGGTATGGGATGTCCCGCTCCGTCCGCCCGAGCTTGCCGCTCAGGCGGGCGGCGCGCCTTGACCGCGGTCCGGTTTCGCGGGCGCACCGGGCGCCACGGCACCGCCCGAGATGATGAAGGTCATGGCCTCGTCGAGGCTCCAGTTCGTCTCTTCGATGCGATCGAGCGGCACCAGCTCCAGGTATCCCGAGGTGGGATTGGGCGTGGTGGGGACGTAGACGGCGGCCATGGGCATGCCGGTGGCCGGGTGCGGCAGCACGCGCATGACCAGCCCGACGGTCTTCATCCCCTGGGAGGGGAAGTCGATCAGCACCACCCGCTCGACGCCCTCGGGGCGTTCCTGCATGACCCGGATGAGCTGGCGGGTGGCGCCGTAGACCTTCTCGATGAGCGGGATCCGCTCGAGGATGGCTTCCAACAGCGCCAGGAGGCGGCGCCCCGCCACCCGGGTGGCGGCCCAGCCGAGGAGGTAGAGCAGCGCCAGGGTGACCAGGATGGCGAGCAGCGGCTCCAGCCAGCCGGATTCCAGCCAGCGCGCCACCTCCGGCCACTGACCCTGCAGGGGCTGGACGATGGCCTTGACCCAGGGCCGCCCGATGCGCGTGAGCTGGTGGAGGAAGAATGCGAAGATCACCCAGGTCACCCACAGGGGGATGGCCGTGAACAGCCCGGTGAGGATGTAGCGCTGGAAGCGGGATGCCGGCGTGCGTCTCGATCTTGCCATGGTCCTCCATCCTGCGTGACGGTTCCGCCCGCGGCGGATTCTGGCACAATGATGCCTGCTCACGAGCCCGGGATACAGCCTGCATGCGAATCGTCTCCTTCAACGTCAACGGCATCCGTGCCCGCCTGCACCAGCTCGAGGCCCTGCGCGACCGCTACGACCCCGACATCATCGGCCTGCAGGAAACCAAGGTCCAGGACAGCGAGTTTCCCCGCGAGGCCGTGGAGGCGCTGGGCTACCACGTCCACTTCCACGGCCAGAAGACCCACTACGGGGTCGCCCTGCTCTCCCGGCAGCCGCCCCGCGAGGTGCGGCTCGGCCTGCCCGAGGACGGGGAAGACGCCCAGCGGCGGCTCATCACCGGCATCTTCCCGCTCGGGCGGGGACGGCGGTTGATCGTCATCGACGGCTACTTCCCGCAGGGCGAGAACCGCGAGCACCCGGTCAAGTTCCCCGCCAAGCGGAAGTTCTACGAGGACGTGCTGCACTACCTGGAGCGGCACTACCGCCCGTCGGACTGGCTGGTGCTGATGGGGGACATGAACATCGCGCCCTTCGACACCGACATCGGCATCGGGGAGGAGAACCGCAAGCGCTGGCTGCGCACCGGCAAGACCAGCTTCCTGCCCGAGGAACGCGAATGGATGCAGCGCCTGTTCGACTGGGGGCTCGAGGACACCTTCCGCCGCCTGCATCCCGAGGTGGCGGACCGTTTCAGCTGGTTCGACTACCGCAGCCGGGGCTTCGAGCGGGATCCCAAGCGGGGGCTGCGCATCGACCTCATCCTGGCCACGCACGCGCTGGCACGCCGCTGCACCGGCAGCGGCATCGCCTACGACATCCGCGCCATGGAGAAGCCCTCGGACCACGCGCCGGTGTGGAGCGACTTCGACCTGTGACGCCTCCCGGCCGGGCTGCTATAGTCTGGGAAAGCCTTCCCGCCGGGAGCCTCCCATGCGCGCGGACGAACGCCTGCTGCGACTGTTCCAGGAACGGCGCATCACCTTCGAGCAGCGCCGCCACGCCCCCACGCGCAGCCTGCAGGACGCCGCCCGCGAACTCGACATGTCGCCGCGCCAGTTCGCCCGCGCGGTGCTGCTGGTGGCCTCGGACGGCACCCGCTGCCTGGCGGTCCTGCCGGCCGACGCCCTGATCGATTTCGGCACCCTCCAGGCCCGGCTGCACGCGGACTTCCGCCCGGCCACCCCCGAGGAGGTGGCCGCCGCCTTCCCGGACGCCCAGCCCGGCTGCGTACCGCCCTTCGGCGCCCCCTGGTCGCTGCCCACGGTGGTGGACCCCGCCCTGTTCGAACAACCCCAGGTCTGCTTCGAGCCCGGCAGCCACGAGGAAATCCTCTGCCTGAGCGGGAGCGATTTCGCGCGCCTGCACGAGGACAGCCGGCAACTGGACTTCGCCCGGCCGCTGAGCGTGCTCGCCACCCGCGCGGACGAGGATTTCAGCCTGCCCGGCCGCCGGGTGGATCCCCACCTGCTCTCGCAGCTGCGGCCGGTGGAGGACATCCGCGAGACCGTCCGCCGCATCGACCGCCTGCCCGCCATGCCCGAGATGGCGCGCCGCCTGCTCCGGCTGCGCAACGACCCGGACGCGGACGTGCGCGACTTCGTGGCGGTGGTCGAGTGCGACCCCAGCCTCACCGCCCAGCTCATCCGCCAGGCCCGCTCGGCCTTCTACGCCTACGGCGGGCGTGTCGACACCCTGGAACAGGCCGTCACCCGGGTGCTCGGGTTCGGCAACGCCCTCGACATGGCGCTCGGACTGGCCGTGAGCCGCACCTTCCGCAACCCCGCCGACGGGCCGCTCGGCCTGCAGGCCTTCTGGAAACACGCCGCGGCCAGCGCCAGCCTCGCCCAGCTGCTCACCCGCCGCCTGCCGAAGGCGCTCGCCCCGGACCCGGGCGTGGCCTACCTGGCCGGTCTGCTGCACAATTTCGGTTTCCTGCTCGTCGGGCACCTGTTCCGGGCCGAGTTCTTCCTGCTCAACCGGGTGGTGGCGGCCAACCCCCACCTGCCGGTCCCGGAGCTCGAACAGCACGTGCTCGGCTTCACCCACACCGAGGCCGGCGGCTGGCTGATGGAAGACTGGGACATGCCCCCGGCCATCGTCGACGTGGTGCGCCACCACCACGAGAGCGACTACGCGGGCGCGCACGCCACGCTGGTGCGGCTCGTGCAGGTCGTGGACCGCCGCCTGCGCGCCGCCGGGCTGGGCGACGCCGAGGAGCGCGACCTGCCGGAGGCGCTGCTCGCCCCGCTCGGGCTGGAGGCCGCGCAGGTCGAGGCGGCCTGGGAGACGCTCGCGGACCAGCACGAGCTGCTCGACGCCCTGGCCCGGCAGCTGGCCGCCTGAACAAGAACAAGGCGCGATGGAGGTGGAAAGCCCGTGGACAAGGCCAAACAACACTACTGGAGACGTTGCTTCCCGGAGCTCGCCGCGGCCGAGGACCCCGTGGTGCGACACCTCATGGAGGAGGCCCAGCTGGTCCGCCTGCCGCCCGGCATGAAGGTCTTCGAACCGGGTGGACGCTGCCAGAGTTACCTGCTGGTGGTCGAAGGCAGCGTGCGCGTGCAGCTGGTCACCGAGAGCGGCCGCGAGGCCGTGCTCTACCACGTGCGTGCCGGCAATTCCTGCATCCTCACCACCTCCTGCCTGCTCGGCGGACAGCACTACCCGGCCGAGGGGGTGACCGAGAGCGAGGTCGCAGCCCTGGTGGTGCCGGCGGCGCGGTTCCTGCCCGCCCTGGACCAGTCCCGCGCCTTCCGGAAGTTCGTCTTCGCCAACCTGGGACGTCGGTTGGCGGAGGTCATGGAACGCATCGAGCAGATCGCCTTCGGCCCCATCGACCGGCGGCTGGCGGGCGCGCTCCTGGACCTGGCCGACGGCGACGGCGTGATCCGCACCACGCACCAGAACCTGGCCGTGGAGCTGGGCAGCGCGCGCGAGGTGATCTCGCGCCACCTCAAGCGGTTCGAGTCGCGCGACTGGGTCGCCCTGGGCCGCGGGACCATCACGATCCGCAACGCCGAGGCGCTGCAGGGGCTGGTGGATTCCGTGTGAGTGGAGCAAGGACGCGGGGCCGGGCTGTGTGACCGGGTCACTGAAAACGCCCGCAAGCGCCCCCATACTGGCCGGTAGGAAACGACCCAAGACAGGAGGGAAGGAACATGCAGAAGAACGTGGGTGGAATCGACCGCGCCTTGCGCATCCTCATCGGCATCGCGCTGATCGCAATCGTCTTCGTGGGTCCCAAGACCCCATGGGGCTGGATCGGCGTCATCCCGCTGGCCACGGCCCTGATCGGCTGGTGCCCGCTGTACTCCCTGCTCGGCATCAAGACCTGCAAGGAGTGCGGCAGCAGCGCCTGACGCCCGAGGCGCTACCGGTGAGGCGCAGAGAGGCCACGCACCGCGTGGCCTCTCTGCTTTCGTCTCCGACCCGGCGCTCAGGCGGGCGGCTCCAGCGCGCGCCGCAGGTCCGCGGCCGCCTGCACCACCGCCTGGACCATGGCGTGCAGGCGGTCGGGGTCGAGCCCCTCGAGCGGGTGGTCCACGCTCGCCACCACCAGCCCGCCTTCCTCCAGGTCGCGCACGCCGTAGCGGGCGTAGCAGAGCCGCTCGTTGCGGCGCAGCAGCTCCATGGCGAGGTCCTCGGGGATCGGCCGTCGCTCGCTGAAGTGGAGCACGGGGCAGGTGACGGTGACGGCCAGCAGGCCGTCGCGCCCCATGCGGGTGGGCTGCATGAGCACGGCGAGCCGCCCGCCGTCGTCGAATTCGCAGGGGGCATGGAACATCCCCTGCTCCCGGTCCACCTCGCCGCGGATACCGGCCGTCGCGGCCAGCCTCCGGATCCGTTCGAGCACCTGCCCGAGATCGTCGCCGTGCATCGCCTCTCCTCGTCCGTGGGGTCCTCGGGCGAGCTTACGGGAGCCGGTGGCGAAAGTCACTCGGCCCGGGGATGCCCGAGGCGGAGAACGGCTTGGCCCGGCGCCCCGGGAGCGCCCCGATCAGATCTCGTCGAAGACGTCCCGGATCTGCTGGCGCAGGAGCTCCTGCTCGCGGCGCTCCTCGATCTTGCGGCGCGCCAGCGCCCGGCGCATGGCGTTGTCGGAGATCCGGGGCTTGTTGCGCTTGGCCGGCTGGTTGGGTGAGACCGTGAAATTCTGCTGCTTGGTCGGCATCTCGCTTACCTCCCGTGGGGTTCGTGAGCCCTGG
The DNA here is from genome assembly GCA_003695825.1 of Gammaproteobacteria bacterium. Lineage (GTDB taxonomy): Bacteria > Pseudomonadota > Gammaproteobacteria > Thiohalobacterales > Thiohalobacteraceae > J048. The sequence continues at coordinate 7,789 of RFHK01000193.1, read as the reverse complement.
GCTCTGGTTATTCGTCTCTCTGGCCGCCTGGCGCACCAGGCCGGCTGCGGGCAGGACGCACCACCCGCCCCTCGCCGAAGTTAGCGGCCCGTGCGCCCGACCGCTTGACCCCCAGCGCGCATCGGGGTCTCCGGGTGGTGGCGGATTCGCGGCCGGGCTCGGGGCGCGCCAGGCAATGGACATGGGGATACCCGGCAGAATTGCAATCCCCGTGCCGTGGGGCCGTGGGCCCGTCTCTGGTATGCTGTCTTTCCCTTCGCTGCACCCTGCGGACTCGCCACATGGACCTCCATCGCCGTCTGCTCGAACGCCTGCGTCCTGCCGCACGGGGCCTCGGGCGGCTGTACCACCCGCGCACCTGGAAGGAGAAGGGCCTCGCCTGGACCGCCGCGCTGCTGGTGGGGACCTGGCTGGTGCTCAGCGTGCTGCTCGGGATCTACTGGAGCCTGCCGCCCGACCCCTTCGACGTCGAGGCGGTGGCCCGGGCGCGGGCGGAGGCGCACGACGACCGGCTGGTGACCGGCTATGTCTTCACCAGCACCCTCATGCGCCTGGCCGAGACCCTGCTCGAGAAGCCGGGCGGCTACCTCTCCAACGACCGCTTCCCGCCCGGCGTGTGGCTGGACAACCTGCCCAACTGGGAATACGGGGTGCTCGTGATGCTGCGCGACGGCACCCAGGCCCTGCGCAACCACTTCTCCCGCTCCCAGTCGCAATCCCTGGAGGACCCGGACCTGGCACGTGCCGAGCCGCAGTTCAATTTCCAGAACGACTCCTGGATGCTGCCCGCCACGGAACGGGAGTACCGCAAGGGACTGGCGGCCCTGGGCCGCTACCTGGAACGCCTCTCCGACCCGCGGCACCGGGACGCCCAGTTCTACGCCCGGGCCGACAACCTGCGCCTGTACCTGGAGATCGTCAGCAAGCGGCTGGGCGGCCTCTCGCAGCGCCTGAGCGCCTCGGTGGGACAGGTGCGCGTGAACACGGACCTGGCCGGGGAGGAAGGGGCGGCCCAGGCCACGCCCACCCCCTCCGAGGTGGAGGTACGCACGCCCTGGCTCGAGATCGACGACGTCTTCTACGAGGCGCGCGGGGCCACCTGGGCACTGCTGCACCTGCTGCGGGCCATCGAGATCGACTTCGCCTCGGTGCTGCAGAAGAAGAACGCGGTGGTCTCCTTGCGCCAGATCATCCGCGAGCTGGAATACACCCAGCAGCCGCTCCTGAGCCCGGTGGTGCTCAACGGCAGCGGCTTCGGGCTGCTCGCCAACTACTCGCTGACCATGGCCAACTACATCGCCCGCGCCAACGCCGCGCTGATCGACCTGCGCGACCTCCTGCAGCGCGGCTGAAGGCCGGCACCGCTGCCCCGTACCAGGAAGCCCCCGTTCAGTACATCCGGTGGCGGAACAGGCCGCCGGCGACGACCAGCGAGACCAGGCCGATGAGGAGCATGGGCCAGTACTGGTCCTGCATGGCCGCGATGTCCGCCCCCTCGAGGAAGACGCCGCGGATGACGACCAGGAAGTACCGCAGGGGGTCGAGCAGGGAGAGCTGCTGCACGAGGGGGGGCATGTTGGCGATGGGGGTGGCGAACCCGGAGAGGATCACGGCCGGGACCAGGAAGAGGAAGGCCCCGAGCATGGCCTGCTGCTGGGTGACGGCGATGGCCGAGATCATCAGGCCGATGCCGATGGCCGAGAGCAGGAACAGGGCCAGGCCCAGGTAGAGCGCCGCCAGGCTGCCGCGCAGGGGCACCCCGAACCAGAACACCACGAGGCTGATGATCACCGTGCCCTCGGCCAGGCCGATGGCGAGCCCCGGCAGGGCCTTGCCGACGAGGATCTCGGCCGGGCGCAGGGGCGTGACCAGGAGCTGGTCGAAGGTGCCCTGCTCGCGCTCGCGCGCCACGGAGAGGGAGGTGACGACCAGGGTCACGACCAGGGTGAGCAGCCCGACGATGCCGGGGACGATGAACCACCGCGAGCTCAGGTTGGCGTTGTACCAGGCGCGCATCTCGAGCCGCGCCGGCGGGGGCGGGTGACCGGACTCCCGGGCCAGGCGGGTGTCGAAGTCGATGAGGATGCGGCGCAGGTAGTTGAGCGCGATCATGGCGGTGTTGGAGTTGCGCCCGTCGAGGATCGCCTGGACCTGCGCGATCAGGCCGCGATGCAGGTTGCGGCTGAAATCCTGCGGCAGGTGCAGGGCGAGCAGCACGGTCCGGCGGTCGACGAGCGCGGCGAGCGCCGCCTCGGAATCCGGGGCGGCGACGACGTCGAAGTGCGGGGAACCGGCGATGCGGGCGACCAGCGCCCGGCCCAGCGCGCCCCGGTCCTCGTTGTAGACGGCCACCGGCACGTGGTCGAGGTCGAAGGTGGCGGCGTAGCCGAAGACGATGAGCTGGGCGATCGGCGGGCCGATGAGCACGAAGCGGCTGCGGGGATCCCGGACCAGGGCCAGGAACTCCTTGACCGCGAGGGCGAGGACGTGGCGCAGGATGCCGATCATGCCAGCCGCTTGCGTGCCTTCTTGCGCACCAGGGCGAAGAGGAGGAGCGCCAGCAGGGCCAGCGCGCCCAGGTTGGGCAGCACCACCGGCCAGACGTCGCCGGCCAGGAAGAGGCTCTGCAGGATGGCGACGAAGTAGCGCGCGGGCACCACGTGGGTGAGCACCTGGATGGGCACCGGCATGGCTCGGATCTCGAACAGGAAGCCCGAGAGGATGAAGGCCGGCAGGAAGGTGACCACGATGGCGATCTGGCCGGCGACGAACTGGTTCTTCGCCAGGATGGAGATGAGCAGCCCCATGCCCAGGGCCACCAGCATGAAGAGCGCCCCGGAACCCAGCAGCAGGGCGAAGGAGCCGCGCAGCGGTACCCCGAACTGCCACACCGCGAGCGCCACGGTGAACAGCATGCCGCCCATGCCGAGCAGGAAATAGGGCACCAGCTTGCCCACCACCATCTCGCCGATGTGCAGCGGCGTGACCATCATGGCCTCCACCGTGCCCCGGTCCCACTCGCGCGCCACCACCATGGCGGTGAGCAGGGAGCCGATGAGGGTCATGATGATGGCGATCAGGCCCGGGACGAGGAAGTGGCGGCTGATCAGGGCGGCGTTGAACCAGACCCGCGGCTCCAGGCGCGCCCCGCGCAGGGGGACGCCGGCGTGTTCCTCCAGCCAGTGCAGCCAGGCCCCCTGGATGTAGCCCTCGGTGATGCGGGCCTGGTTGGCATCGACGCCGTTGACGCGCACCGCGACGGCGCCCCCGTCGCCGGCCAGCACCCGGCGCTCGAAGTCCGCCCGCAGCCAGACGATGCCCTGGATGCGGTGGGCGGCGAGGTCGGCCTCCGCGGCGCGGATGTCGCGGTAGAGGACCGGGCGGAAGTACTCGGAATGCTCGAAGGCGCCCCGGAAGGAGGCCGTGGCGGCATCCGGCGCCTCGATCACGAGCCCGACGGGCACGTGGTAGGAATCCAGCGAGACGCCGTAGCCGAAGAGGAAGAGCAGCACCACCGGCAGCACGAAGGCGATGGCGATGCTGGAGGGGTCGCGCAGGATCTGCAGCGTCTCCTTGCGGATCATGCCCCGCAGGCGCAGGGCGCGCCCGGCGGCCATCAGGCGGCCTCCTCGATGAGCCCGATGAAGGCGTCCTCCATCGTCGGCTCCGGGTTCTGCGGGGTGCGGAAGCGGGCGCGCAGGGCCGCGGGCGTGCCCTCGGCGAGGATGCGTCCCTCGGCCATGATCACCAGGCGGTCGCAGTAGTTGGCCTCCTCCATGAAGTGGGTGGTGACCAGGACGGTGACGCCCGCCTCCACCAGGGCGTTGACGCGCTGCCAGAACTCGCGGCGCGCCAGCGGGTCGACGCCGGAGGTGGGCTCGTCCAGGAACAGGATCTCCGGCTCGTGCATGAGCGCCGCCGCGAAGGCCAGCCGCTGCCGGAACCCCAGGGGCAACTGGGCGGCGACGAAGTCGCGGTAGCGTCCCAGCTCGAACTCGGCGTAGGCCCAGTCGATGCGCGCGCGCCGGCGGGCCCCGGCGAGCCCGTAGGCGGCGGCGAAGAAGCGCAGGTTCTGCGCTACCGTGAGGTTGCCGTAGAGCGAGAAGCGCTGGGCCATGTAGCCGATGCGGGCGCGCGCCCGGGCGGCCGCGTGGCGCAGGTCGACGCCCGCGACCCGCGCCGTCCCCCCCGAAGGCGGCAGCAGCCCGCACAGCATGCGGAAGGTGGTGGTCTTGCCGGCGCCGTTGGCACCCAGCAGCCCGAAGATCTCGCCGCGGCGCACCGTGAAGCTCACCCCGCGCACGGCCCGGAAGGCCCCGAAGCGACGTTCCAGGTCGCGCACCTCGATGACCACGTCCTCCGCCGTGCCGGCAGGGGGTGGGGCGGCCCGGGTCGGTGCCGGCGGGGCCGGCGGCGGCGCACCCGCACCCTCCGCCCCCCGGGTCGCGAGCCGGGCGATGAAGGCGTCCTCGAAGCGGGGTGAGACGGGGACCAGGCGCAGGCCCGGCTGGTCGGGAAAGTGGGCCTGCAGCGCCGGCGGCCGGGGCGCGGCCGTCACGATGCGGACATGGTCCCCGACCAGGAGCGCGTCGACGATGCCGGGCACGGCCTGCAGCCGCCGCTGCAGGCGCCGCGGCGGCAGGTCGACCCCCGCCAGCACGTAGACCCGGCCGGCCACCTCGTCGGCGAAGGCCCGGGGCGAACCCTGCGCCACCAGGCGCCCGCCCTCGAGCAGCAGGATCTCCGCGCAACGCTCGGCCTCGTCGAGGTAGGCGGTGCTGAGCAGCACGCTCATGCCCTGCTCGCGCACCTGGGCGTCGACGATGGCCCAGAGCTCGCGCCGGGAGACCGGGTCCACCCCCACGGTGGGCTCGTCGAGCACCAGCAGGGGCGGCTCGCGCAGCAGGGCGCAGGCCAGCCCCAGCTTCTGTTTCATGCCACCGGAGAGGCGGCCGGCGAGGCGCCGCGTGAAGGGGCCGAGCCCGGTCATGTGCAACAGGGTGTCGTACCGCGCCCGGCGCGCCCGGGCGGGGATGCCCTGCAGGTCCGCGTACAGGTCCAGGTTCTCCTGCACGCTGAGGTCTTCGTAGAGGCCGAACCGCTGGGGCATGTAGCCGATGACGGACTGGATGGCCTGGGGCTCGGCGGCCACGTCGTGGCCCAGCACCCGCACGCGCCCGGCATCCGGAACCAGCAGCGCCGCGGCCAGGCGCATGAGCGTGGTCTTGCCCGCCCCGTCCGGGCCGAGCACCCCGGTGACCACGCCGGGCCGTAGCCGGAAGCTCACCTCCTCCAGGGCCACCACCCGGGCCTTGCCCGCCCGGAACACCTTGCGCACCCCGGAGAACTCGAGCACCGACTCAGTCATCGCCGCAGGCCGGGGTCTGTCGCGCCGGGGGGCGGTCGAGCCGCAGGCGCACCGTCACCGGCATGCCGAGCCGCAGGCCACCGTCGGGGTTGCAGGCGAAGACCCGCGTCTCGTAGACCAGGCGGGTGCGCAATTCCGGGGTCTCGACGTTCTTGGGCGTGAATTCAGCCGTGGGCGAGACATAGCCCACCCAGCCCGGGTAGGGGTGATCGGGCGCGCTGTCGGTGACGATCTCGGCACGCAGGCCGGGCACCACCCGCCCCAGCAGGGGCTCGGGCACGTAGACCCGCGCCCAGACCGGGTTCACCCGCGCCAGGGTGAGGGCCGGGACCTGGGGCGAGGCCATGTCACCGGGCTCGAGCAGCCGCCGGCGCACGATCCCGGCCACGGGGGCCAGGAGGCGGGTCTCGGCGAGCTGCTTGCGGGCCAGGCGCAGGGCCGCCTCGCGCGCCGCCACCTCGGCGCGGGCGGCGGCGATGTCTTCCTTCCGCGGCCCTTCCTCGAGCAGCCGCAGCGCGGCCTGGGCGGCGCGCACCCGCGCCGCGGCCGCCGCCGCCAGGGCCCGGGCGTTCTCCACGTCCTCCGGCGAGACCAGCTTCTTCGCCCGCAGCCGCCGCAGGCGATGGAGGGTGTCCTGGGCCGCACGCGCCTGCGCCCGGGCCTCGGCGAGCTCGGCCCGTCCCCGGGCGATCTCCTCGGGGCGGCTGCCGGCCTCCAGCCGCGCCAGGCGCTGGCGGGCGGCCTCGAGGCGGGCCTCGGCCTCCGCCACCCGGGCACGCTCGGCCTCGTCGTCGAGGCGGGCGAGCAGCTCGCCGGGACGCACCCGGTCGCCCTCCTCCACGCGCACCTCGCGGACGCGCTCGACCAGGCGGAAGGCCAGGCGCACCTCGCGCAGGTCGATGTTGCCGTGGAGGACCAGGCGGTGGGCATCGGCCGGGCGTTCGTGGGCCCGGCGCCAGTAGAGGGTGCCGCCGGCGGCGACGGCGAGCAGCACCACGACGAGCAGCAGGCGTTTCATGGCGGGTGTCCCTGGCGCGTGCATGCGGCGAAGATACTACGCCCGGCCCGTCCCTGGCGCCAGCAGCCTGCCGGGGCCGGCGGTCCGCGCAGCCCGCCGCTCCGCCCGCGCGATTCCTTGCGCCAGATCAAAACGCGGGCGAGCCGCTCTCCCCCTGGTGGCACCTTCGGGATTAGAATTTCACCGATCTCCGATCTTCGAGAACCGGTTGCCGCGATGGGGAACACCGCCAGACGACATCGGGTGCTGACCCGCGGTCTCGACCGCCTGCTCGGGGCCGTGTTCCTGCTCACGGGGCTGATCACGATCGACACCCTCTACCTCTCGGGGGTGGACCTCACCGAGTGGCTCACCGGGCGCAGCCTGGAGAACCGCCCCTACCTGGTGGCCTTCCTGCTGCACCTGGTGCTCGGGCTCCTCCTGGTGGTCCCGGTCCTCCTGTTCGGCGCCCTGCACCTGCGCCGCGCCTGGGGCTGGCGGCGGGTCAACCGCTACGCGGTGGGGGCGGGACTCGCCCTCTACGCCACGGCCCTGCTGCTGCTCGTCTCCGGGCTGCTGCTGACCCGCTTCGGTTTCTTCGAGATCGACGATCCCGCCGTGCGCACGGCGGCCTGGTGGGTGCACGTGCTCACGCCCCTGGCGGTCGCGTGGCTGTTCGTACTCCACCGCCTCGCCGGCCCGCCTCTGGACTGGAGGCCGGGACTCGCCTGGGGCGCGGCGGCCGTCGCGGTCGCGGCGGTCGGACTCGTCCTGCACCTGCAGGGTGCCGGCGCCGCCCCGGCGGGGGCGCGCCACTTCCTGCCCGCGCTGGCCATCAGCCCGGGCCCCATCCCGGCCGAGCGCCTCTCCGGCGACGCGGCATGCCGGCGCTGCCACGCGGACATCTACGCACAGCACGTCCACAGCGCCCACCACTTCAGCTCCTTCACCAACCCGGTCTACCGCTTCAGCGTGGAGGAGACGCGCCGCTTCCTGAAGGCGCGCGACGGGCACGTGCGTGTCTCCCGGCTGTGCGCCGGCTGCCACGACCCGGTGCTGCTCTTCTCCGGGCGCTTCGACGATCCGGCCTTCGACCCGGACCGCGACCCGCACGCGGGCGACGGCATCACTTGCCTGGCCTGCCACGCCATCACGGCGGTCAACAGCCCGCGGGGCAACGGTGACTACCGCATCGCGCCGCCGCCGGAGTACCCCTTCGCCCACAGCCGCAGCGCCTTCCTGCGCGCGGTCAGCCGCCAGCTCATCAAGGCCCGCCCCTCGCTGCACAAGCGCAGCCTGATGCACCCCGTGCTGCGCAGCGCCGAGTTCTGCTCCGTCTGCCACAAGGTGCACCTGCCGCAGGCGTTGAACGGCTACCGCTGGCTGCGCGGCCAGGACCACTACGACAGCTTCCTGCTCAGCGG
>RFHK01000192.1 GCA_003695825.1 Gammaproteobacteria bacterium | reverse complement strand
GGTATGAGGAGAGAAGCTGGAAGTCTTCTGCCTTCTGCCTTCTGCCTTCTGCCTTCTGCCTTCTGCCTTCTGACTTCTGCCTTCTGCCCTCTGCCCTCTGCCTTCTGCCTTCTGCCTTCTGCCTTCTGTCTTCTGACTTCTGACTTCTATCTTCTAGCTCCTATCTCCCAGCTTCCAGCTCCCAGCTCCTATCTCCCAGCTCCCAGCTCCCAGCTCCCCCTCAAGGCACCACGTCCGCCAGATCGCCCTTCTCCTCCAGCCAGGCGCGGCGCTCGGCGGCACGCTTGCGGGCGAGCAAGAGATCGAACAAGCGCAGGGTCTCTTCCTCGTTTTCGAGGGTGAGCTGTACCAGGCGGCGCGTGTCGGGATGGATGGTGGTCTCGCGCAGTTGCATGGGGTTCATCTCTCCCAGGCCCTTGAAGCGCTGCACGTTGACCTTGCCGCGCAGCCCCTCGGCCTCGATGCGGTCGAGGATGCCTTCCTTCTCGGCCTCGTCCAGGGCGTAGAAGACGTGCTTGCCCACGTCGATGCGGTACAGCGGCGGCATGGCGACATAGATGTGCCCGGCCTCGACCAGCGGGCGGAAGTGCCGCAGGAAGAGGGCGCACAGGAGCGTGGCGATGTGGGCCCCGTCGGAGTCGGCGTCGGCGAGGATGCAGATCTTGCCGTAGCGCAGCCCGCGCAGGTCGTTCGAACCCGGCTCGACGCCGATGGCCACGGCGATGTCGTGCACTTCCTGGGAGGCCAGCACCTCGGCCGGGTCCACCTCCCAGGTATTCAGGATCTTGCCGCGCAGCGGCATGATGGCCTGGAACTCGCGGTCGCGTGCCTGCTTGGCCGAGCCGCCGGCCGAATCGCCCTCCACCAGGAAGAGCTCGGTGCGCGCCGGGTCGGTGGCCGTGCAGTCGGCCAGCTTGCCGGGCAGGGCCGGTCCCTGGGTGGCCTTCTTGCGCGAGACCTTGCGGCTCGCCCGCATGCGGTTCTGGGCCGCCGCGATCGCGAGCTGGGCGATGGCCTCGCCGCGCTCGACGTGCTGGTTGAGCCACAGGCTGAAGGCATCGCGCACCACGCCGGAGACGAAGGCCGCGCACTCGCGCGAGGACAGGCGTTCCTTGGTCTGGCCGGAGAACTGCGGGTCTTCGAGCTTGACCGAGAGCACGTAGCAGCAGCGGTCCCAGACGTCCTCGGGCGCGATCCGCACCCCGCGTGGGAGCAGGTCGCGGAGCTCGCAGAACTCGCGCAGCGCCTCGGTCAGGCCGGTGCGCAGACCGTTGACATGGGTCCCCCCCTGGGACGTGGGAACCAGGTTCACGTAGCTCTCGGCGATGCCCTCGCCCCCCTCCGGCACCCAGGTGACGGCCCAATCGGCGGCCTCGTGCCCGCCCTCGAAGTGTCCCTCGAAGGGCGGGGCGGGCAGGTGTTCGATCCCCTGCAGTGCCTCGGACAGGTATTCCGCCAGCCCCTGCTCGTAGCGCCATTCCAGGGTCTCGCCGCCGCCCTCGTCCACGAATCGCACGTGCAACCCGGGGCAGAGCACCGCCTTGGCACGCAGCAGGTGTTTCAGGCGGCTGACCGAGAAACGGGGGGTGTCGAAATACTTTGGATCCGGCCAGAAACGCACCACGGTGCCCGTGTTGCGGGCCCCGACCTTGCCCACCACGTGCAGGTCCTCGACCTTCTCGCCGTGCGCGAAGGCCATGTGGTATTCCTTTCCGCCCCGCTTGACCCACACCTCGAGACGTTTCGACAGGGCGTTGACCACGGAGACCCCCACGCCGTGCAGCCCCCCGGAGAAGCGGTAGTTCTTGCCGGAGAACTTGCCGCCGGCGTGCAGGCGGGTGAGGATCACCTCCACGCCCGGGACGCCTTCGAGCGGGTGCCGGTCCACCGGCATGCCCCGCCCGTCGTCGCGCACCTCCAGTGAACCGTCCTTGTGCAGGATCACCTCGAGGTGCGCGGCATGGCCCGCGATGGCCTCGTCCACGCTGTTGTCGATGACCTCCTGGGCGAGGTGATTGGGACGCGTGGTGTCGGTGTACATGCCCGGGCGCTTGCGCACCGGCTCGAGCCCGGTGAGCACCTCGATGGCGGAGGCGTCGTAGTTCTGGGTCATGAGGGACTCATTCGTCGGTGAGATCGTTCACGGAAGTGGTCAGGGAACGCAGACGGTCCCGCATGGCTTCGACATCCGGCGGTTCCACGCCCGCCGGACAGAAGACTTCCTCGTACAACAAGCGGTGCAGGTTCACCACCCGCCCCTGCGAGAGCGGGCGCCAGTCGGTCGGTGCAGTGTGCATCCTGCCATGGCTGCCGTAGGCGTAGCGGCGCCACCGGCGTACGCCACAGCGCATGCCTTCATAGAAGACGCTTTCCGCACCCCCGTGTGCGCGAAACACGAGCAGGTAACGCACCACGCCGTCCTGGCCGCGGTCAAGCTGCCGGGCGTCGACGAAGACGGCCACTTCCAGCCCGGGAGCACCGCGCAGCGGGACCAGGTCGGCCGCCTTCGGATACCGCACCTCCGGCACCGCGGCTTCCTGCCAGGCGCGGGAGGCGGGTTCCTGCCCGTCCCAAGCAGGGACCTCGTTTTCATCGACGGCCGCCTGGACCGGCGACACGAATGCCAGTGCGCCTGCCAGCAGCAGGATGCGGGAAATCGCGGGAACCGGAATCAAGTCGCAGGACCTCCGGGGCACATCACGGAGGCGCCATTCTAGCAGCTTGCCGAAAACCTCACGAGGAGTCCGAGGGCGATGCACCAGGGACCGCGCGGCATGGCGGTTTTGCCGCCGCGCCCGGGGCGCGCGGCGCGGCACACGGCCCGCGGGCGGCGGCCCCGGCACGGGGAAGGCTCAGGCCAGGTCCTCGACCAGCGAGGCGCGGGTCTCGTCGGACAGGTCCGTCTCGTGGGTGTACTCCGGGTGGTCGATGCCGACCCGCACCGCCGCCCCGGCCTTGACGTCCCGGATCATCTCCGGAGTCAACTCGAAACGCAGGAAGTGCACCGAGGACGTCTTCTCGGGCGTGTCGCGCTCGAGGTCCTCGTCGGCGATCGCGTAGACCCGGTCGTGGTCACCGACCCGAACCCAGACGCGGTCCTCGATGCCCACCAGCCGGGCCAGCACCTTCCTGCGCTCCTCCGGGTCCGGCACCTCGATCATGAAGGTGGCCTTCCAGTTGGTCCCCTCCGGAATGAGCGGATTGTAGGCGTCCAGTTCGTCCTGGATGCCCTCGTGCTCGAAGATGCGCTCGATGCGCAGCATCTCCTGGATCTGGTACTGCATGGTGTGGCGGTCCTCGAAGTGCAGCGTGGCCATCGGCCCCACGTGCACCTTGCGCCGCTTCTTGTGTTCCATGATCCGGGCCCGGTACTGGGGGCGGATGCGGTCGTATTCCTCGAGGCTGTAGAGATCCTCGTGCGTGAGCTTGCTCATGTTCGATTCCTCGAAGCGTCGGTGTCTTCAGATCCCGTAGGCCTTGCGCAGCAGGCTGATGGGGTGTTCCTGGGCGCCGTCGCGGCCCGTGCCGTGGGCGATCTGGGCCCCGGCCATGGGGCAGTCGCTGCCGAAGTGGTCGGCACCGGACTGTTCCACCTTGCGGAACACCGGGCGGCCGATCTTCATGGCGGTCTCGTGGAACTCGCTCTTGACGGTGTAGGTGCCGTCGTGCCCCGAGCAGCGCTCGATGACCTCGACTTCCGTCCCCGGCACCAGCGAGAGCACCTCGCGCGTCTTCTGGCCGATGTTCTGCACCCGCTGGTGACAGGCCGCGTGCCAGGCCACCTTGCCGAGCGGGTGCTTGAAGTTCGTGTCCAGGCGCCCGTGCTGGTGGCGCAGGTACAGGTACTCGAAGGGATCGTAGATGGCATCACGTACCTTGGCCACGTCCGGGTCGTCCGGAAACAGCAGGGGCAATTCCTGCTTGTACATGAGTACGCAGGAAGGCACGGGGGCGACGAGGTCCCAGCCCTCGTCCACCAGCGCGGCGAGTACCGGGATGTTGGCGTTCTTGTGCTCCTCGACGGTCTCGAAGTCGCCCAGTTCCAGCTTCGGCATGCCGCAGCACTGTTCCTTGCCCACCAGGCGCACCGGGATGCCGTTGTGCTCGAAGACGGCGATCAGGTCCTCGCCCAGCTGGGGGGCATTCCAGTTGCCGTAGCAGGTGGCATAGAGAGCCACCCTGCCGCGGGTGGGCCCGGCCGGCTGCGCCTCCATGGCGCCGGGCGACCGCTTCCCGGCACGCCGGTAGAGCGAGTCGGAATGGTACTGCGGCAAGGGCGCGTCCGGGTGGATGCCGAGCGCCTTGTCGAGCAGGTCGCGGACCGGGGCGGAGCGGTTGGCCGCGTTGACGAGCTGCGCGACCACCGGGATGCCGGCGATCCGGCCCACTTCGTCCGTGGCGGTGAGCACCCGGTCGCGCAGCCGCGCCCCTTCCTTCCTGAAGCGCACGGCCTTGGCACGCAGCATGAGGTGCGGGAAGTCCAGGTTGAACTCGTGCGGCGGCACGTACGGACACTTGGTCATGAAGCAGAGGTCGCACAGGTAGCAATGGTCGACCACCTGCCAGTAGACCGTGCGCGGCACGCCGTCGAGCTCCATCGTATCGGATGCGTCGATGGCGTCGAACAGCGTGGGAAAGGCGTTGCACAGGCTGAAGCAGCGCCGGCAGCCGTGGCAGATGTCGAACACCCGCTCCATCTCGGCCATCAGGTCCGCCTCGTCGTAGAACGCGGGATCCTTCCAGTCGAGTGGGTGCCGCTCGGGTGCTTCCAGGCTCCCTTCCCGAATCTTCTTCTCCGTCATCGTCCTGCCTCGCTGTGCCGTCCGTCTTTCCGCGGCGCCCGCCGGGACGCCGTGGAAAGACGGCGCGGGAGTGCCGTCCCGCGACCGTCCCCGCCGGGTCTCACTCGCCGAGGGTGTCCAGGGCCTTCTGGAACCGGTTGGCGTGCGAACGCTCGGCCTTGGCCAGGGTCTCGAACCAGTCGGCGATCTCGTCGAAGCCCTCCTCGCGGGCCGTCTTGGCCATGCCGGGGTACATGTCGGTGTACTCGTAGGTCTCGCCGGCGATGGCGGCCTTGAGGTTGTCCTCGGTGCTGCCGATCGGCAGGCCGGTGGCCGGGTCGCCGACTTCCTCGAGGTACTCGAGGTGGCCGTGCGCATGGCCGGTCTCGCCCTCGGCCGTGGAGCGGAACACGGCGGCCACGTCGTTGTAGCCCTCCACGTCGGCCTTGGCGGCGAAATACAGGTACCGGCGGTTGGCCTGGGATTCCCCGGCGAACGCGGCCTTGAGGTTCTCCTCGGTCTTGGTGCCCTTGAGTGCTGGCATGGTACGTCCTCCTTCGCTGTCGGGTTGGATAAACAGGATGGCTCGGTCCAATTTAGAATGATTCTAAATCGGGACTCGAACGATAGTGCATTGCAGGGATGGGGTCAAGTCGGCGTGCACACAAGCCCGCGGACGGCGCCCGACGTGCCGGCGCCGGTGCACCGCCCCCTCGCCGAGGTTTTGACGGTCTCTCCCGGAAGTACGCCGGTTTTCAATCCCTTACAGGACAGGCCCGGTTCTTGCTTGATGCCCGCCGGATGCCATTACACGCAAAGGGGGATCCCGATCATGAAACGCATGCAATGCCGATGGAAAGGGCTCGCCGGGGGCGGGCTCGTCCTGGGAGGCCTGCTCGCGCTCGCCGGCTGCGGCGGCTCGAGCGGCGGCGG
>RFHK01000191.1 GCA_003695825.1 Gammaproteobacteria bacterium | reverse complement strand
CGACGGCGACGTCATCCGCGTGGGCAAGCACAGCCTGCACTACAGCGAGGAGGCGTCCGGGCTCGACCTGCACGGCGGGGCCAGCATCACGCCCCTGCCCACGGCACGTCTTCCCGACGGCTACCTCCAGTTCCTCAACGGCGCCCATGTGGGTCGCACCATCCGTCTCGACCGGGCCATGACCCGTATCGGCCGGCGCGGCGAGCAGACCGTGCTCGTGGCACGGCGCCGCGACGGCTATTACCTGTCCTTGCTCGAGGGTGAGACCCCCCCGGAACGCAACGGCGTGCCTCTCGGCGAACATGCCGAGCGGCTGGAGAACGGAGACGTCCTGCAGGTCGGCAGCCTCCGGCTGCAGTTCTTCCTCGAGTCCGGCCTGGCCGGCCGGGCAGAGGCTGCCAGGGAACGCCGGTTCACGCGCATCGCCTTCCCCGTGGATGCCCGCCTGGAGATCACGGGGGCCGTGCGCCCGTGCCGGGTGCTGGACCTCTCGCTCAAGGGGGCGCTCGTGGAACTGCCCGACGCCCACGCCCTGCCGGCGGAGCCGGTGCTGGTGCTCGAGATCCCGCTCGAGGAATCCGTCCGCATCCGCATGGAGACCACCCTGGTCCGGCAGGAAGGGGAGCGCGCCGGCCTGGCCTGCCGGAACATCGACGTGGAAAGCATGACCCACCTGCGTCGCCTGGTGGCACTCAACACCGGCGACCCCGGGATGCTGGAACGGGAGCTGGCCGAGCTCGGCTGAACCCCGCTACCGGGCCGGACGGCGTTCGGGTACCCTGTGCCCGGACCGCGCACCCGACCGGGAGCAGTGCCAATCGGCCGCCCCCTGGGATCCGGACTCGACCATGCGACGCCTGACTGTCTTGCTCCTCGGCCCCCTGCTGCTGCTCCTCGGCCTGCTGCTCTCGCTCCTCCTCCTGCCGGCCGGTCCCTTGCACCGCCACCGTGCGGGATCGCGCCTCATCCGGTGGTGGCTGGGCCGCATCGCGCGCCTGTTCGGCGTGCGTACCGAGATCCGGGGTCGGCCGGCACCGGCTCCCGTGCTGTTCGTCGCCAACCACGTCTCCTGGCTCGACATCCCGGTCCTCGGCGGCCTCGTGGAAGCCTCGTTCCTGTCCAAGGACGAGATCCGGCGTTGGCCGCTGATCGGGTTTCTCGCGGCTCGGGCGGGGACCCTCTTCATCGCCCGGGGACGCCCGGGAGCGAGCGAGGCCGCCCTGCAGACCCTGCGTGACTGCCTGGATTCCGGGCGTTCCGTGATCCTCTTCCCGGAGGCCAGGACCTCGCCCGGGACCGGGGTACGCCGCTTCCATGGCCGCCTCCTGCAGGCCGCGATCGACTGCCGGGTGCCGGTACAGCCGGTGGCCTTGCAATACCTGCACGCGGGGCGTCCCGATCCCCTGGTACCCTTCGTCGACACGAGCTTCCTGCAGAGCGTGCTGCGCGTCACCCGCCGGCGCCACGTCCAGGCCCGGGTCACCTTCTTCCCGCCCCTCGACCCCCAGGGGCACCGGCGGGACGAACTGGCCGCCGAGGCCCGGCGACGGGTGGCCTCGGTGTTCGACCCGGCGTGGAGTACGGGGCACGCCTCGGCGCCAGCGCGCCGGGAAGGCCGCTTCTCCCGGGTCGCAACGCCCGCACGGTAGCCGGTCAGTGGCGGGTGCGCGGGACGTCCGGCTGGCCCTCGGCGGCGAACAACTGCTCCACGTCCACCGCATCGTAGTCGTAGGCGTGGCCGCAGAATTCGCACTCCACGTGCACCCGTCCCTGCTCGGCCAGGAGGGTACGTACCTCGTCGATGCCCAGCCCGCGCAGCAGGGCATCGGTGCGTTCCCGGGAACAGTCGCAGCGAAAACTGACGGGATCGGCCTCGAACAGGCGCACCCGTTCCTCGTGGAAGAGGCGGTGCAGGAGCTCGCGGTCGGTCAGCTGGAGGAGTTCGCCGGGAGTCAGGGTGGCGCCCAGGTGTTCCAGCCGGTTCCAGGCGTCCGCATCCCGGCCGGCCCCCGGCAGCTGCTGCAGGAGCATGCCGGCGGCACGCACGCCGTCGGCGGCCAGCCACAGGCGGGTGGGGAGCTGCTCGGAACGCTCGAAGTAGCCTTCCAGTGCCTGGGCCAGGGTACGCGCGGCGCCCGTCTCCACGATGCCCTGGTAGCGGTCCATGCCCTCGCCGGGGTCGATGGTGATGGCGAGCTGGGCCTCGCCGACCACCTCCGCCAGGGTCCCCGTGTGCACGGGGTCCCGCCAGTGGGCGATGCCGCGCACGTGCCGCCCGGGGCGCACCTGGACCACCAGCAGCGTCACCGGCCCCCGGCCCCGCAGCTGGAGGGTCACCGAGCCCTGGTACTTGACGGTCGTGGAGAGCAACACCACTGCCGCCATGGCCTGGCCGAGGAGGGTACGGACCGGATCCGGGTAGGTGCGGCGCTCGAGCACCGCCTGCCAGCTGGCGTCCAGGTGCACGAGTACGCCCCGCACGTTCGTGTCCTCGAACACGAAACGGTGCAACACGTCACGGTCGCGGCGGGTGGTCATGGGGCGATCGGTCACGTACTTCGGTTGCGGAAACGGGCCCGGGGGCCAGCCCGCCGCCCGCGGCGCAGCCGGGTGGACGCGGGCCGGTCAGTCTTCTTGCAAGAGCCGCTTCAACAGGCGGTTCACCTCGGCCGGGTTGGCCTTGCCCTTCGAGGCCTTCATCACCTGGCCCACGAAGAAGCCGAGCAGTTTCTCCTTGCCCGCCCGGTACTGTTCGACCTGCTTGGGGTTGGCGGCCATCACTTCCCGGATCATGGCCTCGATGGCCGCCGTGTCGGTGATCTGCTTGAGCCCGCGCCGCTCGATGATCGCGTCCGGATCGCCTTCCCCATCCCACATGGCCTCGAAGACCTCCTTGGCGATCTTGCCCGAGATGGTGCCGTCCTGGATCCGGGTGAGTAGCCGCCCGAGCGCCTCGGGTGGGACCGGGGCCCCGGGAACCTCGAGCCCGTCCCGGTTCAGGTAGGCGGAGAACTCGCCCATGACCCAGTTGGCCGCCAGCTTGGGTTCACCGCAGGCAGCGGCGACGGCCTCGTAGTAGTCCGCCAGCTCGCGGCTGGCGGTCAACACGCCGGCGTCGTAGGCCGGCAACCCGTATTCGTCCATGAACCGGCGCCGCTTGGCGTCGGGCAGCTCGGGCAGGCTCCGGCGCACCTCCTCGACGAAGGCCTCGTCGAGCACCAGGGGCAGGAGGTCCGGGTCGGGGAAATAGCGGTAGTCGTTGGCCTCCTCCTTGGTGCGCATGGAACGGGTCTCGTCGCGCGCGGCGTCGTAGAGACGGGTCTCCTGGACCACGGCGCCGCCGGACTCGAGCACCTCGATCTGGCGCTCGATCTCGTAGCGGAGCGCCCGTTCCACGAAGCGGAAGGAATTGACGTTCTTGATCTCGGTGCGGGTACCGAAGCGGTGCTCCCCCTTGCGGCGCACGGAGACGTTGGCGTCGCAGCGGAAGGAGCCTTCCTGCATGTTGCCGTCGCAGATGCCCAGGTAGCGCACCAGGGCATGGAGCTTCTTCATGTAGGCCACGGCCTCCTGCGGCGAGCGCAGGTCGGGCTCGGAGACGATCTCGAGCAGCGGGGTGCCGGCCCGGTTGAGGTCGATGCCGGTCATGTCCTCGAAGTCCTCGTGCAGGCTCTTGCCGGCGTCCTCCTCGAGGTGGGCGCGCGTGATCCCGATGCGCTTGGTCCGGCCGTCCTCGAGGTCGATGTCGAGCCAGCCGTCGTAGACGATGGGCAGCTCGTACTGGCTGATCTGGTACCCCTTGGGCAGGTCGGGATAGAAATAGTTCTTCCGCGCGAAGACCGAGCGCAGGTTGATCTTCGCGTTCGTCGCCAGCCCGAACTTGACCGCCATGCGCACGGCCTCGCGGTTGAGCACCGGCAAGACGCCGGGCAGCCCCAGGTCGACGGCGCAGGCCTGGGTGTTGGGCGGCGCCCCGTAGGCGGTGGAGGCCCCCGAGAAGATCTTGCTCTTCGTGGCCAGCTGGGCGTGGATCTCCAGCCCGATGACGGCTTCCCATTCCATCGCGTGCTTCCCTCAGTCGAATCCCGGCGGCCGCCGGCGGTGCCAGTCGGTCTCCTGCTGGTAGCGGTGCGCCACGTTCAAAAGCCGCGCCTCCTCGAAGTAGTTGCCGATCAGCTGCATGCCCACCGGCAGGCCGTCGATGAAACCGCAGGGCGCGGACAGGCCCGGCAGGCCGGCGAGGTTGACGGCGATGGTGTAGACGTCGGAGAGGTACATGGTCACCGGGTCGTCGACCTTCTCGCCGAGCCGGAAGGCCGGGGCGGGCGTGGTGGGACCGAGGATGAGGTCGACCTCTTCGAAGGCGTTCCGGAAGTCGGCGGCGATCAGCCGGCGTACCTGCTGGGCCTTGAGGTAGTAGGCGTCGTAGTAGCCGGCGGACAGGGCATAGGTGCCGATCATGATGCGCCGCTTGACCTCGGCACCGAACCCCTCGCCCCGGGTCCGCTTGTAGAGGTCTTCCAGGTCGCGCGGGTTCTCGCAGCGGTAACCGAACCGCACGCCGTCGTAGCGCGAGAGGTTCGAGGAACACTCCGCCGGCGCCACCACGTAGTAGGCCGGCACGGCGAGGTGGGCGTGCGGCAGGTGGATGTCGCGGAACACCACGCCCAGGCCCTCGAGGACCTTCACCGCCGCCTCGATGCATGCCCCGACGCGGGCGTCCAGGTCCCCGGTGAAGTATTCCTTGGGCAACCCGATGCGCAGGCCGCCGAGATCGTCCTCGAGGTGGGCGACGTAGTCGTCCACGGGCCGGTCCGCACAGGTGGAATCCCGGGGATCGAAGCCGGCCATGGCGGCGAGCAGGTAGGCGGCGTCCTCGGCGCTGCGGGCCATGGCCCCGCCCTGGTCGAGCGAGGAGGCGAAGGCGATCATTCCCCAGCGCGAGACCCGGCCGTAGGTGGGCTTGATGCCGGTGATGCCGGTCAGCGCCGCCGGCTGGCGGATGGATCCCCCCGTGTCCGTGCCCGTGGCCAGGGGGGTGAGGCGGGCGGCCACGGCCGCCGCCGAGCCGCCGGAGGAACCTCCCGGCACCCGCTCGGTGTCCCAGGGGTTGCGCACGGGACCGTAGTAGCTGGTCTCGTTGGAGGACCCCATGGCGAACTCGTCCATGTTGGTCTTGCCCAGCATCACCGCCCCGGCCTGGCGGAGCTTCTCGGTGACCGTGGCGTCGTAGGGGGCGATGAAATTGTCGAGCATCCTGGAGGCGCAGCTGGTGCGAATCCCCTCGGTGCAGAAGATGTCCTTGTGCGCGTAGGGGATGCCGGTCAGCGGCCCGGCACGCCCCTCGGCGAGGCGGATGTCGGCCTCGCGGGCGGCGGCCAGGGCCTGTTCCTCGCAGACGGTGATGAAACTGTTCAGCCGACCGTCGTGGCGCGCGATGCGGGAGAGGAAGTGGCGCGTGAGCTCCTCGCTGCTCACGCGGCGGGCATGCAGGTCGGCCGAGAGTTCGCGGACGCTCTTTTCGATCATGTCGGGTACCGCCCGGATGGTTTCATTCGATCACGCGAGGCACGAGGTAGAGCCCCTTGTCCACCGCCGGCGCGATGGCCTGGAAGTGCTCGCGGCGGTCGGTCTCGGTGACCACGTCCTCGCGCAGGCGCTGGGTCATGTCCAGGGGATGGGCCATGGGGGTCACGTCCCGGGTGTCGACGGACTCGAGCTGGTCGACGAAGGCCAGGATGTCCGAGAGGTTGCGGGCGTAGGTCTCGACATCGGTCGGGTCGATGGCCAGCCGCGCCAGGTGGGCGATCTTCTCCACGTCCGATGGTCCAAGGGCCATGAGCTGCTTCCTCGCGTCGTACAGCGGGTTTCGGGAAACGCGCAAGGTAGCACAATCGGCGCCTTGCCCAAAGCCCCCGCCGATTGC
Source organism: Gammaproteobacteria bacterium (assembly GCA_003695825.1). Taxonomy (GTDB): domain Bacteria; phylum Pseudomonadota; class Gammaproteobacteria; order Thiohalobacterales; family Thiohalobacteraceae; genus J048. The sequence goes on along the minus strand of RFHK01000191.1, from coordinate 2,279 downwards.
TACAGTTATCGCACCCAGTTGGAGACCCGTTTTCATGCTGAACCTCAAGCGTCTCGTCGGAATCTTCTCCGAGGACCTTTCCATCGACCTGGGTACGGCCAACACCCTGATCTACGTACGGGGTCAGGGCATCGTGCTCGACGAGCCCTCGGTGGTGGCCATCCGGCAGGACCGCGGCCCCGGCGGGCCCAAGAGCATCGCCGCCGTGGGGCTGGAGGCGAAGCGCATGCTGGGCCGCACGCCCGGCAACATCACCGCCATCCGCCCCCTGAAGGACGGCGTCATCGCCGACTTCACCGTCACCGAGAAAATGCTCCAGCACTTCATCCACAAGGTGCACGAGGGGCGCTTCTTCCGTCCCAGCCCGCGGGTGCTGATCTGCGTGCCCTGCGGCTCGACGCAGGTGGAGCGGCGCGCCATCAAGGAGTCCGCCGCCGGGGCCGGTGCCCGCGAGGTCTACCTCATCGAGGAACCCATGGCGGCGGCGATCGGTGCCGGCATGCCGGTGGACGAGGCCCGCGGATCCATGGTCCTCGACATCGGGGGCGGCACCTCGGAGGTGGCGGTCATCTCGCTCAACGGCATCGTCTACTCCGAGTCGGTGCGCATCGGCGGCGACCGCTTCGACGAGGCCATCATCAGCTACGTGCGCCGCAACTACGGCACCCTGATCGGCGAGGCCACCGCCGAACGCATCAAGCAGGAGATCGGCTCCGCCTATCCCGGCAACGAGGTCAAGGAGATCGAGGTCAAGGGCCGCAACCTGGCCCAGGGCGTACCGCGCAGCTTCACCCTCAACAGCAACGAGATCCTCGAGGCCCTGCAGGAGCCCTTGGCCGGCATCGTGGGCGCGGTCAAGACGGCCCTGGAGCAGACCCCACCGGAACTGGGGGCCGACGTCGCCGAGCGCGGTATCGTGCTCACCGGCGGCGGCGCCCTGCTCAAGGACATCGACCGGCTGCTGATGGAGGAGACCGGGCTGCCGGTGGTGGTGGCGGACGATCCCCTGACCTGCGTCGCGCGCGGCGGCGGCCGGGCGCTGGAGATGATGGACGAGAAGGGCGGCGACGTCTTCGCCGTGGAGTGATCGCCAGGATCGCACCGGGGCGCCGCCCGCGGAGGGAACACCGCCATTAAGTTCATTTTCACACAGGGGCCCTCGCTGGCCCTGCGGCTCGTGTTTCTGGTCCTGCTGTCCGTGGGCCTGATGACCCTGGATCACCGCACCCACCGGCTCGACGCCGTGCGTGCCTGGCTGGGCACGCTCGTCTACCCGGTCTACTACGTCGTCGGCCTGCCCGACCTGGTGGTCGACTGGGCGGGCGAGACCTTCGCCGGCCGGCGCCGGCTGCAGGAAGAGAACGCCCGGCTGCGCACCGAGAACCTGATCCTCCACGCCCAGTTGGAGAAGTTCGAGGCCCTCGAGGCCGAGAACGTGCGCCTGCGCACCCTGCTCAACGCCCCCGTCGAGCGCACCGAGAAGGTGCTCATCGCCAACCTGCTCGCGGTGGACCTCGACCCCTACCGCCACCAGGTGCTCATCAACCGCGGCACCCGCAAGCAGGTCTATCGCGGGCAACCCGTGATCGATGCCCATGGCGTGGTGGGACAGGTGATCGCCGTGACCCCGGAGACGGCCACCGTGATGCTGATCACCGATCCCGCCCATGCCCTGCCGGTGCAGGTCAACCGCAACGGCCTGCGCAGCATCGCGCTCGGCACCGGGAACATGGAGCGGCTCTCGCTGCCCCACATCCCCAAGAGTGCGGACATCCGGGTCGGCGACCTGCTGGTCACCTCCGGGCTGGGCGGACGTTTTCCCCGGGGCTATCCCGTGGCCCGGGTGGAGGCGGTCGAGATCGATCCGGGCAAGGCCTTCGCGCAGGTCTACGCCCGGCCGCTGGCCGAGCTCGACCGCAGCCGCGAGGTCCTGCTCATCTGGCCGCGCACCCTCATGCCCGGGTCGAACGCGCGCGCGGGGACCGATTCCACGCCGGCCCCGCAGGCAGCCGGTGGTATGCCTGCACGATGAATCCACTGGTCCGCCGCCAGAGTTACGGGATCATCCTGCTCAGCCTGTTCACGGCCTGGGTGCTGAGCGTGCTGCCCCTGCCCGAGGCCTTCCGTCCCTGGCGACCCGAGTGGCCCCTGCTGGTGCTCGTCTACTGGAGCCTGGCACTGCCCCACCGCGTCAATCTCGGCACGGCCTGGATCACCGGCCTCGTCCAGGACCTGCTGGTCGGCACCCTGCTCGGCCAGCATGCACTCGCCTATGCCGT
>RFHK01000190.1 GCA_003695825.1 Gammaproteobacteria bacterium | reverse complement strand
GCCCCTGGTGCCCTTCGTGCTGGCCTCGGCCGTGGGGCGGGGGGCACGTTTCTACCTGGTGGCGGGCGTACTGGCCTGGGGCGGCCCGCGGCTGGAACCACTCCTGCATCGGTATGTGGAACGCCTGGGATGGCTGCTGGTGGCGGCCGGTGTCGCGGCGCTGGCGTGGTATGCCCGCTGACCCCTCCCGTGGAGTGCGGCGCCTGCTCCTGGCGCTGCTGGGATTCCTGTGCCTGGCCGGCTGTACCGGGGGCATACGCGCCCCGGTCGGTGAACGCCTGCCGCCCGAGGCGGCGGCCCGGCCCACCGGGATGCACCAGGTGCGTCCCGGCGAGAGCCTGTTCTCCATCGCCTGGGCGTACGGGCTCGATTACCGTGCTCTGGCGCGCTGGAACGGGATCCCGCCCCCGTACCGGATCCACCCCGGGCAACGCCTGCGCCTGACACCGCCCCGGACTCCGGCAACGACTCCCCCGCGGCGCCACCGGCCCGCAGCCTCCGTCCAAGCCCCTGCCCGCGCGGCGACACCCGCCGGCCGAAAGGGGCAGCAGCGGCAGGCGGCGCGCCCGTCCCCGGCGCGCACGCCGTCCCGACGCACCGGGCCCCTGCACTGGAGCTGGCCGGCGGACGGCCCGGTGTTGCAACGGTTCGATCCCCGGCGCCCGGGCAAGAAGGGCATTCTGATCGGCGGGCGGATCGGCGACCCGGTGCGTGCCGCCGCCGACGGACGCGTGGTCTACAGCGGGAGTGGACTTGTCGGATACGGGCGGCTTATCATCATCAAACATAACAACCTCTACCTCAGTGCCTACGGGCACAACCAGAAGCTGCTGGTGAAGGAGGGGGACGTCGTGCACCGGGGCCAGGTGATCGCCCGGCTCGGAAGCAGCGGCACCAGCCGACCCCAGTTGCACTTCGAGATACGCAAACGCGGCCGTCCCGTCGATCCGCTGCGGTATCTCCCTCGGCGGCGCTGACGAGGAAGGAGAACGAGGATGGTGGAGAAACGCCGTGAATACGAGGCCGCCCCGGCCTACCCGGAAGGGGGCGTGCCCACGGACACCGGTCTGGGCGAAGGACTCGAGGTACCCGCGGAGGCGGACACCGAAGCCGCTACCGACGAGACCGCCTTTCCTCCCGGCGAAGTCCCGGACCGGGAGCTGGACGCGACCCGTCTCTACTTGAGCGAGATCGGTTACTCGCCGCTGCTGACGGCCGAAGAGGAAGTCTACTACGCCCGCCGCGCGCAACAGGGCGACGAGGCCGCCCGGCAACGCATGATCGAGAGCAACCTGCGCCTGGTGGTCCGCATCGCCCGCCGGTACATGCATCGCGGGCTCGCGCTGCTCGATCTCATCGAGGAGGGCAACCTCGGCCTCATCCGTGCCGTCGAGAAGTTCGACCCGGAACGCGGCTTCCGCTTCTCCACCTATGCCACCTGGTGGATCCGGCAGACCATCGAACGGGCGCTCATGAACCAGACCCGCACGGTGCGCCTACCCATCCACGTGGTCAAGGAGATCAACGTCTACCTGCGGGCGGCGCGTGAACTCGCCAACCGCCTCGACCACGAACCCACCCCCGAGGAGATCGCCGAACTCCTCGACCGCCCCATCGAGGAAGTGCGCCGCATGCTCGGGCTCAACGAGCGGACGGCCTCGGTGGATACACCCATCGGCGGCCAGGAAGGCAACCGATCGCTGCTCGACGCCCTGCCGGACGAGTCCAGCCCCGACCCGGAAGACCTGCTGGCGCGCCAGGACTTGCATGCCAACCTCGACCACTGGCTCGCCCAGCTCAATCCCAAGCAGCGGGCCGTGGTGGAACGCCGTTTCGGACTGCACGGCTCCGAGGTCTGCACCCTCGAGGAGGTGGGGCGCGAGATCGGGGTCACCCGCGAACGCGTACGCCAGATCCAGATGGATGCCCTGAAGAAGCTGCGCGGCATCCTCGAGGAAGAGGGTTTCTCGCCCGACACCCTGCTGCGCTGAGCCGCGACAGGATCCCGCCTTCGCCGCCAGCCGGCGCCACCCGAGCGTCAAGCACCCGACTCCCGTCGCGATAATTCTTCGCAACTTCCTGTTTATACGAGGGTTCCGAGAGGGAACCCGGGTGGCATGCGCATTGCTTCCTTCGCGGCAGGACGTCAACCACGGGACGAGGAAGATGGCCGAGAAGGAAGTCGAACTCGCTGAAGGGCAGGGCGGGAGCAACAAGAAACTGCTCCTCATCGCCCTGGGCGGCGCCGTGGTCCTGTCCGCCGTGATCGTCGCCGTACTGGTGATGACGGGCGTACTCGGCGGCAAGGGCGGGGATGCGGCCGCGGAGGAAGGCAAGGGAGGTGCGCAGCAGGTCGCCGAGGCCAAGAAGAAATCCCGGGCACCGCTCCTCTACCAGCCGGTGGAACCCCCGTTCGTGGTCAGTTTCTCCACCGACTCCGACGTGCGCTTCATGCAGATCAAGCTGCAGGTGGCCGACCGGGATCCGGCCGTCATCGAGCGGGTCAAGAACAACCTGCCCGCCATTCGCAACAGCCTGATCCTGCTCTTCAGCAGCCAGAAGCCGGAGGCGCTCATGACCCGCGAGGGCAAGGAGAAGCTGCGCAAGGCGGCTCTCGAGGAAGTACGCAAGGTGCTGCGCGAACAGACCGGTGAGGGCACGCTGGAGAACCTCTTCTTCACCAGTTTCGTGATGCAGTGAGACCGGGTGGGGCGCGATGAGCGATCTTCTCTCCCAGGAAGAAATCGACGCCCTGCTGCACGGGGTGGGCAGCGGCGAGGTCGAGACCGAGACCGACGAGGGCGTCGGCGAGGACGAGATCCAGCGCTACGACTTCACCAGCCAGGACCGCATCGTGCGCGGGCGCATGCCCACGCTCGAGATGATCAACGAGCGCTTCGCCCGCCAGTTCCGCATCTCCCTGTTCAACATGCTGCGCCGCCCGGTGGAGGTGGCCGTCGGCGGGGTGCAGATGCTCAAGTTCTCCGAGTATGTCCACACCCTGTTCGTGCCCACCAGCCTCAACCTGATCCGCATCCATCCGCTGCGCGGCACGGCCCTGTTCGTCTACGACCCCAAGCTGGTGTTCAGCACCGTGGACAACTACTTCGGCGGGGACGGCCGCTTCCACACCAAGATCGAGGGACGCGACTTCACGCTCACCGAGCAGCGTGTCATCCGGCGCGTGCTGGAGCTGACCTTCCAGGACCTGCGGCATGCCTGGAAGCCGGTGCTGGAACTGGACTTCGAGTTCCAGAACGCCGAAGTCAATCCCCAGTTCGCCAACATCGTCAGTCCCACCGAGGTGGTGGTGGTCTCCAGTTTCCACGTCGAGCTCGAGGGCGGCGGCGGCACCATGCACGTCACCATGCCCTATTCCATGGTGGAACCCATCCGCGACCTCCTCGACGCCGGCGTGCAGAGCGACCGCAGCGAGGTGGACGAGCGCTGGCGCGTGGCGATCCGCGAGGAGATGAAATCCGCCGTGGTGGAACTCTCCAGCACGCTCGCGGAGACCACGCTCAGCTTCGAGGCCCTCATGTCCATGAAACCGGGCGACATCATTCCCATCGAGATGCCGGAGACCGTGGTCCTGGAAGTGGAGGGCGTACCCGTGTTCCGGGGACGGCTGGGGGTGAGCAACGGCAACCGGGCCATCAAGATCCTGGGACCGGTGCGCCGGGAGACGGAGACCCTGCCGGCCGTGATCGCGCCCGGGCAGCGCCAGGTCGCCGGTGTCGGGGAATGAGGGCAGGGACAACCGAGGCAGGAGAAGGCCGATGAGCGAGGACCAGGAACGACAGGAGACGCCGGACCAGGAGGCCATGGCGGACGCGTGGGCCGCGGCCCTGGAGGAGCAGGCCGCGGGCGAGCAGCAAGTGCAGGCGGCCGAGCTCGACGAGCTGCACGGGGAAGGCGGCGGCGAACCGCCGAACGAGGAGGCCAATCTCGACCTCATCCTGGACATCCCGGTCACCATTTCCATGGAGATCGGCCGTACCCGGATCAGCATCCGCAACCTGCTGCAGCTCAACCAGGGCTCGGTGGTGGAACTCGACCGCCTGGCCGGGGAACCCATGGACGTGCTCGTCAACGGCACCCTGGTGGCCCACGGCGAGGTCGTGGTGGTGAACGAGAAGTTCGGCATTCGCCTGACCGACGTGATCAGCCCGGCCGAACGGGTGAAGAAGCTGCGATGAGCCGATTCGCTGCAGGACTCCCGGGGCTCGTGCCGGCCGCCGCCGCGGCGGCCGGGCAGGGGCAGGAGGCCCCTCCCGGGGCCGCCGAGGCCCTGGGCGCGACACACCTGGCGGGTCCCCTGGTGCAGATGCTCGGCGGCCTGGTCCTGGTCGTGGGGCTCATCCTCCTGTTCGCCTGGCTCGCCCGGCGCCTGGGCGGGCTGCAGCAGAGCGCCGGGGGCCAGCTGCGCATCCTCGGCGGGCTTTCGATGGGCACGCGCGAGAAGGTGGTGCTCATCCAGGTGGGCGAGGAACAGCTGCTGCTCGGCGTGGCCCCGGGCACGGTGCGTACCTTGCACCGGCTGGAGAAGCCGCTCGCGGTCCGCAGCGGCGATGCCGGTGCCGCCGATTTCGCCACGGGCCTGCAGCGGCTGATGCAGGGAAGGAAGACGACATGATGCGCCTGGGGACCTGCCTCCTCCTGTGGCTGGTTCCGGCCCTGGCGCCGGCCCTGCCGGCCTTGCCCGCCCTCGAGGTGACCGGCAACGCCGACGGGGGACAGACCTGGAGCCTGAGCCTCCAGGTCCTGGCGTTGATGACCGCCCTGACCTTCCTGCCGGCGGCACTGATGATGATGACCTCCTTCACCCGCATCCTCGTCGTGCTGGCCATCCTGCGGCAGGGGTTGGGTACCATGCAGACCCCGTCGAACCAGATCCTGGTCGGGCTGGCGCTCATGCTCTCGTTTTTCATCATGGCGCCGGTGTTCCAGGAATCCTGGACCCAGGGCGTCTCTCCCTACCTGGAAGAGAAGCTGCCGGCGGAAGAAGCGCTCAGGCGGGCCGCGCAGCCGTTCCGTGAATTCATGCTCCACCAGACCCGCGAGACGGACATCGCGCTGTTCGCGGACCTGGGAGGCTACGAGGGCAAGCTCGAACGGCCCGAGGACGTGCCCTTCCGCCTCCTGTTGCCCGCCTTCGTGACCAGCGAGCTCAAGACCGCCTTCCAGATCGGCTTCCTCATCCTCATCCCCTTCCTGGTCATCGACCTGGTGGTGGCCAGCCTGCTGATGTCGATGGGCATGATGATGCTCTCGCCCATGATCATCTCGTTGCCCTTCAAGATCATGCTGTTCGTGCTGGTCGACGGCTGGACCCTGCTGATGAGCACCCTGGCCTCGAGTTTCTACCTCTAGGAGCGCGCCATGACACCGGAGACCGTGATCACCCTGGGCCGGCAGGCGATGGAGGTCACCGTCCTGCTCTCGGCCCCGTTGCTGCTCTCGACCCTGGTCGTCGGCCTGGTCATCGCCATGTTCCAGGCCGCCACCCAGATCAACGAGATGACGCTCACCTTCATCCCCAAGCTGGTGACGGTGGCGATCGTGCTCATGGTCGCGGGCGGCTGGCTGCTCAAGGTACTGGTGACCTTCACCCTGCGCCTGTTCCACAGCATCCCGGGGCTGGTGGGGTAGGGGCATGGCGCCGGTGGTCCTGCAGGCCGGGCAGCTCAGCGGCTGGGTCCTGGGGTGGCTGTGGCCCTTCGCGCGCATCGGCATGATGCTGCTGGTGATGCCCGTCATCGGCGGCCGCCTGGTGCCGCGGCGCGTGCGCCTGCTGCTGGCCCTGCTCCTGACCCTGCTGGTCGTGCCCGGGCTGCCGCCGCCTCCGCCGTTGGACCCCCTGAGCGCGCCGGGCCTGCTGGTGCTCGGCCAGCAGCTGCTCGTCGGCGCGGCCATGGGACTGGTGCTGCAGGTCGTGTTCAGCGCCCTGGTGATGGCCGGGCAGCTGGTGGGCATGACCATGGGCCTGGGGTTCGCCACCCTGGTGGATCCCCAGAACG
>RFHK01000189.1 GCA_003695825.1 Gammaproteobacteria bacterium | reverse complement strand
CGCGCAGGTGGGTCCACGACGCCCGGTCGAGGAAGAAGAGCCCGAGCAGGGCGGCGAGCACGGCCAGCAAGACGACCGCGTCGCCCTGCAACACCCAGCGTCGCCACTGCCCGATCAGTTCCCGCAGTCGCGGCACGTAGTATTCCTCGATCTCCTGGGCACGCTTCTCCAGGTTGCCGACGATGCGGTAGGAACGCTCGATGCTGACCTGCTCGATGCGGGCGTTGATCTCGCTCATGTCCTGGTCGCGCTTCCACTCGAACCGGCGTCGCAAGGCCTCGTTCTCGATGGGGATGGCCGCCTCGGGATTGTAGATGGTGTAGAAACGTCCCGCTGTGAGACCCTCGCGTGCCAGTGCACGCTGCCAGGCACCGACCACCTCCTCCGGGTTGTCCTCGCGGGCGGTGGTGTCGATCTGGTTGAGGATGTAGAGAAACTTGCTGGAATCGGACCGGTCGATGGTATCCCGCACCAGGTGGGCCAGGGTATCGCTCATGGCCCCTGGCTCGGGATGGCGGGCGTCGAAGAAGACCAGCACCAGGTCCGAGAGATCGATGATGTGATTGGTCAGGCGCAGGATGGCCGTGCGCTGGGCATCGGCATCGAAGCCGGGGGAGTCGATGAAGATCCGCCCCTTGAGGCGATCGCAACGGCAGGTCTTCAGCTGCAGGTAGGCGTCGATGCGCTTGCCCTCACCGGGGGCGACCCGTTCCAGTGCCTCGCTGGTCTGGTAGAAGGGAAAACGCGGATCCGCATCCAGCGCCAGCCCGGGCAGGACCCGCACCTCTTCGTCGTTGGCATAGCAGATGACGGTGAACTTGTCGTCGACGGCCTGGTTGCCCGTGTCCTGGAGCGGGTAGCCCAGGTAGTGATTGATGAACGTGGACTTGCCGGCCGAGAAGGTACCCAGAACCGAGATCAAGGGCCACCAGGAGATCTGGGTGGCGTAGGATTCCGTCGGGGCGAGCAACCCCATGGCGTATCCCACCTTGGACAGCTGCCGATAGCCCTCCACCACCTCGACGAGCAGGGGATTCTCCTGCCGGAGATGTTCTTCCAGGTTCCTGAGCCTTTCCCGTATGGCCTTGCTCGGTCCTGCCATGGCTGCCTCTTCCCGTGATTCCGCGTCTTCCCGCGTCCGTGATCTCCGGACCCTTCCCTACCAGGGCATGAACTTGTTCATGAACCGCATGGGGCCCGTGGCGTTCTGCATGTTGTAGCCCATCAGCGCCGTGTCGAAGCGCATCTGCCCCATGAAGGCGGACATGCGCAGCATGCTGCCGTTCATTGCCTCGATGTTGCCGGACATCCGTTCCATGGCGACGAGCTGGTCGCTCATCGTCGACGAAATCACCTTGATCTCGCTGTCCATGGAATGCATCGACCGGGATACGCCCTGCATGGTCCCGGCCACCGTCGTCATCGTCTTCGAGATGATGTTCATGTTTCGCGTGATGACCGCCATCTGGTCCGTGATCCGGTCCACGTCCGTGGTCAGGCTGTAGATCAGGTAGAAACCGTAGGCCGCCAGGACGATGAAGGCGAGCAGGGACGGATAGACGATGAGCTCCCAGCGCTTGGCGCTCGCCTCGAAGGTACGGGAGAACTTCTCCAGGCAGGCCGACATGTCCGGCATGGCAGGCTGGCCGGCGACCTGGGCCAGGCTCTCCTGCTCGGCCCGGATCCCGTCCGGGAGCGTGCCCTGGCGTTCTCCTTTCCGTTCCGGATTCTCGTTCCGGGTTTCCTCGTGGGACATGACGACTCCTCATCGCGTATCGATGCGCATTCCATCCCCCTCGAAAACCCTCCATCCGGACGTGGCGTCGAGCAGGGCGGGCAAGGCTGAATCGGTCGCATCGCCCGCATGGGCGCACCTCACCGGGGCAGGTCGCGCAGGTGTTCCTGTAGTTGCCGTGCGGCCTGCGGATCGATGCGCTGCACGATGGCCATCAGGCGCATGACGGTCGACCGGTCGCCGCGCCGGGCATAGCGTTCGGCGGCACGGGCATAGGTGCGTGCGGCATCCTGCCACCGTCCCATCTGGAAGTAAACATTGCCGAGTTCACCGAGCACAGCGGGATCCGGCGACTGCTCGAGTACCCGCCGGTACAGGGTGACGGCCTGTTCAGGATGCCCTTGCCAGTAGGCCTGTCGGGCCTGCACGAGAAGATCGTGCGGGGAAGATGCCGGCCCGTGTTGCGGCCCGGACACAGTCCCAGGCGCGGCAGAAGACGGGGCGGAGGAAACGGGGGCGGTCTCCGGGGCGGGCGCGGCGGCGGCCGGCCGGGTTGTCTCCGATGGCCCGGGGGCCGATGAGGCACCCGCGGCCTGCGTCTCGGTCGAAGGCGCGCCGGCCGGGATGGCCTTTCTGGATTTCGAGGCCGATGCCGCTCCCGGCTTCGATGACGTCACCGGGGACTGGGCTGCGGCACCCGTTCCCTTGGCTTGCACCGGTACCGGTTCCGGTGCAGGCAGTTCTGCCTTGGCCTTGCCGGGTGCCCCGGCCGTGGATGCCTCGGTCATGGCGGGATGGTGCTCGCCGGTTGAAGGAGCGGATCCCGGTGCCGGTTCGACGGG
>RFHK01000188.1 GCA_003695825.1 Gammaproteobacteria bacterium | reverse complement strand
GGCCGCCGGCAACCACAAGGGCGGACTCGCGCACGTCCCCACCGACGTCACCGGCTTCGGCGTGCACTTCACGATGAAGCTGCTGGAGAAACGGGGATTTCCCGTATCCTTCCCGCCATGCAGCTGACCCTCACCCGTCCCGACGACTGGCACTTGCACCTGCGTGATGGTGCGGTGCTGAAGGACGTCGTGCCCCACACGGCGCGGCAGTTCGCACGCGCCATCGTCATGCCCAACCTGAAACCACCGGTGACGACCACGGAACAGGCGCTGGCCTACCGGCAACGCATCCTGGCCGCCGTGCCCGAGGGTCTCCCCTTCGAGCCGCTGATGACGCTCTATCTCACCGACACCCTGCCGCCGGAAGAGATCGCGCGGGCGAAGGAGAGCGGCCGGGTCCATGCCGTCAAGCTCTACCCGGCCGGGGCCACCACCCACGCGGAGGCCGGGGTCACGGACCTGCGCAAGTGCGACGCCACGCTCGCGGCCATGGCGGAACTGGGCCTGCCGCTGCTGGTGCACGGCGAGGTGACGGACCCGGACGTGGACGTCTTCGACCGCGAGGCGGTGTTCATCGAACGCGAACTCAAGCCGTTGCTGGAACGCCACCCCGACCTGAAGCTGGTACTGGAACACGTCACCACCCGCGAGGGCGTGGCCTTCGTGCGGGAATCGGGGGATCGCGTCGCCGCGACCCTCACCCCTCAGCACCTGCTGTTCAACCGCAACGCGCTCTTCGCCGGCGGCCTGCGCCCGCACCACTACTGCCTGCCGGTACTGAAGCGCGAGCACCACCGCGAGGCCCTGCTGGAGGCGGCCACTTCCGGCAGTCCGCAATTCTTCCTGGGCACCGACAGCGCTCCCCATGCCCGTCCCGCCAAGGAGTCGGCCTGCGGCTGTGCCGGCGTCTTCTCGGCGCCGCTGGCGCTGGAATGCTACGCCCTGGCCTTCGAGCAGGCCGGGGCACTGGAGCGCCTGGAAGGCTTCGCCAGCCACTACGGACCCGATTTCTACGGGCTGCCGCGCAACCCCACCACCGTGGAACTCGAGCGCCGGGAATGGACCGTCCCCGAGTCCTATCCGTTCGGGGACTCCCGGGTGGTTCCCCTGTTCGCCGGCGAGACCCTGCCCTGGCGTGTCCGCCCTCGCCCTGGGCGGTCGCAATCGGGTTCCGGCTCGGGTATTCTGCGGCCATGAGCGAGACGGAGAAGCCGAAGCCGCCCGCCCCCATCGCCCGCCGCTTTCGTGGCTTCCTGCCGGTGGTGGTGGACGTGGAGACCGCGGGGTTCGACGCCAGGCGCGATGCCCTGCTGGAAGTGGCCGCCGTGCTGCTGGACATGGACGAGGAAGGGTACCTGTCGCGCCGCGAGACCGTCTCCGTGCACATCGTACCCTTCGCCGGCGCCAACCTCGATCCCAAGGCGCTCGCCTTCACCGGCATCGATCCCTGGCACCCGTTCCGGTTCGCCAAGCCGGAGAAGGAAGCCCTGTCGCTGGTCTTCCAGCCCATCCGCCGGCAGATCCGGGAGACCGGCTGTACGCGCGCCATCCTCGTGGGCCACAATCCGTCGTTCGACCTCGCCTTCATCAAGGCGGCGGTCGAGCGCTGTGGCATCAAGCGCAACCCCTTCCACCTCTTCAGCACCTTCGACACCGCCACGCTGGCCGGGCTGGTCTACGGCCAGACGGTGCTGGCACGCGCCGTCCAGGCCGCCGGCTTCGAATGGGACAACGAACGGGCCCATTCCGCTGTCTACGACGCGGAAATGACCGCCGAGCTGTTCTGCACCATCGTCAACCGCTGGCGGGAAGTCTCCGGGGAACCCTGGCCGGCGACCGGCCAGGATACCTTCCCTGCCCGCCCCCGGGAGACGGAGGAGGATCGAGACGAGGAAGACGAGGAGGCGACGCCATGAAACGCTGGCCGGAGAAGGACGAGCAGATCCGCCTGGCCCATGCCGGGCTCATCCAGCGCGTGGTGCGGGAGGTGGCCAACCCCGGCTCGGTGCCGGACCTGGAACAGATCCTGAAGCTCTCCGAGGAGAACGAATGGAAGGACCTGGTGGCCGCCATCCGCCGCATCCTGGCCGGCGAGCGTGAACTCACCGCGCTCGGCCCACTGGACGAGGAAGACCGCGTGATCGTGGAATCCATCCTCCAGGGCATCCAGAACCCGGACACCCTGCCGGATCCGAAACAGGCGGCCGATCCGACCTTCGCCGCCCCCGCACTCGCCGGCCTGGTCCACGCCGCACGCAACGGCGACGTCCAGGCCCTGCAGATGCTGGGCAACCTGGCCACCCAGATGCTGGCCGCCGGCGGGGATATGGCACGCATCGCCGGGATCCTGCGTCCCCTCGTGGAGGGCGAGCGCGACGCCAACCGGCTCTCGGAGAAGATGGGGCAGCAGGCCGCCGAGCTGGTGGACGCCATCGTGCGCGAGCTCGGGCGGCTGGAGAATCACTGACCGCAGAGTGCCGGGCGCCCCGTCAACCGACGGCACGCCGGCGTGACTCCGCCAGCATGCGAATGAACTCCTCCCTCGGCACCGGTGGGCTGTGGTAGTAGCCCTGGCTGACGTCACAGCCGAGCTCGCGCAGCAACTCGAACGTCTCCCGGTCCTCCACGCCCTCCGCGACCACGCGCAGCCCCATGCTGTGGGCCAGCTCGATCACCGAGGTGACGATGTTCAGGTCGTCGGCGTCGCTGAGCAGGTCGGAGATGAAGGAGCGGTCGATCTTGAGCTCGTCCAGCGGCAGGCGCTTGAGATAGCCCAGCGAGGAATAGCCGGTGCCGAAGTCGTCGACGGCGACCTGGAATCCCGCATAGCGCAGGGATCGCAGCAACTCGGCACTGCTCTCAACGTCCTGCATGACCATGGTCTCCGTCACCTCGAGCACGATGCGGTCGTCCGGCAACCCGGTATCGCCCATCACCTCCGAGAGCACCGCCGGGAGGTCGCGGGCCGCGAGGTTCAGCGCCGAGAGGTTCACCGAGATCGATAGGCCGTAGAGTGCCCGGCGGGTGAGTTCGAGGTGCAACGCCACGGCTTCCCGCAACATGGCGCGGTCGATCTCGACGATCAGTCCCGAGCTCTCGGCCACCCCGATGAAACGGTCCGGCGTGAGCAGCCCGTGCCGAGGATGACGCCAGCGCACCAGCAACTCCACGCCGACGATCTCGCCGGTGGCGATCTCGTGCTGGGGCTGGCACCAGGCCTCGAGTTCGCCGTTCTCCAACGCCCGGCGCAACTCTCCCTGCATGCTGAACTGCCGGTCCATCTCGGCATCCATCTCGGGCCGGTAACGGGCATAGGTGTTGCGGCCGTGCGTCTTGGCGTGATACATGGCCAGGTCGGCCCCCTTGAGCAGGTTCTCGGGGGTGCGGGCGTCCTCCGGCCAGCAGCAGACGCCGATACTGGGCGTGACCTGCAGCTCCCGGTCTCCCACCCCGATGGGATGGCGGAACAGCTCGAGCAGTTTCCGGCAGAAGAGCTCGGCCTCGGTGGGTTTCCCCGGCTTCAGGATGAGGAACTCGTCCCCGCCCAGGCGATAGAGCCGGTCGCGGGGTTCCAGCAACCACGAGATCTTCACTGCCACGCGGCGCAGCAGCTCGTCCCCCGTCCCGTGCCCGAGCACGTCGTTGACGAGCTTGAAGTGGTCCAGGTCGAGAAAGACCAGGCTGAAGGCCTCGACTTGCTCGGACTGGATGAGGCTGTGCAGGTCTCCCCGCATGGCGGTCCGGTTGTTGAGCCCGGTGAGTTCGTCGTGGTTGGCCAGGTAGCGCAGTTCCTCGTGATGGGACTGGATACGGTGGTGATCGGTCTCGATCTTGTCGGCGAGGCGGTTGAAGCCGGCGGCCAACTGGGCGATCTCGTCCTCGCCCTCCACCCGGGCGCGGTGCGTGAGATCGTCACGGAAGCGGTGGAAATCCTGGGCCAGTGCCAGAATCCGGGTGTTGATACGGGCATGGACGAAGTAGGCGATGGCGAGCGCCACGAGCAGGGCGATGGCCACGAGCACCAGGGCATTGGCGAGCAGGTAGCGATTGAGGGGGGCGACGATCCGGTCCTCGGGCAACAGCAGGGTGAAGTCCCAGCCAAAGCGTTCCAGGGGTACGAGGATGCGCAGATAGCGGACGGCACCGACCACCACCCAGTCCCCCGCCCCGGTCAGAGGGGTGCGGCCGCTCGCATCGACACCGTCCCGGTCGAGGGGGGTCTCGGCATAGATCACCCGCCCCTGCCGGTCACGCAGGTAGTGCAGGCTGCCCGGCGGACCGGCCCCGGCCAGGCGATCGACCAGGCGATCGAGGTAGATGTCGTGCCCCAGCGCCCCCAGGAAGCGCCCGTCCAGGTAGAAGGGAAGCACGCAACTGACGAACCACTTTCCCTGCACGGCATCGAAGCTCACCGGGGTCCAGCGTGCCTCCCGCTCCGGGTCTTCCCCGGGACCGACGCGGTGCACCCAGGCGGCCAGGGCACGGGCGGCCGGGGCGGTGAGGCCGTAGAGGTATTCCGGGCGGTCCGGCCGGTACACCACGCCCTCGTGCTCGGTGGTGAGGAACCAGAGGTCGTCGAAGCGCAGCGTGCTCGCCGGCCCGTAGACGTCCATGACCTGCTTGGCGACCATGAGCAGGACCTTGTGTGCGCCCTCCGGTGCCGCGCCCACGCGGTAGACGCCGGACTCGTGGGCGGGGTCGTAATGGTCGCGGCGGCTGCGCAACACCGGGCCGCGCCGCTCGGTGATCCGGTCGAAACGCGCGGCCAGGCGTTGCCGATCCGCGGTGCGGTAGCGCTGGGCGAGCAGGCGGGCCACGCGACGCAGGCTCTCCGCGGCCGTATCGAGTTCGTCCAGGTCGGCCGCGATGTCCCGTTGCAGGGCGGCGCGCGTATCGGCGATCCGATCCTCGATCTCGAGGTTGCGGATCACCAGGAAGAGCACCGACAGCCCGATGATCGAGGCGGCCAGGAACACACCGCTGACCAGGATCGCGAACTGTCTGCCCAGCGTGGAGAGGATCCGCATACGGCGACCCGTCCTGTCGACACGAAAAACGGCCGGCAGACGACGGGCATGCGCCGTCCGCCCTGACCGGTCATCGGCCGGGCGGACGAAAACTTGAACGGGGTCACACCCCGCGCGGCGACGGGGGTTCAGGAGGCCTCGGCGTCCTCGCCGGCGGCCTGGGCCTTGTGACGGGCGACGGCCTCCTTGACCATCTTCTGGAGCTCGCCCTTCTGGTAGAGCTCCAGGGTGATGTCACAGCCGCCGATCAGCTCGCCGTTGATGTAGATCTGCGGGAAGGTGGGCCAGTTGCGGAACTTCGGCAGGTTCTCGAAGATCTCCGGGTCGGCCAGCACGTTCACGTAGGCGAACTCCTCCCCGCAGGCCTGCAGGGCCTGGGCGGCCCGGCTGGAGTAGCCGCACATGGGCATGTCCGGCGTGCCCTTCATGAAGATGACGACCGGATGGCTCTCCACGGCCTCCCGAATACGATCCATGACGTCCATGGGTTCCCACCTCGCTTGCTCGTCGTTTCGTGGAATCGGATGCGTTGCCTGCAGTCTAACCGCACCGGCGCCCGGAAAAAAGGCAGCATCCTCAGGGTATCCACGTCCCGGGCGCGCTGTCGACGTTGCGTTGCAGCCAAAGCTCGAGCAGCGCCAGGTGCCAGAGCTTGCTGCCCTGCAGCCGGGTCAGGTGCCGCTCCGGCGCGGCCAGCAGGCGCTCGACGTACGCCCGCCGATAGAGGCCGCGCTCGCGGCAGGCGCGGGAATCCAGGATACCGCGCATGAACTCCAGGAAGGGCCCGCGCACGTACTTGAGCGCCGGTACGGGGAAATAGCCCTTGGGTCGATCGATGACCGCGTCCGGCAAGCGGCCCCGGGCGATGCACTTGAGAACGTGCTTGCCCCCCGAGGCCAGCTTGTACTCGGGCGGCAGGCGCGCGGCCAACTCGACCAACTGCTGGTCCAGGAAGGGGACGCGCGCCTCCAGTCCCCAGGCCATGGTCATGTTGTCCACCCGCTTGACCGGGTCGTCCACGATCAGGGTGGTGACGTCGAAGCGCAACACCTGGTCGATGAAGGTGTCCGCGCCGGGCCGGGTGAGGTGCCAGGCCACCCTTCCCTTGGTGTAGTCGAAGGGTGGACAGGGCCGGGCGATCATTTCGCAGTATTCCGGATGGTCGCGGTCGAAATAGTGCCGCGCGAAGCGGACCTCGGGCGGCCCCTCGGTCTCCGCCGCCATGCGCGGGTACCAGAAGTAGCCGGCGAAGACCTCGTCCGCCCCCTGCCCGCTCTGCACCACCTTGACGGACCGCGAGACCCGTTCCGCCAGCAGATAGAAGGCCACCGCGTCCTGGCCGAACATGGGCTCGGCCATGGCCTCGACGGCCTCGGGCAGGCGTGCGAGCACCTCTTCGTTGGGGATGTGGTACTTGTGATGGTCGGTGCCGTACCGGGCCACCACCTGGTCGGAATACTCGAACTCGCTGCCCGCCTCCTCGGGCTGGTCCTCGAAACCGACCGAGTAGGTCCGAATCGGATGCACCCCCGCCTCGGCGAGCAGGGCCACCAGCAGGCTCGAGTCCAGGCCGCCGGAGAGCAGCACACCCACGGGCACGTCTGCGATCTCCAGCCGGCGACGAACCGCCTCGCGCAGGGCTGCGTGGATGGCCTCGGTCCACTCCGCCTCGCTGCGGGGAGCCGCGGCCGGGCGGGTGGCCTCCAGGTCCCAGTAGCGCACCCGTTCGTGCCGCCCGTCGGCATGGACGGTCAGGTGGTGCGCGGGCGGCAGCTTGCGAATCCCGCGCAACACGGTGCGCGGTGCCGGGACCACGGCGTGGAGCGTGAAGAGGTGGTGCAAGGCCACCGGATCCAGGCCCGTGTCCACGCCCCCCGCGGCGAGCAGCGCCTGGCTGTTGGAAGCGAAACGAAAGCGATCGCGGTCGAGGGTGTAGTAGAGCGGCTTGATGCCCATGCGGTCTCGGGCCAGGAAGAGGCACCGGCGCCGGGGATCGTGGATAGCGAAGGCGAACATCCCGTGCAGGCGGCGCACGGAATCCACCCCCCACTCCGCGTAGGCTTTCAGGATCACCTCGGTGTCGCCCGTGGTCCGGAAGCTGTGCCCCCGCCGCCGCAGCACCTCGCGCAATTCCGGGTAGTTGTAGATGGTGCCGTTGAAGACGATGACGCACCCGGAATCGGGATCCGCCAGTGGCTGGTGGGCCCGCGGCGAGAGGTCGAGAATGGCGAGCCGCCGATGCCCCAGCACCACCGGCCCGGAGTGGAAGCGGCCCTCGTGATCCGGTCCCCGGCGCGCCAGCCGGGGCAACATCCGGTCCAGCACCCCGGGGTCGGCCGGGCGACCGTCGAAGCGCAGTTCGCCGCAGAGCCCGCACATGGCTCAGCGCACCTCCGGGTGCAGCCGCGAGATCACCGCGCGTACCCCGGGTACGCCACGGGCGAGGCGCACCGCACGGGCCGCCGCGGCCGCGTCCGGGACCCGGCCCTCGAGCGTCACCACGCCCCGCACCACGCGTACGTGCAGGTCCAGTGCCGGCACCCGCGGGTCATGGACGAGTCGCGCCTCGACGCGGGCCTGGATCCGGGCGTCCTCCGCGTCGGCCGGTCCGTACCCGGCCGCCCCCGCACCCGGGGCCGCCCCGGTCACGACCAGGG
>RFHK01000187.1 GCA_003695825.1 Gammaproteobacteria bacterium | reverse complement strand
CTAGCAGCCCCATGCGAGAAGTGAATGATTCCGATATGGAAATCCGAACACGCCGTTCGACCGTGGGCGCGGCGGCGAGTTCCCCCGCCGAAGCAGGGGAAATGCCCCCGCGCCGCCCGGGGAGAGGCACGTGATCCTCGCCGGTGTCGACACGGGCGGTACCTTCACCGACCTGGTGGTCCTGCAGGAAGGGGAGCTGCGCGTGCACAAGGTACTCTCCACGCCGGCGGCCCCCGAGCGGGCGATCCTCCAGGGCCTGCAGGAACTGGGCGTCGACCCCGACCGCCTGCGGCTGGTGCACGGCTCGACCGTGGCCACCAACGCGGTGCTCGAGGGCAAGGGTGCCGCCACCCTCTACATTACAAACCGCGGCCTGGCCGACGTGTTGCAGATCGGACGCCAGCACCGCGAGGACCTCTACGACCTGAACCCGGCCCCGCCCCCGCCGTTGATCCCGCCGGAACGCTGCCTGGAGACCGGCGGGCGGCGGGATGCGGACGGGCGCCTGCTCGAACCGCTCACCGAGGCGGACCTCGAGCGGCTGCGCGCCGCCGTCGCCGCCTCCGGCTGCGAGGCCGCGGCGGTCAACCTGCTCTTCTCCTGGCGTGACGATACCGAGGAACGGCGTATCGAACAGGCCCTCCGGGACCTGGTACAGGTGAGCCGCAGCAGCGAGGTGCTGCCCGAGATCCGGGAGTACGAACGCGGCGTGGCCACCTGCCTCAATGCCCTGGTGGGACCCAGGGTACAGGGCTACCTGGAGCGGCTGACCGCCGCGCTCGAGCCCGCCCCCGTGGCGGTGATGCAGAGTGCCGGGGGCACCGTGCAGGCACGCGATGCGGCCCGCCGGGGCGTGCACCTGCTGCTCTCCGGGCCGGCCGGCGGCCTCCACGGTGTCCGCTTCATCGGCCGGCTGGCCGCTTGCCCGCGGCTGATGACCTTCGACATGGGCGGGACCTCCACGGACGTGGCCCTGGTGGCCGGCGAGCCGGCCCTCACCACCGAAGGACGCATCGGGCGCTGGCCGGTGGCCGTGCCCATGGTGGACATGCACACCATCGGGGCCGGCGGCGGCTCCCTGGGCTGGATCGATCCCGGTGGATTGCTGCAGGTGGGGCCGCGCTCGGCCGGTGCCGATCCGGGACCGGCCTGCTACGGGCGGGGCGGCCGTGCTCCCACGGTCACCGACGCACACCTCGCGCTCGGGCACCTGCAGGCGGCGCACTTCCTCGGCGGGGCCATGCGCCTGGACCGCGCCGCCGCGCTCCGTGCCCTGGCGGGGCTCGGGGCCGAGATCGGGCTCGATCCCCTGCAGACGGCCGCAGGCATGCTCCGCATCGCCGACGAGCACATGGCGCAGGCCCTGCGCGTCATCTCGGTGCAGCGCGGGCACGACCCGGCCGAGTTCGTGCTCGCCTCGTTCGGCGGAGCCGGCGGCCTGCACGTGTGCGCGCTCGCCGAGCACCTGGGCATGCGCCGGGCCCTGGTCCCCGTCCATGCCGGGGTGCTCTCCGCGCTCGGCATGCTCACCGCGCCGCCGGCTCGTGAACTCTCGCAGTCGCTGCAACAGGGCCTCGAGACCCTCCCGGCGACGGCGATCGAGGCGGCCTACCGGGCCCTGGAGGCGCGGGGATGCCGGATGCTCGCCGCCGAGGGCGTGCCCCGCGAGGCCCTGCGCATCGAACGGCGGGCGGACCTGCGCTATGCCGGCCAGAGCCACACCCTCACCCTGCCCTGGCCCGGTACGCCGGCGCAGGCGCGCCGGGCCTTCGATGCCGCCCACCGGCAGCGTTACGGCCATGCCCTGGGCTTACCCGTGGAAGTGGTCAACCTGCGCGTGCGGGTCTCCGGCCCGGACCCCGAGCTGCGGCTGCCGTCCTGGCGGCAGGGTCCGCCCGCCGCCCCCCGGGAGCACGTGTCGGTCCACGGGCTCCGCGCCCCCGTGCCCCTCTATGCACGGGCGGAGCTGGCGGCCGGCCAGCGGTTGCAGGGGCCCGCGCTCGTCACCGAGACCGTGGCGACCACCTGGATCGCCCCGGGCTGGCGCGCCGAGGTCGACGCCTGGGGGAACCTGCTCCTGGAGGCCTGACCCGGATCGAAAGGGCAGGCTGTCAGGACTCGAGGCCGATGGCACGCATGGAGGCCTGGGCCCAGTCGAGCGCCTCGCCGTAGGCCTCGCTGATGGCCACGACGTCGAGGTCGCCGCACTGGGCCTGCACCCAGTCGCCCCGCTCCCAGGCCAGGGTGCAGGCGAGGGCCTCTCCGGCCGGTCCCCGGTGCGCGAGCAGGGCCTGGCGGATCTCCTCCGAGAGCGGCAGCTCGCGCAGGATCTCGGCGAGCGGCTGGTCGAGCAGGGCGTCGAGGGTGGAGAAGAGCCCCACGGTGAAAAAGGTCTCGGGCTCGGGGTGCCCCATGCGTTCGGCCAGCCCGCTGCACATGCGGGCCCGGATCATGGCCGTCTCGAACAGGATCCCGGGCTTGTCGTCGATGGAGGAGAGCACCAGCAGGGTGACCCACTGGCGGAGCTGCTTGAGGCCGATGTAGATGACCGCCTGGCGGATCGAATCCACCTTGCGCGGCAGGTTGAACAGGGCGGAGTTGATGAAGCGCATCAGCTTGTAGGTGAGCCCCACGTCCTGCCCGATGATCTGTTCGACCTCGCTGGACTCCACGTCCGGGCGCTGTACGCTGCCCAGGAGCCGGATGGCCGCCAGGCGGTTGGGCGCCAGCTCGCGCCGCTCCATCATTTGCGGGCGCGAGAGGAAGTACCCCTGGAAGTACTCGAAACCGAGCGCCTTGCAACGCGCGTACTCTTCCCGCGTCTCCACCTTCTCCGCCAGCAGCGCCACCGGCCAGCGGCGCAGGCGGGCCACCTCGGCCTCGAGCGCCGACTCCTCGACGGCCTGCACGTCCACCTTGACGATGTCGGCCAACTCGATCAGGGGCTCGTGTGCCGGGTCGTAGACGAAATCGTCCAGCGCGATCACGTGACCACGCGCCTTGAGCCGGCGGAGGGTCTCGAGCACGGCCGGCTCGGCCCCGACGGTCTCCAGCACCTCGATGACCAGGTGCTCCGGCGGCAGGGGGAAGTCGATCTCCTCGAGCAGCAGCTCACGTCCCAGGTTCACGAAGGCCCGGCGCTTGCCGACCAGGCGCTCGATGCCGAAGCTGGTGAAGGCGTTGGCCAGCACGCGCAGGGTGGCGAGGGACTCCGGCAACGGCGTCTCGAAGCGCCGGGTCGGGCAACGGAACAGCAGTTCATAAGCATGGACGTGCAGCTCGCGGTCGAAGATCGGCTGGCGGGCAAGGTAGACGGACTCGAAGAGCCCCTGGGTCTTTCCTTGCGCGCCTGCCTCCTGGAGCCTCGCCATCGGACATCCCCCCTGCTTCGCGGTCCGTGCGGGTCGCGCCCGGAGCGCGTCCCGCATCCCGGGGTATCGGCATCGCGGAGCCCGACTTTACGCCGCCGGCACATGCCTCCGCTGCATCATCCGGGCTGGCTTTTTGCACCGGGGACTGCTAGGGTGGAGGTGTATTCCTCGACCGGCCCGCAGGGGCCGGCGAGGCCATCCCGGCAACCCCCGCGAGGTTTTTCGAATCAATCCCATGATTTCCCTGAACGACTGGCTGGCCCATGGGCTGGTCGCACTGCCCTGGTGGGGCCTGGTCCTCGTGACCCTGGCGCTCACCCATCTCACCATCCTCTCGGTCACCATCTACCTCCACCGTCACCAGGCACACCGGGCGCTGGACCTGCACCCGGCGGTGGCCCACGGCTTCCGCTTCTGGCTCTGGCTCACCACCGGCATGGTGACGCGGGAGTGGGTGGCGATCCACCGCAAGCACCATGCCCGCTGCGAGACCCCGGAGGATCCACACAGTCCTCGGATCGAGGGACTCGGCACCGTGCTCTGGCGCGGCGCCGAGCTCTACCGGCAAGCGGCGGCCCGCACCGAGATCCTGGAACGCTACGGCCGCGGCACCCCGGACGACGTCCTCGAACGGCGGCTCTACGCCCGTCATCCCTACCTCGGCATCGGCCTGCTGCTGGTGGGGGACCTCGCCCTCTTCGGGCCGATCGGCCTGAGCGTCTGGGCCGTACAGATGCTGTGGATCCCCTTCTGGGCCGCCGGCGTGATCAACGGCCTGGGGCACTGGTGGGGGTACCGCAACTTCCGCACCCGGGACCTCTCCACCAACCTGGTGCCCTGGGGCCTGTTGATCGGCGGGGAAGAACTGCACAACAACCACCATGCCTTCCCCGGCTCGGCCCGGCTCTCGGCCCGCCGCTTCGAGTTCGACATCGGGTGGTTCTGGATCCGCGTGCTGGAACGCCTGGGCCTGGCGCAGGTCCACCAGGTGGCGGTGGCCCCGGTGCTCGCCGAGGGGCGCGCGCTCGATGCCGAGGCGGTCCGCAGCCTGCCGCGGCTGCGCCAGTACGTGCAGGCCGACTACGTGCGCCGGGTCCTGTGGCCGCTGCTGCGCGCGGAATACCGGCGTGCCGACGCCTCGGGCCGGGCCCTGCTCCGGCGGGCGCGCGGCCTGCTCATGCGCGAGGAGGCCCTGATCCCCGCGGACGACCGCGCACACCTCGGGCGCCTGGCCTCCGGCTCCCGCGAGCTCGCCACCGCGCTCGAGTTCCGGCGCCGGCTCCTCGCCCTGTGGGAGAGCCAGGCGGCGAGCTCGGAACGGCTGCGTGCGGCGCTGCACCACTGGTGCCGGGAGGCCGAGCGCAGCGGCATCGAGGCCCTGGCAAGCTTCGCGCAACGCCTGCCGGCCTACCGGGTGCCGGCCGGAACCTGAGAGCCGCACCGGCCATGAAAAAGCCCGGCTGAGCCGGGCCTTTTTTCTGGAACGAGGTATTGAAGAACCGCGCCTACTTGATCTTCGCTTCCTTGTAGATCACGTGCTTGCGCACCACCGGGTCGTACTTGCGGAACTCGAGCTTGCCGGGCGTGTTCCGCTTGTTCTTGGTGGTGGTGTAGTAATGCCCGGTGCCGGCGCTCGACACCAGCTTGATCTTGTCGCGTGCACCCTTCGCCATCGCCTGTTCCTCCGGGTCAAACCTTCTCGCCGCGGGCGCGCAGCTCGGCCAGCACGGCCTCGATGCCCTTCTTGTCGATGATGCGCATGCCCTTGCTCGAGACGCGCAGCTTCACCCAGCGCTGCTCGCTCTCCACCCAGAAGCGGTGGGTGTGCAGGTTGGGCAGGAAGCGCCGCTTGGTCTTGTTGTTGGCGTGGGAAACGTTGTGGCCGGTGACCGGCCGCTTCCCGGTGACCTGACAGACTCTGGACATG
>RFHK01000186.1 GCA_003695825.1 Gammaproteobacteria bacterium | reverse complement strand
TCGTTGCCTTCCGGCTGCTTGAGGATCCACTGGACGGAATAGACGCCATAGGCCACCGCGGCCAGGCCGCAGAGGATGGCGAAGATCAGTTCAGACGACATGACTTCCTCCGGTTGTCCATCGTTTCAGATTGCGTCAGGAAAAGGCCGCGGGAACTGTACCGGCCCCTTCGGCCGCTCCCCTTGATCTGTCTCAAGGTGCGTGGAAGCGCTGCCCGGGACGGAACCCGAAGTGGTGCTCGAGGTCGAGTTCCACGATGAGCCGGTCGACGGCGGCCGGGCCGTGAACCCGCTGGACCTCGGCGAGGATCAGGCGGGCGGCGTTGCGGTTGTAGCCGCTGCCCATCTCGGTATGCATGCGCAGGAGTTCGCGGGCGCGTTCGAGGTCCATGGCGTGGAAGCCGGCCGCGCAGGGCACCCTGCGCGGCCGGCGCGCCTACTTGAGTTCGAAATCGGGCAGCTTCTTCGGTACCGGCACGTTCTTCAGGCACACGTATTTCGGCAGCCCGTCCTTGCCGTAGGGCGGATAGTCCTCTCCGGCCATCAGGGGCGCCAGGTAGTCCCGGCACCGCTTGGTGATCCCGAAGCCGTCGCGGGAGATGAAACCCTTGGGCATCATTTTCTCGCGGTTGGCCACCCGGGAGAGCGGGGCCTCACCCACCTTCCAGCGGTAGGGCCGGTTGGACGTGCGCACGATGGTCGGCATGACCGAGTTCTTGCCGGCCAGGGCGAACTCCACGGCTGCCTTGCCCATGGCATAGGCCTGGTTGACGTCGGTCTTCGAGGCGATGTGGCGGGCGGCGCGCTGCAGGTAGTCCGCCACGGCCCAGTGATACTTGTGGCCGAGGTTGTCCCGGATCATCTGGGCGATGACCGGCGCCACCCCGCCGAGCTGGGCGTGGCCGAAGGCGTCCCGCAGCCCCTGGTCGGCCAGGAACTTGCCGTTCTCGTCGCGGACGCCCTCGGAGACCACCACCGAGCAGTAGCCGTATTCCGCCACCTTCTGGTCGACGGCGGCGAGAAACTTCTCGCGGTCGAAGGGCACCTCGGGGAAGAGGATGACGATCGGCAGGTCGCATTCCTCGTTGGCGGCCATGCCGCCGGCGGCCGCGATCCAGCCGGCATGGCGACCCATCACCTCCAGCACGAAGATCTTGGTCGAGGTCTTGGCCATGGAGGCTACGTCGAAGCTCGCCTCGCGGGTGGCGATGGCGATGTACTTCGCCACCGAGCCGAAGCCGGGGCAGTTGTCGGTGATGGGCAGGTCGTTGTCCACGGTCTTGGGCACGTGGATGGCCTGGATCGGGTAGCCCATCTTCTTCGAGAGCTGGGACACCTTCAGGCAGGTGTCCGCCGAGTCGCCGCCGCCGTTGTAGAAGAAGTAGCCGATGTTGTGCGCCTCGAAGACCTCGATGAGCCGTTCGTACTCGCGGCGGTTCTCCTCCAGGCTCTTGAGCTTGTAGCGGCAGGAGCCGAAGGCACCCGCCGGGGTGTGGCGCAGGGCCGCGATGTCGCGGGCCGACTCCTTGCTGGTGTCGATGAGGTCCTCGGTCAGCGCCCCGATGATGCCGTTGCGCCCGGCATAGACCTTCCCGATCCGGTCCTTGTGCTTGCGGGCGGTCTCGATGACGCCGCAGGCGCTGGCGTTGATGACGGCGGTCACGCCGCCCGACTGCGCGTAGAAGGCGTTTTTCCTTGCCTTGGATCTCGCCATGGTCTGTCTCCGTTGCGTGGTTTCTCCGAAACGAACCGACGGAGTCGAGTCCTCCCCCGTCACGATGATGGTCAGGCTCCCCCCTCCTCCGCCTCCTGCCGGCGCTGGCGCTCGTGGTCGGCCTGGACCTGCAGCAGGGTGACGGCGCACTCGGTGAGGTTGTCGTATTCCTCGATACCGGTGCCGAAGACCTGGTGCACGCGGTAGAAGAACTGGCACCGGTACCGTTCCGGCCCCGTCTTGACGATGATGAAATTGCAGTCGCCGCGGCGCCAGAAGACGGCCGGGCAGGTGGTCAACTGGGTGGTGTGGGGATCGAGACGCAGCTCGGTCTCGGCGAGCTCGACGTCGACGTCCTCGCCATAGCGTTCACGGAGCGTAGTGCGAATGGTCCACAATTCGGCTTCGTTGAACTCCGGAACTTCACTCATGGCTCGTGGCATCCGTCGCTGTCGGCCGACCGGGATCCCGGATCCGGGGTGGCCGACACTTTAATTGACACTCGATCGCGAGGCAAGGTAGCTTAAACCCGCAAGTGTCCCGGAACCATCAGAAAAATTGTATATGCCCATGAAAAAAACTTGAGCAGCGGGACACCGGGCGTCGGGCGTGACGGCGCGGGCCGGATCCGGCCAGGGCATCCACGGCGGAGGGAGAACGGAAACCAACGACATGCGTATCGTGCTGATCGGTCCGCCCGGCGCCGGCAAGGGCACCCAGGCCCGGCGGCTCCACGAGAAATTCGGTTGGCCCGTGGTGGCGGTGGGAGACGTGTTGCGCGAGGCGATCGCCCGCGGCACGGCGCTCGGGCGGCTCGCGCGGGCCGCGATGGACGCCGGCCAGCCGGTCTCCGACGATATCGTGCTGGCCCTGCTCCGCACCCGCCTGGCCGCGAAGGATACGCGCAAGGGATTCATCCTCGAGGGATTTCCCCGCACGCTGGCGCAGGCCGAGGCGCTCGACCGGCTGCTCTCGGAACTGGGCCGGCCGCTGGACCTGGTCCTGCTCATCGAGGTGGACTTCGACGAGCTCCTGCAGCGGATCGTGGGCCTCTACACTTGCCGGTCCTGCGGTCGCACCTACAACGTCTTCACCCGGCCCCCGCGGGTCGACGAGATCTGCGACGTCTGCGGCGGCCCGCTCCATCACCGCGCGGACGACAACGAGGAGATGGTCAGCAACCGCCTGCGCCTCTACGAGATGCAGACCGGGCCGGTCATCGCCCATTACCGGGAACAGGGCCGGCTGCGTACCGTCCAGGGCGCCGGGACGCCGGAGGAGGTGTTCCGGGCCCTCGAGAAGGTGATCGAGGAGACGCGGGCGGGCCTGAAGGCGCGCAAGGCCTCGCCGCGCTCGGTGGCCGAGGCCATCGCCGCCATGAAGTCCGCTCGCAGGTCCCCGTCGTCGGGCCCGGGGCCGGAGGCGGCAGCCGTCTCACCCGCGGAAGAGACCGAGGCGCCCGTGGTGGCGCGTGCGAAGGACGCCGGCGATGCCGGGACGCGGCCGGGTGCAGCGAAGCAGGCGACAGCGAAGAAGTCGACCACGACGAAGAAGACGGCCAAGAAAAAGACGGCGAAGAAGACAGCGGCGAAGAAGGCGACGGCCAAGAAGAAGGCGACGGCCAAGAAAAAGACGACGACGAAGAAGACAGCAGCGAAGAAGAAGGCGACGGCGAAGGGAACGAAGGAGACGGCAGGGAAGAAGGCGGCAGCGAAGAAGGCGGCCAAGAAGAAGACGACGGTCAAGAAGAAGACGGCCCGTGCGCAGAAGGTGACGAAGAAGGCGACGGCGAAGCAGGCCACGAAGAAAGCCACGAAGAAAGCGACCGCGGTGCAGAAGAAGGTCATGATGAAGGCCGCCGCCGTGCGCAAGCGCGTCTCCGCCGGCAAGGCGGCCCCCGGGAAGAAGACCCCGGCGCCGGCCACGAGGCGCAAGACCGTCACCAAGAAGCGTCTCGCCGGGATGAAGGCCGTGCGCAAGCGCCGCCCGGTGGGCTGAACCCTGCGGCGGGGGCGGGGAGCGGCCGGGTCGCCGGTTCCGGGCGGCAATCCTCAGCCGAGCAGGCGCAGGAGCCAGCGGTCGATCAGGCTGAAATAGAAATCGAGCCACTTCTCGCGCCAGGGCCGCCGGCGCCAGGTCGCCAGGTCCAGCTCCCGGCTCTGGGCGAAATCCCGCTTCAGCATCGCTGCCACCTCCCGGGCGAATTCCGGGTCGCGGAGCTCCTGGTTCGCTTCCTCGTTCCAGCGCAGGTTCCAGCGGTCGAAGTTGGCCGAACCGAGGCTCACGTGGTCGTCGCACAGCAGCACCTTCTGGTGCGTGAATCGCGGCTGGTACTCGAAGATGCGCACGCCGGCACGCAGCAGGCGGGCGTAGAAGCGATGGCCCGCGTGGCGCACCGCCGGGTGGTCGATGAAGGGACCCGGCAAGAGGATGCGCACGTCCACGCCGCGCTGGGCCGCCTGGCGCAGCCGGCGGCGGAAGCGGCGGCTGGGAACGAAATAGGCCGTGGCCAGCCAGATGCGCCGGCGGGCGCCGCGCATGCGGGCGATGGCCGAGCGCCGGATGTCGGAGCGCAGGTGGTGCCCGGAACACACCAGGCGGCCCGGAAGCCGTCCGGCGGGCGGCGGGATGGGCGAGGGCGGCGGCAGGGGATCGGGGCTCCAGGTCCTCCAGGCGGCACGGAACAGTCGCTCCCAGTCCGCCACGCACGGGCCGGTGAGGCGCAGCACCGTCTCCCGCCAAGGGCGCGGGACCGCGCCCGGGAGGAAATCGTCGGTGAAGCCGAGCCCGCCGACGTAGGCGGCCGTATCGACGAGGATCAGCTTGCGATGGTCGCGAAAGAGGTTGTCCAGCCAGCGGGAAGGGCGCAGGGGGTTGTAGCGCGCGATGCGGACCCCCGCGGCCTCCATGCGGTGACGGTTTTCGCGGTCGATGCCGCGGGTCCCGAAGTCGTCGAGCAGCAGGCGCACGTCCACCCCGCGCCGTGCCGCGTCCGCCAGCCGGCGGGCCACGGCGTCGAGTACCTGGCCGCGCCGGGCCAGGTAGAGCAGGATCCAGACGCGCCGCCGGGCCTGCTCGAGATCGGCGAAGATGGCAGGAAAGAAGCGGTCCCCGTCGACCAGCAGGCGGGCCTGGTTGCCGTCGCGCCAGGGGAAGGGACCGGGAGGGGACGCCATGTGCGGTTGCGGTGGCCTGGGATCCGATAGGATAACAGGAACCCGGCATCGCCGGGACCCGGGTGCGGCCGGCCCGGCCCGGCATGCTATCATCGCGCCATGCATGCGATCCTGTGGCTGTTCACCCGCCTTCTCGCCATCGCCCTGTTCCGTGCCGGGCCCCAGGATCTTCCCGCCAGTCGCAGTCTCGTGCCCCTGACCCTGGCGCTCTATCTCCTCGTCGACTTCCTGCAGGCCAGGTACCTCGCCGGGTGGGTACGCCGCGGCGTGGTGGTCGGGCTGGACGCCCTGCTGCTGGGGGCCTTCGTACAGAGCCTGTTGCTGTGGAAACGGAAGATCGCGCGACTGCGCCAGACCCTGGGTGCCCTCTATGGAACGGGGGCCGTGGTCGGCCTCGCCGGCCTCCCCCTGGTCGACCGGATGTGGGACGCGGAGGCAGCGGGCCGTGGAGGGTTCGGCATGTCATTGCTGGTGCTGGCCTACATGGCCTGGGCGATCCTGGTGGTCGCCCATGTTCTGCGCCAGGCCCTGGAATGCCGTTTCGATTCGGCGGTGGGCGCCTCCATCTTCCTTTTCCTCTTCACCCAACTGATCCTGGCCCTGCTCGTCGAGAAGGCCGGAGGCTGAGCCGTGCGCATCCATATCCTCGGCATCTGTGGCACCTTCATGGGCGGACTGGCCTTGCTCGCGCGCGAGGCGGGCCACGTGGTCGAGGGATCCGACCGGCAAGCCTATCCCCCCATGAGCACCCTGCTGGACGAGCAGGGTATCCGGGTGCACGAAGGGTATGACCCCGCCGTGCTGGAACCGGCCCCGGACAAGGTGCTCGTGGGCAACGCCCTCTCGCGCGGCAATCCCGCTGTGGAATACCTGCTCGACGCCGACCTGGACTACGATTCGGGGCCGGGCTGGCTGGGCCGCACCCTCCTGCGTGGGCGGCACGTGCTGGCCGTGGCCGGGACCCATGGCAAGACCACCACGGCCAGCCTGCTCGCCTGGATCCTGGAACGGGCCGGACTGGCGCCCGGGTTTCTCATCGGGGGCGTGCCCGCCAATTTCGGAATCTCCGCCCGGCTCGGGGCAGGGACCCATTTCGTCATCGAGGCCGACGAGTACGACACCGCCTTCTTCGACAAGCGATCCAAGTTCCTCCACTACCGTCCCCGGACGCTCGTCCTCAACAATCTCGAATACGACCATGCCGACATCTTTCCCGACCTGGCCGCGATCCAGGCACAATTCCACCATCTGGTCCGCATCGTGCCGCGCCGGGGCAGGATCCTGGCCGCCGCCGGGGATCCCCACCTCGCCGCAGTGCTCGACCGCGGCTGCTGGACCCCGGTGGAGACCTTCGCGGCCGGGGACCCGTCGGCCGCCTGGCAGGCGGAGCCCCGCAGTGCCGACGGCAGCCGGTTCGCCGTCCGGTACCGGGGCCGGCTGCTCGGCGAGGTGCACTGGGGGTTGCTGGGCGGGCACAACGTGCACAATGCGCTGGCCGCGGTGGCCGCCGCGGCCGCCGTGGGCGTGGATCCCCGGGAAGCGCTCGCGGCACTGGCGGACTTCCGTGGGGTCAAGCGACGGTTGGAACTCCGGGGGCGCGTGGCGGGCGTCGAGGTCTTCGACGACTTCGCCCACCATCCCACGGCCATCCGCACCACCCTCGAGGGGCTGCGTCACCGGCTCGAGGCGCAAGGCGCCGGCGGACGCCTGGTGGTCGTGCTGGAACCGCGTTCCAACAGCATGCGCATGGGGGTGCACCGCGCCGCGCTCGCCGCGGCGGTGGAGCCGGCCGACCGGGTCTGGTTCTACCGCCCGAAGGACCTGGAATGGGACCTGGAGGCCGTCGCCGGTGCGGCCCGTCCCCCAGCGTCCGTGTACGACGACCTCGATACCCTGGTCGCCGCCGTGGCGGCCGAGGCCCGTCCCGGGGACCGGATCGTGATCATGAGCAATGGGGCCTTCGGGGGCATCCACGAGCGCCTGCTCACGGCCCTGGACCGGGGAGGTGTCTCGTGAACCCGGTCGCCGTGGCCGTTACCGGTGCCTCGGGCATGCCCTATGCCCTGCGCCTGCTCGAGTGCCTGGTGGAGGCCGGCGAGTCCGTCTGGTTGATGTTCTCCGAGGCGGCGCGCGTGGTCGCCGGCATGGAGAGCGGCCTGGACCTGCCGGGGCGCTCCGGGGACCTGGAGCGTTTCTTCAACGCCTACCTGGGCGCGGAGGAGGGGCAGCTGCGCGTCTTCGGTCCCCGGCAATGGACGGCACCGCTGGCCTCGGGCTCCAATCCTCCGCGGGCGATGGTCGTCTGTCCCTGCAGCATGGGCACGCTCGCCGCCATCGCCCAGGGCAGCAGCGACAACCTCATCGAGCGCGCGGCCGACGTCGTGCTCAAGGAAGGACGTCCCCTGGTCCTGGTGCCGCGGGAGACGCCCTTCTCGGCGATCCACCTGGAGAACATGCTGCGGCTCGCCCGCCTGGGAGCGGTCATCCTGCCGGCCAACCCCGGTTTCTACCACCGCCCCGAGACCATCGAGGACCTGGTCGATTTCGTGGTGGCACGCATCCTCGATCGCATCGGCGTACCCCACACCCTGGGCGTGCGCTGGGGCGAGTAGGGACGGATCCGTTTCCTATTGGATGCCCGGGGATGCCGGGAATCGCCGCGGAACCCGCCGATCACGAAAGCGGTGAGACCGGTGTTTTCCGCTCGCGCCGATTCGTGACACGGAGCGCACCGAGTCGCTGAGGCCACGGAGGGGTGCAAGGCGTGATTCTCGGTCGGGTTTCCAAACACTTGACAGAAAAGGAGCAAGGGACACGCTTCGCCCAGCCCCCAGCGCCTATC
>RFHK01000185.1 GCA_003695825.1 Gammaproteobacteria bacterium | reverse complement strand
TCCAGGCCGGCACACAAGGTCTACACCCTGGTGGGCACCGGGGTACCCGTGGCCGATGCCCTGTTCACCCTGGCCCGCGATGCCGGGCTGGACGTCGACGTCCACCCGGACGTCCAGGGCACCGTCACCATCAACGCCATCGACCGTCCCCTCGAGGACATCCTGCATCGCATCGAGCGCCAGGCGTCGGTGCGCATCCACCGCGAGGGGGACGTGCTGGTGGTGGAGGCGGACAAGCCCTACCCGGTGACCTACCACCTCGATTACGTCGCGCTCTCCCGGGTCAACGATTCGGTGGTCAGCGTGGCGACCCAGATCTCGACCACGGGCATGACCTCCTCGGAGGACAATGGTTCATCCGATGCCGGCAACAACAACTCCACGACCCGGGTGGTCAGCCGCTCGGTGCACGACTTCTGGCAGCGCATCGAACGCAACGTCCGCGCGCTGATCGGCCAGCCGGCGGGCAAGGACACGAGCACGGATTCCGCCGATGTCATCGTCAATCCCGAGGCGGGGCTGATCACCGTCCGCGCCACCCGCAGGCAGCATGCACAGGTCGCCGCCTACCTCCGGCGCGTGCTGCACAACGTGCGGCGCCAGGTGCTCATCGAGGCGACCCTGGTGGAGGTCACCCTGGACCGTCGTCACCGCCTCGGGGTGGACTGGAACCTGGTGGCGAAGAGCACGGCCGGGCTCACCATCCGCCAGGACCTGCTGGGGCTGAACCTCGGCAAGAGCCCCTTCACGCTTCTCACCTACCAGGACAGTGACACCGACCACGGCAGCGTGGACGCCACCCTGCGCATGCTGAAGGAATTCGGCGACGTCAAGGTCCTCTCGAGCCCCAAGATCATGGCCCTCAACAACCAGACGGCCATGCTCAAGGTGGTCGACAACCTGGTCTACTTCACGGTCGAGGCGGATACCACGACGAACCAGTCCATCTCCCAGACGAGCGTCACCTCCAAGGTCAACACCGTGCCCGTCGGTTTCGTCATGAGCGTCACCCCCTCGATCGACGACGAGGGGCAGATCACCCTGACCATGCGACCGACGATCTCCCGGGTCACCGGTTTCGTCAAGGACCCCAATCCCCAGCTGGCCCAGATCGGGGTGGAGAACCTGGTCCCGCAGATCCAGGTCCGGGAGATGGAATCGGTGCTGCGCGTGCCTTCCGGTCACCTCGCGGTCCTGGGCGGCCTCATCCAGGACAGCGTCGAGCACGACCGCACCGGCTTCCCGGGCCTCTCCGATCTGCCCTACGTCGGGAATGCCTTCAGTTACCAGGACAACCGGGTCAAGCGCACCGAGCTGGTGATCTTCCTGCGACCGCGCATCGTCGACCGCCCGGAGGTGGCCGTGCGCCAGGAGGGACTCGACCGGCTCCTGCCGACCGCGGGCCCGGCACCGGCCGCCGCGCACTGAGGAGAGGGGACGATGAGCCTGTTGCTCGAGGCACTCAAACAGGCGGAGCGTGAACACCGCCGCCGGCGCGAGGGGACGGGAGCGCCGGCCGGCACGCTGCCCGAACCCGAAACCCATCCACCGGACGCGCCCGCCGAGGAGGAGACCGGCTCCAGCTGCGACTTCGAGCTCCTCGAACCGGAGGCGACCGCCGAGGACGGCAGCGATCCGGCATCGGAGGCGGGTGCGCCCAGCCCGGGGCAGGCCGAGCCCGATGCCGAAGGACCGGGGACGGAGCCGGTTGCGGGAGAAGCGGGGGAGGGGCGGGCCGATCCCCCGGAGGGGACGAAGATACCGCCACCGGACGACAACGCCCCGGCGCCCGGACCTGGAGCGGTCGACGAGGGGGAGGCGGCAGCGCCCCCGGCGCCGGAGATCCTGCAAGAGGCATTCGATATGTCCCCGGCAGAATCATCCGACGCGCCCGCGGAAGCGGACGACCGGCCCAGCCATGCCTCCGCGGAGACGGACGCCCCGCTGGCCCCGACCGCGGTGGCGCGGTTGCTCGAGCTCTCCGTGCGCGAGGAACACCGGTACCGGCTGTTCGCCGCCCTGGCGGGCATCCTGGTGCTCGCCGGCACCGTCGCACTCTATGCCCTGTTCGCGCCCCGGTCCTTGCCCGAGCCAGGCACGCCGGCAGACCCCGCCGACCCCGAACTCGCCCTGGCGGAACCCGATCCGGGAACGGAGCCCCTGCAAACCGAAGCCGGGAGCGCCACCGGGGAAGAGCCGGACACCGAGATGCAGGTGGCCGATTTCTCGCGGCTGCAGCCGGTACACCCACCCCATGCGGCGGCCAGGTCCACACCGACACCCGAGGCGGCACCGCCCCCCGCCACCGCATCGACACGGTCACCGGCCCGGGAGCGGTCGGTCACCGCCGGCGCGCCGGCTGGTACCGCGGCCGCGGCAACCACGCGCTCGGCCACGCCTCAACGCTCCCCGGTACCCCGAGACGCACCGCGGGTACGGGTCGGCGTGCGCACCCTGCACAGCGGCCGGGGCCGGGACGCACGCGCCCGGGCCTACCGGCTGCTTCGCCGGGGCGCGGCAAGCGCGGCCCGCCGCCTCTACCAGGCCCTGCTCGAGGATCGGCCCGGGGACGTCGAGCTGCTGCTCGGCCTGGCCGCGGCAGACCTCGCCCTGGGACGGGAGACCGAGGCCGAGGCCCTCTACCGGCGGGTGCTCGACCTGGATCCCGGCAATCCCTACGCCGCCTCCGGCCTCTCGCTGCTGTCGCGGGCGCCCCGGGCCGGTGCCCGGGATCCCGTGCTGCTGGGTGCCCGTGCCGCCCTCCAGGCGCGCCGGGGCGACTGGGCTGCCGCCGAGCGGCTCTATTTCCAGGCGCATGCGCTCGCACCGGATGACCCGGTGCTGACCTATGGCCTGGCCGTGAGCCTCGACCACCTGGGCCGGCTGGCGGAGGCGTTGCGCTACTACCGCGAGGCGCTCGCCCACGGGGGACAGGCGATCGATACCGACGCGGTGCGTCGCCGCATCGCCCGGCTCCGTGCACAGCAGGAGGGTGCAAGATGAACGCGCGCCTCGAGCCCCGCCCGCAACGCCGGCTGGGCGACATCCTCATCGAGAAGGGGATCATGACCCCGGACCAGCTCTCGATCGCCCTGCTGGAACAGAAGAAGAGCGGCAAGCAGCTGGGCAAGATCGTGGTCGAGCTCGGCTTCGCCACCGAGGCCGTGGTGCGCGACGCCCTCTCCGAGTCGCTGGGACAGGAATCCATCGACCTGTCCCACGTGGTGATCGACCGGGAGACCCTCTCGCTGCTGCCGAAAGAGGCCGCCCGGCGCTACCGGGCGCTTCCGATCGCGCTCGACGAGGAGAAGGGCGAACTGGTCATCGCCATGGCCGATCCCACCAACCTCGTCGCCATCGACCAGCTGCGCGCCCTGGTCGGGACCGACTACGAGATCCGGCCGCTGCTCGCCAGCGAATCCGACATCGAAAACGCCATCAACCAGTTCTACGGCTACAACCTCTCCATCGACGCCATCCTGCACGAGCTCGAGACGGGCGAGATCGACTATGCCTCGCTCGACGCCGCCTCGGACGAATACAGCCAGCCCCTGGTCCGCCTGGTCGACGCCCTGCTCGCCGACGCCGTCAAGCAGGGCGCGTCGGACATCCACTTCGAACCGGAGGCCGGTTTCCTGCGCATCCGCTACCGGATCGACGGGGTGCTGCACCAGGTGCGCAGCCTGCACAAGCACTACTGGTCGGGGATCGCGGTCCGGCTCAAGGTCATGGCCGGGATGAACATCGCCGAGACGCGCTCGCCCCAGGACGGACGCATCAGCCTGACCCTCTTCCACCGGCAGGTGGATTTCCGCGTCTCCACCCAGCCCACCACCTGGGGCGAGAACATCGTGCTGCGCATCCTCGACCGCAACAAGGGGATCGTGCCCCTGGAACGGCTCGGGCTGACCGAGGAGGCCCTGGCCATGCTGAAACTGATGATGGCCCGCCCCGAGGGCATCCTCCTGGTCACCGGTCCCACCGGCAGCGGCAAGACGACCACGCTCTACTCGATGCTAAACCATATCAACAGCGAGTCGATCAACATCATGACGCTCGAAGACCCGGTGGAGTACCCCATGCAGCTCATCCGGCAGACCAACGTCGGGGAGTCGGCGCGCATCGACTTCGCCAGCGGTATCCGGTCGCTCCTGCGCCAGGACCCGGACGTGATCCTGGTGGGCGAGATCCGCGACGAGGACACCGCGGACATGGCGCTGCGCGCGGCGATGACCGGCCACCAGGTCTACTCGACCCTGCACACCAATTCCGCGGTGGGTGCGATCACGCGCCTGCTGGATCTCGGCATCGTGCCCGACGTGCTCGCGGGCAACATCATCGGCATCGTGGCCCAGCGCCTGGTGCGCCGGCTCTGCACGCGGTGCCGCGAGGCCTATGTCCCGGACGAGGTCGAACAGCGCCTGCTGGGCCTGCAGGCGCCGCAGGAGGTCTGGCGTGCACGGGGCTGCCCGGCCTGCAACCACACCGGTTACCGGGGGCGCACCGCGGTCATGGAGCTGCTGCGCATGAACGCCGACCTCGACGAGCTGGTCGCCCGGCGGGCGACGCGCAAGGAGATCCTGGACACGGCCCTGCAGCACGGCTTCGTGCCCATCGCCCAGGATGCCGTGCGGCGCGTGCTCGACGGGACCACCTCGCTCGAGGAGATCTCCCGCGTCGTGGACCTGACGGACAGGCTGGTGCACTGAAATGCCGGCGTACCAATACAAGGCGGTCACGGAGGATGGGCGCATCGTGAACGGGCGCATGGAGGCGGCCAGCGATGCCGACCTCGAGATGCGCCTGGATCACATGGGCATGGCACTCATCCACAGCCGCCTGCACCGCAGCCGCGGCCTGCTGCAGCGGCACCGGGTCCGCCGCCGCGATCTGATTCACTTCACCTTCCACCTCGAACAGCTGGTCGGTGCCGGCGTACCCCTCCTCGAGGGGCTGGCCGACCTGCGGGACACCACCGACAACGACACCTTCCGGGACGTGATCTCGATGCTCATCCAGGACATCGAGGGCGGCAAGACTTTCTCCGAGGCCCTGGCCGCGCATCCCCGGATCTTCGACACCGTCTACGTAAACCTGGTCCAGGCCGGCGAGCGCTCGGGGCGCCTGCAGGAAGTGCTCCTGCAGCTCGAGTCCGGGCTCAAGTGGCAGGACGAACTCGCCGCCCGCACCCGCAAGGTGCTGCTCTACCCGGCCTTCGTGGCACTGGTGGTGACCGGCGCCGTGCTCTTTCTCATGCTCTACCTGGTCCCGCAGCTGGTGCAATTCATCCAGTCCATGGGGGAAGGCTTGCCCCTGCACGCGCGGGCGCTGATCGCCACCTCGAACTTCATGGTCGCCTGGTGGCCGGTGCTGCTCGGCGCCTTTCCCGCCTTCCTCGTGACCCTCACCCTGCTGCGCCGCCACAGCCCGAGGGCCGCCCGCTGGATCGACCGGTTGGCGCTCGCGCTCTGGCCGGTCGGGCCGATCGTGAAGAAGAT
>RFHK01000042.1 GCA_003695825.1 Gammaproteobacteria bacterium | reverse complement strand
GGTCGGGCGCGTGCACGGTCCCGAATGGCGGGGCCGCATCACGCACCGCACGCGGCACACGCGCCTCGGCTTCCTCTACCAGGAGAGCACCCAGTCCTACGAGCAGCTCAGCCTCTTCACCGGGGACCGGATCGAGGTACGCATCCTGCCGGGCGGCGGGCTGGCCTTCTTCGATCCGCTCACCGGCGACCGGCTCTACGTCTCGGGCAGCGGGTTCTTCAGCCTCACGGATTCGGTGATCAACCGCAAGCGGGGCACCTGGAGCCTGTCCTGGACCCCGGCCCGCAGCGAGTGGCGCCTGGCGCTCTACCGGGAGCGGCGCACCGAGCTGGCGCGCAACGACGTGCAGGATGCCCGGGGCCTGACCGCTTCGCTGAACTGGCACTTCGGGGCGCGTACCGACCTGCTGGCCTACTACGACTTCCAGCACAGCAACTTCAAGACCGTCGCCCGGACCAGCCGGTACCGGATCTTCTCGCTCGGCGCCCGGCGCCGGATGGGGCGGAGAAGCACGCTGGGGCTCAGTTACCTGCGCGCCGAGCAGGATACGAGCGGCGGCGCGCTGGATTTCGTGGAGAACCGCCTCATGCTGAGCTTCCGGACCGTGCTCTGAAGCCACGGTATCCGCCTGCGCAACGATAACGAGAATGCCGAACCATGATGCACCGGGGTCCCGTACGCACCTGCACCCGGCCGGCGAGGAGGCCGGCGCCATGAGCCTGCAGCGGAGCGGTTCGTCTCCCGGACCGCTGGCGGCAGCCGGCCGGACATGGGTGGCCTCCCCGGACTGGGTCCGTACCCTGGCGGCGCTGGGATTGTCCTGGGCGCTGCTGCTGTGGCTGTACCGGGAGACCTGGGGCGGCATGGTCGCCGTCTGGGCGCGTTCCGAGACCTTCGCGCACGGTTTCCTCGTCCTGCCGGTGAGCCTGTGGCTCGCCTGGCGGCAGCGCCAGGCACTGGCCCGGATCCGCCCACGCCCCTGGCCCGCGGCCCTGGCAGGGCTGGCAGCCGCCGGCGGCCTGTGGCTCGCCGCCCGCCTCGCCGAGGTGAACGTGGTGGAGCAGCTGGCCTTCGTGCTGATGCTGCAGCTGGTCACCGTCGCCCTCCTGGGCCGCGAGGCGGCCCGGCGCCTGGCCTTCCCCCTCGCCTTTCTCTGGTTCGCCGTGCCCATGGGCGAGGCCCTCATCCCGCCACTGATGGCGTTCACCGCCCGCTTCACCGTCGCCCTGCTGCGCCTCACCGGGATTCCGGTCTATGCCGAGGGTACCTACTTCAGCATCCCGGGCAGCGACTGGTCGGTGGTCGAGGGCTGCAGCGGCATCCGTTACCTGATCGCCTCGCTCTTCCTGGGCACCCTCTATGCCCATCTCGGCTACCGGAAGCGCTGGAAGCAGGGCCTGTTCGTGGTCCTTTCCGCCGTGGTACCCGTCATCGCCAATGGCCTGCGTGCCTACCTGATCGTGATGATCGCCTACCTCAGCGACCTGCGGCTGGCGCTCGGCGTGGACCATTTCATCTACGGCTGGGTGTTCTTCGGCCTCGTCGTCTTCGTGCTGTTCTGGCTGGGCGGCCGGTGGCGCGACCCGGAGCCCCGGGTGCAGGCCCCCGCGCGGCCGGGGCCGGGGAGCGGGGACGGCCGGTCCCGGGGATGGCTCGCGGGTACGGTCCTGCTGGGGCTGGGACTGGCCGCGCTGCCGCCGCGCTGGGTCGCGCACGTCGATCGCCTCCAGGCCGCGCAGCTTCCTGCGCGGGTCAGCCTCGTGCTGCCCGAGCGCATCGGTCCCTGGCGGCGGGTGCCGCCCTTCACCGACTGGCGTCCCCACCACCTCTCCCCCACCGCCGAGGCGGCCGCGGCCTATGCCGGCCCGGACGGGCGCATCGGCGTGCACCTCGCCTACTATGCCGTGCAGCGTCAGGGGGCCGAACTGATCAACAGCCAGAACTACCTGGTGCCACAGAAGCACCCGCGCTGGCACGACCTGGGGGCGCGGCGCGTCAGCGGCCGCGGAGTACCCCCCGCGTGGATCGAGTCCGAGCTGGCCGCGCCCGACCAGCGGTTGCTGGTATGGCGTTGCTACTGGCTCGATGGGCGGCTGACGGCGAATCCCTACCGGGCGAAGGCGCTCGAGGCCCTCGATCGCCTGCGGGGTCGCTTCCCGCCGGCGGCCGACGTACTCGTCTACACCGCATTCGCGCCCGGGGAGCGCGTGCGTGCCCGGGCGCGCCTGGAGCGCTTCTTCGTGCGCTACTGGCCGGTGATCGCCACCGTGCTCCGGCGGGCCGGGGAGGGGCGTCATGGCTGAGCGGCGCCTGCACGTGCTCCACGTGATCTACCGCCTGGACGTGGGGGGGCTGGAGAACGGGCTGGTCAATCTCGTCAACCACCTGCCGCCGGCGCGTTTCCGCCACACCCTCGTCTGCCTCACGGAGGCCACCGACTTCCGCCGGCGCATCCGGCGCGGCGACGTGGAGATCCTCGAGCTGCACAAGCGGCCGGGACACGACCCGGCCCTGTACCGGAACCTGTACCGGCTGTTCCGGCGCTGCCGGCCGGACATCGTCCATACCCGCAACCTGGCCGCGCTGGAGGCCCAGGTGCCGGCCGCGCTCGCTCGGGTACCGGTACGCATCCACGGGGAGCACGGCTGGGACGTGGCCGACCTCGACGGCATGCGTTACCGCCGCTGGAAGCGGATGCTGCGCCCCTTCGTGCATCACTACATCGCCCTCTCGCGGCAGATCGAGCGCTACCTGCGCGAGGAGATCGGTGTGCCCGCCCACCGCCTGACACGCATCCTCAACGGGGTGGACACCGCGCGCTTCCGCCCCCTCGACCCCGCCCGCGACCGGGAGGATCCACGCCCGGAGGGATTCCGGGAGGACACCTTCTGCATCGGCATGGTGGGCCGCCTGGAGGCGGTCAAGCACCCCCAGCTGTTGCTGGAGGCGTTCGTGCGGCTGGTGCACTCCGGGAGCCGGACCGGGGAACGGGCGCGCCTGGTGGTCGTGGGCGAAGGCCGCCTGCGCCCGGAGCTGGAGGCCCGCGCCCGTGAACGCGGGATCGCGGACCGCGTGTGGTTC
The DNA here is from genome assembly GCA_003695825.1 of Gammaproteobacteria bacterium. Taxonomy (GTDB): domain Bacteria; phylum Pseudomonadota; class Gammaproteobacteria; order Thiohalobacterales; family Thiohalobacteraceae; genus J048. The sequence continues at coordinate 24,980 of RFHK01000042.1, read as the reverse complement.
ACCGGCCGGCGCGACGACGTGCCCGCGCTCATGCGCCGGTTCGACCTGTTCGTGTTGCCCTCGCGGGCCGAGGGCATCTCCAACACCCTCATGGAGGCCATGGCCAGCGGGGTGCCGGTGGTGGCCACCGACGTGGGCGGCAATGCCGAGCTGGTGGTGCCCGGGACGGGGCGGCTGGTGCCGCCGGGCGATGCGGGGACGCTGGCCTCGGTGATGCAGGCCTATCTCGAGGACACCGAGCGGTGCCGCCGGGAGGCGGCCGCGGCACGGCGACGGGCCGAGCAGGCCTTCGGCCTGCCGGCCATGGTGGAGCGCTACCGGCAGGTCTACGAGACGCAGCACGCCCGGCGCGGTCGCCGCGACCCGGTGGCGGACCCGGGCCTCGGCCGCCAGGAGGTGCGCTGAGATGTGCGGCATCGCGGGCCTCTTCGACACCCGGGGGCGGCGCGCGGTCGACCGCCCCCTGCTGGAACGCATGAATGCGGTGCAATTCCATCGCGGGCCCGACGAGGGCGGGGTGCACGTCGAGCCGGGCGTGGGCCTGGGACACCGCCGGCTGTCCATCATCGACCTCGCTGGTGGCCGGCAGCCGCTCGCCAACGAGGACGGCTCCGTGATCGTCGTCTACAACGGCGAGATCTACAACTTCAGGGAGCTGATGGCGGAGCTGGAGGCGGCGGGCCACCGCTTCCGTACCCGTTGCGATACCGAGGTCATCGTGCACGCCTGGGAGGCGTGGGGCGAGGCCTGCGTCGAGCGTTTCCGCGGCATGTTCGCCTTCGCCCTCTGGGACCGCAACCGGGAGACCCTGTTCCTGGCGCGCGACCGCCTGGGCATCAAGCCGCTCCACTACGCCCTGCTCCCCGACGGCTGGTTCCTCTTCGGCTCGGAACTCAAGGCCCTGCGCCAGCATCCCGGGCTGCCCCGCGAGCTCGACCCCAGGTCGGTGGAGGACTATTTCGCCTACGGCTACGTGCCCGAGCCGCGCACCATCTATCACGGGGTCTGCAAGCTCGAACCCGGGCACTGGATGCGGGTGGACCGGCAAGGGACTCCCCGGGTGCACCAGTACTGGGACGTGCCCTTCCGGGCGGACGGGGCGCACCGCGACGAACGTGCGGCCCGGGAGGAGCTGGTCGAGCGCCTGCGTGAGGCGGTCGAGGTGCGCCTCGTCGCCGAGGTGCCCCTGGGCGCCTTCCTCTCCGGGGGCGTGGATTCCAGCACGGTCGTGGCGCTGATGTCGCAGCGCTCGGCGGAACCCGTCAACACCTGTTCCATCTCCTTCGGCGATCCCGCCTACGACGAGGCCGAGTACGCCGCGGAGGTGGCGAGGCGCTATGGCACGGCCCACCGCGTCGAGGCCGTCGACCCCGACGACTTCGACCTGCTCGCCCGCCTGGTGGAACTCTACGACGAGCCCTACGCGGACAGCTCGGCGATCCCCACCTACCGGGTGTGCGAGCTGGCCCGCCGCGAGGTGACGGTGGCCCTCTCCGGCGACGGCGGCGACGAGAACCTCGCCGGGTACCGCCGTTACCGCTGGCACCGCTACGAAGACCGCCTGCGGCGGCTCCTCCCCCGGGGGCTGCGCCGCCCGCTGTTCGGCCTGCTCGGCCGGGTCTATCCCAAGCTGGATTGGGCCCCGAAGGTGTTGCGGGCGAAGTCCACCTTCCAGTCGCTGGCCATGGACTCCGTGGAAGGCTATTTCCACAGCGTCTCCATTCTCGGCGATCCCTTGCGCCGGCGCCTGTTCAGCCCCGGGTTCCGGCGCCGGCTCGCGGGTTACCACGCGCGCGAGGTGCTCGAGCACCATGCCGCCCGGGCCCCGGTGGACCGGCCCCTCTCCCTGGTGCAATACCTCGACTTCAAGACCTACCTGGTCGGCGACATCCTCACCAAGGTGGACCGCGCCAGCATGGCCCATGCCCTGGAGGTGCGCGTACCCCTGCTCGACCACCCGCTCGTGGAGTGGATCGCCTCCCTGCCGGAGTCCTGGAAGCTGCACGGCCGCGAAGGCAAGTACCTGCTCAAGAAGGCCATGGAACCCTACCTGCCGGAGCGCGTGCTCTATCGCCCCAAGATGGGCTTCGCCGTGCCGCTGGCCCGCTGGTTCCGCGGGCCACTGGCCGAGGAGGTCCGCACCCGGGTGCTCGGCGAGGTCATGCGCGAGTCCGGGCTCTTCGACATGGACTTCCTCGCCACCCTGGTGCGTCAACACCAGGCCGGGACCTGGGACCACAGCGCGCCCCTGTGGTCCCTGCTCATGTTCGAAGGCTTCCTGCGGCGCGAGCGCGACGGCTGGGAGGCGCAGGGGGCATGAGTGTGCAACGGCGAGCGGCCGACGTGGTGGTGGTGGGTCCCCTGCCACCACCGCCCGGGGGGATGGCCAACCAGACCCAGGCACTGTGCCGGCACCTGGAGGCCGAGGGCCTGCGCGTGGCGGTGGTGCGCACCAACGCGCCCTACCGACCGGCCTGGATCGCCGGCTGGCGGGGGGTGCGCGCCTTGGCGCGGTTGTTGCCCTACCTGGTCCGGCTCTGGGAGGCGGCGGGACGGGCACCGGTGATGCACGTGATGGCCAATTCGGGCTGGTCCTGGCACCTGATGGCGGCCCCGGCGGTCTGGATCGGTTCCCTGCGCGGCTGTAGCGTGGTGGTGAACTACCGGGGCGGACAGGCGGCGGAGTTCTTCGCCCGCCAGTGGCGCTGGGTACGGCCCACGCTCGCGCGCGCCCGGGCGCTGGCGGTTCCCAGCTCCTTCCTGCAGCGGGTCTTCCGGCAGTACGGGAGGGAGGCCGAGATCCTCCCCAACCTCATCGAGCCCGGCGTGGAACGGTGCGCCCCGGAGGGCGGGCGCTTCCTCGTGCTCGTGGCACGCAACCTCGAGCCCATCTACGATGTCGCGACCGCCCTGGAGGGCTTCGCCCGGTTCGCCGCCCGGGTTCCGGAGGCGCGCCTGGCCATCGCGGGCCAGGGGCCCGAGGCCGGGCGCCTGCGCGCGCTCGCCCGGCGCCTGGGCATCGCGGAACGGGTGGACTTTCTCGGTGCCCTGCCGCATGCCGAACTCCTCCGCCACCTCGCCCGGGCCGATGTCCTGCTCAACACCAGCCGGGTGGACAATTCGCCCAACGCCCTGCTCGAGGCCTGTGCCCTGGGGGTGCCGGTGGCGAGCACGGCCGCCGGCGGCATCCCCGACATCGTCGAGGACGGCGTCAGCGCCCTGCTCTTTCCCTGCGGCGACGCCCCGGCGGCGGCTGCGGCCCTGTTGCGCCTGTACCAGGATCCCGCCCTGCGGGCGCGGCTCGCAGAGCAGGGGCGGCGCCTGGCGGAGGGCTATCGCTGGCCGGCCGTGCGCCGGCGCCTGTTCACCCTCTATACCCGGGCCTCCGGCGGCCGTTTCCGCCCGGCGGCGGAGGCCGAGGGTGGGCACCTGGAAGCCGGGGAAGGGGCGCCATGAAGATCCTGCACCTGTTCGACCACTCCCTGCCCCTGCACAGCGGCTACACCTTCCGCTCCCGGGCCATCCTGCGCGAGCAGCGTGCAAGGGGCTGGGAGACCGTGCACGTCACCAGCGCCAAGCACAATCGGGCGGCGAAGACCGAGGGGGGAGGTCGCGAAGAAGCAGATGGGCTGACATTCCACCGCAGCCGCGACCCCCGCGGATGGAAGACCGCTCTGCCCCCCCTGGAGCCGTTCGCCATCGTCGATGCCCTGGCCGAACGCGCCCTGGAGGTGGCGCGGCGGGAGCGGCCGGATGTGCTGCATGCCCATTCGCCCGCACTCGACGGGCTGGCCGCCCTGCGCGTGGGGCGGCGGCTGGGGCTGCCGGTGGTCTACGAGATCCGCGCCTTCTGGGAGGATGCCGCCGTGGACCACGGCACCGCCCGCGAAGGAGGGCTGCGCTACCGCCTCACGCGGGCGCTGGAGACGTACGTGGCGCGCCGGGCCGACGCCCTCGTGACCATCTGCGAGGGCCTCAAGCAGGATCTCGTGGCGCGCGGCATTCCGGAAGAGAAGATCACTGTGGTGCCCAATGCCGTCGATCTGCAGAACTTCCAGGCCGACGTACCGAGGGACAAGGCACTGGCCCGGGCGCTGGAACTGGGCGAGGGCCCCGTGCTGGGATTCCTGGGGTCCTTCTATGCCTACGAAGGGTTGGACCTGCTGATCGAGGCCCTGCCCCGGATCGCCGCGGCCCTGCCCGGGGTGCGGCTGCTCCTGGTGGGCGGGGGGCCACAGGAGACCACCCTGAAGGCGCGCGTGGCGGCCCTGCGGCTCGAGGAGCGCGTGGTCTTCACCGGGCGCGTGCCGCATGCCGAGGTCGGGCGCTACTACGGCCTGGTGGACATCCTCGTCTATCCGCGCAAGTCCATGCGGCTCACCGAGCTGGTCACGCCCTTGAAGCCGCTGGAGGCCATGGCCCAGCGCAAGCTGGTGGTGGCCTCCGACGTGGGCGGGCACCGCGAGCTGATCCGCGACGGCGTGACGGGCAGCTTGTTCCGCGCCGGGGATGCGGATGCGCTGGCCGCGGCCGTGATCGCGCTCGCATCGCAGCCGGAGGCCTGGGAGGCGCGGCGCGACGCCGGGCTGGAATACGTCCGGGCGGAACGCACCTGGCCGACCTCCGTGGCCCGCTACGCGCCCGTCTACGAACGTCTGGCAGGAGGCAAACGGCGATGAGGCCCTGGCTGGTGCGCCGGCTGATCTACCCGCTCCACGAGCGGCTGCTGGGGCGTCCCACCTTCGCCTACCTGGCGGAACTCGAGCGCACGCAGTGGCTGTCCCGGCAGGAGATCGAGGACCTGCAGTGGCGGCGGCTCGGGGCGCTGCTGCGCCTGGCACAGGCGCACAGTCCCTGGTATGCCCGGCGCATGCAGGAGGCGGGGCTGGATCCGCACCGGGACTTCGACCTCGAGGACTTCCGGCGCCTGCCTCCGGTCGACAAGGAGGACATGCGCCGGCACGGTGCCGAGATGGTATGGAAGGGAGTGCCGGGGGGCGCGCACCGTTACACGACCGGCGGCTCCAGCGGGCAGCCGCTCGTGTTCCATTACGGTCGCCGCCGCCAGGCCTCGGATGCCGCCGGGCGCATGCGCGCGCGGCGCTGGTGGGGGGTGGAGGTGGGCGATCCCGAGGTCTATCTCTGGGGCGCCCCGGTGGAACTCGACAAGACCGATCGCATCCGCCGGATCCGCGACCGGCTCTTCAATCAGCTCGTGCTCAACGCCTTCGCCATGTCGCCTCGGAACATGGAGTCCTACCTGGAGGCGATCCGCGCCTTCCGGCCGCGTTGCCTGTACGGCTACGCCAGCAGCCTGGCCCTGCTCGCGGCGCATGCCCGCGACCGGGGCGGGCTCCGGGTGCCCTCGCTGCGGGTGGTCTGTACCACGGGCGAGCCCCTCTATCCTCATCAGCGCCGTCTCATCGAGGAGGGGTTCGGCGTACCGGTGGCTAACGAGTTCGGCAGCCGGGACATCGGCTTCACGGCCCACGAGACCCCCTCGGGACAGATGCTGCTGCTCTCCGAGAGTCTCCTGCTCGAGGTGCTCGATCCCCAAGGCAACCCCGTCCCCCCGGGAGCCCTGGGCGAGGCCGTCCTCACCGGCCTTTGCTCCGAGGCCCAGCCCTTCATCCGTTACCGGACCGGCGACATGTTGCGCCTTGCCGCCGAGCCCGACCGCGAGGGCCGGGGCCTGCACGTGATCGCCGAGGTCCTGGGTCGTACCACCGATTTCATCGTGCGCCCCGACGGCACGCTCATGCACGCCCTGGCCCTCATCTACGTGCTGCGCGAGCTCCCGGGCGTGGCCGCCTTCCGGATCGTGCAGCAGGAGCTGAACCATTTCGAGGTCCTCGTGGTGCCGAGCGAGCGCTGGCGGGGCGATGCCGACGAAGCGGCGATCCGGCAGGGTCTGCAGGCCCGGCTTGGCCCGGAGGCCCGCATCGCCCTGCAGCGGGTCGAGGCGATCCCGGTCGAGGCCTCGGGCAAGCACCGCTACGTGGTGAGCCGGGTGCCCTTGCCGGAGCACCTGCGCGAGGCGACGGCCGGCAGCGACAGTCACCAGGAGGCATCCGCATGATTCGCGAACTCGTTCGTGCCCCCTTCCGGTACCGGTTGTGGCGGCCGCGCCATCTGCGGCTCGTCCTGGCCGACCTGGGCGGACGCTACGTGGGGCGGGAACAGGGCGACCACGACCACCTGGCGGCGGCCATCGACTGGCTGTGCCGGGCGCAGGACGTGCGGGAGGGGAAACCGGACGCCGGCGGCGTGGCCGCGGGCTGGAGCTTCGAGGACGGCTGGCTGCCGGGCTACCCGGAGACCACCGGCTACATCATCGAGACCTTCCTGGCCGCCGCCGAGGTGCTCGAACGCCCCGGGCTGGTCGACCGGGCGCAGCGCATGATCGACTGGGAGCTTTCCCTGCAGGACGCCGAGGGGGCCTTCCCGGGCCACTTCGGCGAGCCGGGCAGCCACCCGGTCATTTTCAACCAGGGCCAGATCATGCACGGCATGCTGGCGGGCTACCTGCAGCTGGGCCGCGAGGACTGCCTCGAGGCCGCCGTGCGGGCCGGCCACTGGCTGGTGCGCCACCAGGAGCCCGAGGGGCACTGGCTGCGCTACGAGCACAACGGCATTCCCCACGTCTACAACACCCGTGCCACCTGGGCGCTGGCGGCCACCGCGGTGGTCAGCGGCGAGGGCGCGCTGCGCACGGCGGCCCGGCGCCACCTCGACTGGGCGCTGGCGCGCCAGACCGAGTCGGGCTGGTTCCGCGAGAACGCCTTCGAGACGCACCGCGCTCCCTTCACCCACACCATCGCCTATGCCATCCGCGGCTTCCTGGAGTCCGGCCTGATCCTGGGAGAGGAGCGGTACACGGCGGCGGCCCTGCGCGCGGCCCGCGCCCTGGCCGGGGTGCAGCGCGAAGACGGCTGGCTGGCCGGAACCTACGACGACGGCTGGCGGGCCGATGCCGGCTACTGCTGCCTGACCGGCCTGGCCCAGATGGCGATCAACTGGCAGCGCTGCGCCCAGTCGCTGGGCGCCTCCTCGCTGGCCGAGGCCGCGGCACGGGGCATCCGTTACCTGAAGCAGCGCCAGCGGCTGGACGACCCCGATCCGGCGGTGCGCGGCGGCATCGCCGGTTCCTTCCCCATCTGGGGGGCCTACTCCCGGTTCGAGTTTCCCAACTGGGCGGCCAAGTTCTTCGCCGACGCCCTCATGATGCAGATGACCGGCCGGCCCGTGCCGCCGCTGCTGCCCGGGGAGGGGGGCTGAAGATGGCGCGGCTGCGGGTGATGATCCTGTGCGGGCGCTCGCCGCGCCACCTGTACGTGGCCAACCGGCTGTGCGCGGCCTGCGAGCCGCTGGCCATCGTGCAGGAGGTGGGCGGCGAGGACCGCCTGGCCAAGCTCGGCAAGCTGCTGCGCCGGCCGCGCCGGCTCTTCGGCAAGCTGTGGCGCTGGCTGCGCGACCGCCGCCGCTACGCCGGCGGGCGGGAGGCGCGCTATTTCTTCCCCGACGGTCTGCCCCGGCTGGATCGCCCGGACCTGGTGGTCGAGGTGCCGACGGTGAACCATCCCGACGTGGTGGCGTTGGCCGACCGCCTGCAGCCCGACCTGATCGCCGTCTTCGGGACCTCGCTGATCCGCGGCCCCCTGCTCACGCGCGGGCGCCTGGGCATGGTCAACCTGCACGGCGGCATCTCGCCCTGGTACCGGGGGGCCGACTGCACCTTCTGGGCGCTCTACAACGGCGAACCCGAGAGGGTGGGCTGCACCCTGCACTTCATCGATCCCGGCATCGACTCCGGGGACCTGATCGCCCATGTGCATCCCGAGGTGCGGCCCGGGGATACGGAGCTGGAACTCTTCTGGCGGGGCGTGCGCGCCAGTGCCGACGTCTACGCGGAACTGCTGGAACGCCTCGCACAGGGTGAGCGTTTCGGCCGGAAGCAGCCCGGCACGGGACACCTGTACCGGGTGCGGGACCGCGGCTGGCGGCACGAACGGGAACTCGCCCGTCGCCTCGAGGGGCTCCTGGCCGGGATCCACCTCCCGCAACGCGTGTGCTGGTACCCGGCGCAGGATCAGTAGCCGTGATGCGCCAGCCAGGTCTCGAGCAGGGTGAGCACCCAGACCATGACCCCGTAGTAGGCGGCATGTTCGCGCGTGTGCCGCCGGCGCAGGTCGGCGAGGTAGTCGGCGCGGATCCAGCCGCGCCGGGCGAGCCGCTCCAGGGCCGCGTCGACCCGCTGGGCCAACCCGGGATGCTCTGCGCTCCACACGCCGAAGGGCAGTCCGAAGCCGTGCTTGGACTTCTCGAGGGTGGCGCGGGGCAGGAAATCGGCCAGGGCCCGGCGGTAGAAGGCGCGCAGTTCCCCGCGCTCGATCAGCCATGGCGAGGGCAGGGTGGCGGAGAAGCCCACCAGCTCCTCGTCCAGCATCGGGTAGCGAACCTCCACCCCGGCGAGCCGGCACATCCGGGAGACCTTGCGCAGGTCGTTGTCGGCCAGGGTGATCTTCAGGTCCAGGGCGAGCATGTGCTTGAGCAGGCTGAAGGATTCATCGCCCCGGTAGGCCGCCTCGAGCAGGCGCAGGGGCTCGTCGAGTTCCACCTCGGCGAGAAACTCCGGGGTGAAGACCTGCGTGATGCCGGCGCGCAGGAGCAGGTTGTAGCTCTCCATCCGCTCCGGCATGGGGAGGCTCGCCTGCCGGACGTAGCTCACCGCCTTGCGGACCAGCGGCAGGCGGTGCAGCGGGGTGTCCAGGCGCGCCAGGGGGGTGAGCAGGCGGTCACGGAGCACCGCCGGCAGCCGCTCGTAGTGCGCCAGCCGCAATTGCTTGAGGTACCGGGTGTTGCCGGCGAAGAGTTCGTCGCCCCCGTCACCCGCCAGCAGGATCTCGATGCCGGATTCGCGTGCGCTCCGGGCACAGAAGTAGGCCGCCAGGGCGGAGGCGTTGCCGAAGGGTTCGTCTTGGGCGGCGGCCACCTGGGGCAGGGCCTCGAGGACGTCCTCGGGCGTGACGTAGCGCACCCTCAGCTTAAGGCCGAAGTGCGCCGCGGCCGCCCGCGCCCAGGGGGTCTCGTCGTAGCCCTCGGCCTCGAAACCCACCGTGAAGGCGGGGACCGGGCCCGGGTGCAGCCGGGCGAACATCCCGGAGACCGCGGTGCTGTCCAGGCCACCGGAGAGAAAGGTGCCGGTGGGGCGGTCTTCCAGCTGGGCGGCCACGGCCGTCTCGAGCAGGGAACGCAACCGGGCCTCGGCCGCGGCCCGCTCGGGCCGGGTCTCCGCGTAGGCGAGCCGCCAGTAGCGCCGCTGCCGCATCCGTTGCGCATCGAACACCAGGCAGCTGGCCGGTTCCAGCTTGTGGGTGTCGCGGTAAATGGTGCGCGGGGCCGGGATCATGTGGAAGTAGACGTAGTCGAACACCCCCTGCGGATCGAGCTCCGGGCGGGGACCGTCGGCCGGGAACAACCCGTCCAGGTCGCTGGCAAAGCGCAGGCACCCGGCTGCCTCGCGCCAGGCCAGGGGCTGGATGCCGAGCCGGTCGACGGCGAGCAGGCAGCGGCGCCGGGCGGGCTCGGCGAGGACGAGGGCGAAGGGGCCGTGGATGTGCGCGAGCAGCGCATCCGGGTTCCAGTCCGAATCCGGGAGGCCGGCGAGGAAGGCCTCGGGCGTCCCGGCGTCGAAGCGCGGACGGCCCGTCCAGGCCAGGATCCGGCCTGCCTGTTCCACCTGGCAACCCCCGTGGAGCTGGACATCCCCGGTGCGGGTATCGAAACTGCCGGCGAGGCGGTCGGTGAGGGCCCCCTGGATCTGCATGCCTGTAGTCTTTTCCATGACGCTGTGGGGGATATGGTGACACAGCCGGCGGGGGTGGGAAACCGCCGCCGGCTTCGTCTACCGAGCGCCCCGGGCGCAGGAGGGGGGCCATGAGCCTCGCGGCCTGGCTGGCCGGGTTGCTGGGTGCCTGGCTGGTGCTCGGCCCGGCCGGGTTCCTCGTGCGGCACGGCGCGGCGGTACGCCGTGCCTGGCGCGAGCCCATGGTGCGCTTTCCCGTGCTGTTGCTGGAGAGCGACGACTGGGGGCCGCCCGGGGCGGAACAGGCGGACGCGCTCGAGGCCCTGGCCCGGTTGCTGGCGCGCCACCGGGACGCCACCGGGCGGCCGGCCTGCATGACCTTGGCGGTGGTCCTCGCGGCGCCCCGCCCCGGGGTGCCGCCCCGGGACTGGGTGCGCCCCGAGGGGGTGGTCACCCTCGACGATGCGGCCTTCGCGCCCTTGCGGTCGGTGCTCGGGCGGTACCGGGACCGGTTCTCCCTCCAGCTGCACGGGTGGATGCACTGCTGGCCGCCGGCGGTGGCCGCCGCGGCCGAGCGGGACGGGGCGCTGGCGGCCCGGGCCCGGCGGGTGGCCACGGAGGGTTACGGGGTGCTGCCGCCCCCGCTGCAGAGCCGCTGGGTGGATGGCTCCCGGCTGCCGGCACGCCCGGTGGACGGGGCGCAGGCCCGCGCGGCGGCCCGGGCCGAGGCGCGGTACTATCTCGAGCATCTCCCCGGGGCGACCCCGGTGGTGGTTCCCCCCACCTTCGTCTGGAACGAGGCGGTCGAGCAGGGCTGGCGGGCCGGCGGCATCGAGGTCCTGATCACGCCCGGCCGGCGCCAGGAGACGCGGGATGCGGAAGGCGCACCGGTGGATACCGGGGTGCGCTACGGCAACGGCCAGCGTACCGCGAGCGGGCTGCGCGTGCTCGTGCGGGACCTCTTCTTCGAACCGCTGGAGGGGCACGAGGTGGGGGAGGTGCTCGCCCAGGTGCAGCGGCGCTGGCGCCAGGGGCGTCCCGCACTCGTCGAGACCCACCGCTGCAACTACGATGGGCCCCGGGCGGCGCGCGGGCGCGCGGCCCTGGATGCCCTGCTGTCCGCGGTGCGGCAGGCGCAGCCGGGGGTACGTTTCCTCTTCCCCGGCGAGATTCTCGCGCGGCTGGAGGATCCGCACTGGCACTGCCGGGGCCGGGCACGCCTGGCGTGTTTCGCCGAACGGCTGGCGGGGGACTGGCGGTTGCGCCGCGCGCTGAGGCTCTCGGGGGCCGGACTCTGGCTGGGACTGGCCCGCCGGCTCGCGCGCGGACGGGAGGCAGGGCGATGAACGCGACCCGGGGCCTCAGGCTGCTGGTCTTGACCGAGCTCTTCCTGCCCACCAAGGGCGGGACCGCGGTATGGTTCGACGAGGTCTACCGGCGGCTGGGAGGACGCGGCATCCACATCCTCACGGCCCAGGTGCCCGGGGCCGCCGCGTACGACGCCCGCCATCCCAACTGCATCCACCGCCTGAGGTTGGCCCCCGTACCCTGGTTGCGGCCGGAGTCCCTGCCCCGGTACCTGCGCCCCTTCCTGCACGGGCTGGGCGTGATGCTCCGCCACCGGGTGGAGGCCGTCCACGCCGGGCGCGTGCTGCCCGAGGGCCTGGTGGGGCTGTGGCTCGCGCGCCTGCTGGAGCGGCCGTTGCTGGTCTATGCCCATGGCGAGGAGATCACCGGCTGGCGCGCCCCCCGGCGCCGGCGGGCCATGCGGCGGGTGTACCGGGCGGCGGACGCCGTGATCGCCAACAGCGCCTTCACGCGCGGGCTGCTGCTCGAGCTCGGGGTCTCCCCGGGGCGCGTGCACCTGTTGCACCCGGGCGTGGCGCTGGAGCGCTTCACGCCCGAGGGGCCGGTGAGCGGCATGCCCGGGTGCGAGCGCCTCCACGAGGGCTGGCCGCTGGTGGTCTCGGTGGGGCGGCTCAATCCGCGCAAGGGCTTCGACCGGGGCATCGAGGCGGTGGCCCGCCTGCGCCACGCAGGCCTGGACGTCGACTACGTGATCATCGGCATCGGCGAGGACGAGGCCCGCTTGCGGGCGCTGGTGGCTGCACACGGGGTCAGTGACCGTGTGCATCTGTTGGGACACGTGCCCATGGAAGACCTGCCCGCCTGGCTGCGGCGGGCCGACGTCTTCCTCATGCCCAACCGGGACATCGGGGGAGACACCGAAGGGTTCGGCATGGTCTTCATCGAGGCCGCCGCCTGCGGGACGCCGGCCATCGCCGGCCGGGCCGGGGGAACGGGGGACGCGGTGCTCGACGGCGAGACCGGGCTGCGCGTGGACGGGGAGGATCCGGACGCCGTGGCCCGGGCACTCGCGGCGCTGTTGCGGGATCCGGCACGGCGCGCGGCCCTCGCCGCGCGGGCGCTGGAGCGGGCACGCCGGGAGTTCTCCTGGGACAGCGTGGCGGCGCGCACGCGCCGCATTCACGCGTCCCTCGTCGGGGGGCGTCGTTCCAGGCCGGCCTCGCGGTAGAGCGACCAGGCCCGGGAGCCTTCCACCCGGGCCAGGATGCCTGCGCGGGCCCGGGCATCCAGGCCCTGCTCCCAGGACCAGGCCGAGGTCCAGGGGTCCTTGCGGATGCCGTAGTAGTCCGCGTCCTTCCGGCGGGTGGAGGCGGCCACGAACGCCTCCACGGCCGGGTGCCAGTCCAGGCCGGCCTGGTCCAGGAGGCGGGCGGTCGCCTCCCGCGGGGTACGGCAGGCCTGCTCGTAGAGCAGTACCTGGTGCCGGGGCAGGTCCCGGCCCTCCGCGAGGGCCTTGTCGTTGGAGACCCGCCAGCGCCAGGCCAGGCGTTCGGCCGGGCTCAGGCTGCGCAGTGCATCCAGGTCCAGGCCGGTGGCGCGCCCGGCCGCGGTCTCCGCCATCTGGCGCATCAGGTTCCAGTCTTCCCAGGGGGGGACGTGGGAGCCGAAGCGCCCTTGCCGGTGTCCACGCAGCACGGAATGGACGTACCCGCAGGGATGGCGCAGGAGGTGGAAGCTCGTCGCCTCCGGCAGGGCGGCGCGCACCCAGCCCAGGCGCCCGAGCGACTCGATCGACTTCCACAGGCAGGCGCCGGCCCGGGTGGCCCCCCAGGCCGCCGGTGCCAGGTGCCGGACGGGCAGGCCGGCGCGGCGCAGCCCGCCGGCGGCCAGGTGCGCGGCAGCCAGCAGCAGCGGCCAGCCGGGCGGCTGGAAGGCCTTGGCGAAGAAGGGGCGCTTGCCGACGACGTGGACCTGGGTGCAGTGCGGCAGGGCGCGGGCATACGCACGCAGGCGGTCGAGGATCTCGCGCCCGGGCGTGCCTTCCGGGAAGAGGGGAAGGGGGTCGAGCGGCAGGACCGAGTCCGGCTCGTGGCGGTAGGCCACTGCGGGGTGGCTGTCGATGAGCTTGGCGATCCAGGTGCTGCCGGAACGCGGCAGGCTGAACAGGAGCAGCAGCCGGGGAGCGGGGGGGCCGGGTTCAGGCGGCATGGGCCGGGGCCTCCTCGAGGGGCACGCGCGCGCTGGCCTCGGAGGCCTGGGGCTGCAGGGCGAAGTGGCGCAGCAGCACGGCGCAGAAGACGAGCTGGTAGATGTAGTCCCAGTAGGTGATGCCGAGGGTCAGGGAGCCGCCCAGGTAGGCGACGATGGCGGCCTGCAGCATGGTGGCGTGGTTGCGCAGCGAGGTGTCGCCGCGCCGCCGCCCGAGCCGGGCGAGGCGTTGCAGGCTGAAGAGCGTGCCGAAGATCAACAGCCCCCACATGAGCGCGCCGGGGACGCCGTGTTCCGAGAGGATCTCGACGTAGGAGCTGTGCCAGTCGCGGTAGCTGACGTAGCGCCAGCCTTCGAAACCGGCGCCCAGGATGGGGTGGTGGCGCACGAAGCGGAGGCCGTGGTGCCAGGTCTCGATGCGGTGCATGGCCGAGCCGTCCTGCTCGTAGGTGCGGATCGTCTCCCAGCGTTGCAGGAGCTCGTCGGGCAGGAAATGCGGTGCGCTCCAGACGAGCAGCACGGCCAGCACCGCCAGCAGGATCTTGTGCCGCGACTTGAGCCACATGAACAGGTACAGCAGCCCCAGCGTGACCAGCCCGCCCCGCGACCAGGAGGAGAGGGCCGAGGCGAAGGCCAGGGGCACGATGAGCAGCGCCAGCCAGGCGAGTGCCCGCCGCCAGCCCCGCTCGTGTCGCAGCTCCAGCCAGGTGAGGAGCAGCAGGGGAATGGTCATCAGGGTGGCGATGGAGAACTCGTTGTTGCCGCCGTACATGGTGCCGTCCGGGCCCCACACCCGGTAGACGAAGCCCCGCTCGATGGCGAAGATGCCGCCCTTGGCGGCCAGCAGGCCGAAGGAGAGGGCGATGGTGACGAGCAGCCAGCGCAGCTTTTCCCGGTCGGTGATGAGCGTGAGCGTCAGGAACAGCGGGATGTAGACCTTGGAGACCTCCCAGAGCTTGTCCCAGGCCAGGACGCCGAGCGGAGAGTGCAGGGTGGTGACGAAGAACCAGAACCAGAGCAGGTAGAACAGCGGGATGCGCCAGTCCCGGGGCACCGGTTGCCGCTCCCGGGTCTGGAAGAAGGCCAGGAAGGCCACGGCCAGCAGGATCTGGTAGACCGGCAGCTGGGTGGCGAACCCCCAGGCGTAGCGGTGCGGGTTGGCGTAGCCGAAGAAGGCCAGCACGGGCACGGCCAGCCAGGCGCGCCGCACGATCAGGGCGATGCCCAGGAGCAGGAGCAGGACCACGAAGATGTCACGCACCGCGCTTCTCCGCTCGGCGTGCGATGTACTTCTCGCCGCGATTTCATTATGTTTCGGCTACGGGCGGACGGCGCCCGGCCGCTAATACCGGAGAGTGCACCAGGGCGGCGGCAGGCAACGTACCCTGATCGATGCGGCCTGACCCCCCGGCGCATCACGGCCACTCCGGGGCATGCCGCACCGCGGCTTCCGCCTCGGTGCACGATTCGGTCCGATCTCTGGCATGATAATGGAAAGGGCCGGGTGGGTCATCTCCCGGCCCGGGGTCCGCAGGGGCTTGCTGCGGGCATGGGGAACGCGAACGAGAGAAGCATAATGACACGACCACCGACGGATCACGTCCGGGCGGCGCCGGTGCCGGCCGGACGCTGGCGCAAGTATCTCTCTCCCGAGCTCTGGCACAAGAATCTCGTCCACCTGCACTTGCGGGGACGGGAGGCCGCCTGGCGGCTGTGGCGTCCGCCGCTGCGGGAACCCATCTTCGTGGTGGGCTGTTCCCGGGCCGGGACCACGGTCACCTACGAGACCCTGGCATTGGCCGAGGGCCTCATGACCCTCGGTTACGAGACCCCCCAGCTCTGGCACCGCATCTGGGGTCCCTGGCACAACGGCTGGGCCTCCGAGGCCGCCACCTGGGAGGAGGCGCGTCCCGAGCATGCCGCGCGTGCCCGGGCCTGGTGGTGGGCCCGGCTCGGCAACCGCGGGCGGCTGCTCGACAAGACCTGCATCAACGTCATGCGGGTGGGCTATCTCGCCCGCCTCTTCCCGGACGCCCACTTCGTCTACGTGCACCGGGACGGGCGCGACAACGTCAGCTCGCTCATCGACGGCTGGCGCAAGGGGGACCATTTCGCCCTGCGCCAGTACCTCGGTCCCCTGCCCGAGCCGGTGGCGATCGAGCACGGCGAGTTCGACGACTGGCGCTTCTTCCTGCCCCCCGGCTGGCGCGACTACAACCGGGCCTCGCTCGCCGAGGTCTGTGCCTGGCAGTGGATCCAGGCCAACACGCTGGCCCTGGAGGCCCGCGCGCGGGTGGCGCCGGGCCACTGGCACGTCCTGCGCTACGAGGACCTGCTCGAGGACCCGGTGGGTGCCTTCGAACGCCTCTACGGCGACCTGGGGCTGGCCTTCACCCCGGCGATCCGGCGCCATTGCGCGGAGCTCGGCCGCCACGCCACGAGCATCGTCAGCGGGCCGCCCCGCAAGGAGAAGTGGAAAGAGCGCAACCCGGAGGCGGTGGAGTCCATCCTGGAGCGCATCGCCCCCCTCCAGGCGAGGCTGGGCTATGCCTGAGAACGGTTGCACCATCGCGGCGGTGATCCCGGCCTGGAACGCGGCGCCCTGGATCGCCCGCGCGATCGAGAGCGTCCTGGCGCAGTCCCGTCCCCCGGAAGAGCTGATCGTGGTGGACGACGGCAGCACGGACGCCACGGCGGAGATCGTGCGCGGCTTCGGGGACCGGGTGCGGCTGGTCTCCCAGGCCAACCGGGGGCTGAGCGCCGCCCGCAACGCCGGGATCCGGGCCGCCGGGACGGACTGGATCGCCTTCCTCGACGCCGACGACTACTGGCAGCCCGGCAAGCTGGAGGCCCAGGCCCGCCTGCTCGCGGACCGGCCCGAACTCGCCTTCGTCTCCTGCGCCGCCCGGTTGGTGTACGAGGACGGCGGCGAGGCGGGGCACTGGCCGTGCATGTCCGAGCAGGAAGCCCGCACCCCGCTCGAGACCCTGTTCCGCCGCCACGCCGCCGTGGCGGGCAGCGGTTCGGCGGTGGTGGCGCGCCGCGACCTGTTGCTCGCCGCGGGCGGGTTCGACGAATCCCTCCGCGCGCTGGAGGACATCGACATGTGGATGCGGTTGGCGCAGCGGGGCGGCTATGCCTGCCTCCCCGAGCCGCTGGTGGTGATCCGCCGGCGCCGGGGCAGCATGAGCGGCGACCTGGACGTCATGAAGACCGCGGCCCGCCGGGTGATGGCCAAGAACCGGGGTTTGCTGGCCTCGGACCGGGGGCGTTTCTGGCATCAGTGCTACGCCGCCATGCTCACCGACTACGCGAAATGGGAGCTGCGCGCCGGCCGGCGCTGGCAGGCGGCCGCCACCCTGCTCGAGGCCGGCTGCCATGCCCCGCTGGCCCAAGGGCGCCTGGTGGCCTCCTTGTGGCTGGCCTGGCTGCGCGGCGGGCTGCCGGCCCCCTCGGGAGGGTCCCGCTGATGGCGGTGGCGGACCTGGGCACCCGCTTCCGGCGCAGTGCCGTCTGGGCCTATGCCCAGGGCTGGCTGTCGGCCATGGTGTCCTTCGCGGGGGGGATCGTCATGGCCCGCCTGCTCGAGCCCCGCGATTTCGGGCTCTTCGCCGCCGTCTCCGCCTACACCCTGCTCATCGGCCGGCAACTGCAGATGGGCGTGCCCGAGGCTCTGCTGCGCACGCCCGAGGACGACATGGAGGCGATCCATTCCGGGTACTGGTCGATGCAGGCGCTCTCGGTGCTCTGCGCCCTGGTCGCGGCGGGGCTGGCCCCCGTGCTCGCGCACGTCTATGCCGATCCCCGGTACCGCGACGTCATGTGGGCGCTGGCGCTGCTGTTCCTGTTGCAGCCCGCCTGCCTGGCGGCCCAGGCGGAACTGCGCCGTGCCATGCGCCACGACCTGGTCTCACGCATCACCCTCGTCTCCGCCCTCGCCGGCACCGGTTCCTCGATCCTCGCCGCCGCGAGCGGGCTGGGCGTCTACGCCTTCGTGGTGGGCGGGCTGGTCTCCTCGCTGGTGCTGGTCGGCGGGTCCGTCTGGCGCAGCCGCTGGCGTCCCGCCCTGCGCTTCCGGGGGAGCCGGGCGCGGGGCTTGCTCGGCTACGGCTGGCGGGTGCACGCGGCCAATTCCCTGGAACTGGCCGCCGACCGGGTGGACGCCATGCTCATCGGGCGCTGGGTGGGCATGGACCTGCTCGGCATCTACCGGCGCGCGGACAGCACCGCCAAGCTGCCGGTGCTGGAGCTGCTGGGGCGCCTCTATTCGCTCATCATCGCCCTCTTCGCGCGCCTGGAGGGCGACCCGGACCGGACCCGTACCACCTTTCGCAAGCTGAGCACGAGCGTGCTGGTCCCCATCTGCCTGGCGCTCGCCTGGCTGTGGCACGCCATGGCGGCCTTCATCGGCTTCCTCTACGGCGAGAAGTGGCTGCCGGCCGTGCCCTACGCGCGCATCCTCGTCTTCGCGGCCCTCCTGATGAGCCTGCGCGGGCTGCTGGCGATGTACCTCAACGCCGCCGGCCATGCCGGGAAGCAGGCCGGTATCGGGCTCTTCGACCTGGTGCTGACCGCGGGCCTGCTCGCCCTGGGGCTGCACTGGGGATTGACCGGCGTCGCCTGGGCGGTGGTCGGCCGCTACCTGGTGCTGTTGCTCGTCACCCTGCTGGTCGTGCGCCGGTATGCGGAGATCCGCGTGGCAGACTACTTCTCTTCGGTCTGGCCGCCGGTGCTGGTCATGGCCGGGGTCATGCTGCTGCTGGCGCTCGTCGCCCCGGAACGCTGGCTGCCGGCCTGGGCCGCCTACCGCCCGGTGGTGCTCGCCGTCGACGGGCTCTTCGCCGCCCTGGCCTGTTTCCTGTTGCTGGTGCTGCTTCACCGGGTGCATCCCGGGCATGCCGGGCTGGCGGCGCTCTTCGAGCTCCTCGGGCGGTTGCGGGAGCGGGTGCTGGGACGCCTGCGGGCCGGGCCGGCCGTGCCGGAGGGACGGCAGTGAAGTTCAGCATCGTCACCGTGTGCCGCAACGCCGCGGACGTGATCGCGGGGGCGATCGAGTCGGTGGCCATGCAGCGTTACCCGGACATCGAGTACCTCGTCATCGACGGCGCCTCCACCGACGGCACCCGGGAGATCGTCCAGGCCCATGCCCGCCACGTCGACCGCTTCGTCAGCGAGCCGGACGGCGGCATCTACGCGGCCATGAACAAGGGCCTGCGCCTGGCCCGGGGCGAGGTGGTCCATTTCCTCAATGCCGACGATCGCCTGCACGATCCCGATGTGCTCGCCGACGTGGCCGCCTTCCTCGAGCAGACGGACGTCGACGTCGCCTACGGGGACATCCTGCTCGCGCTGCCGGGTCGGTCCCCGGTCCGGGTGCGCTATCCCCCGGTCCCCACCCGTACCTTCCTCGGCCGTCGCACCCTGTGCCACCAGGCCCTGTTCGCACGGCGCCGGGCCTTCGCGGCCGCCGGCGGGTTCGACGAACGCTTCACCCTCGTGGCCGACTACGCCTGGATCCTGCGGGGGATCTTCGATTGCCGGTTGCGCTACGCCCACCTGGACCGGGTCGTGGCCCGCGTCTCCGGGGACGGCGTCAGCTACCGTTCCGACCGGCTCGAGGCGGAGCGCCTGCAGGCCATGGCCGGTTACTATTCGCCGCTCGAGATCCGCCTGTTGCGCACCTGGCCGCGCCGCCTCGCGCCCCGTCTCGACCGGGCGCGGTGGTACCTGCGCCGCTTGCGTGCCCTGCTCGTACCCGGTCCCGGAGGGCACCCATGAATCGGTCGGAAGCAGCCCGGGGACCCGACCTGGAGCTGGTGGTGTGTACCCACCAGCGCGCGGCCCTGCTCGACCGCTTGCTCGCCTCGGTGGGCGAGGCCCCGGTCCCCGAGGGCGTGGCGCTCGCCGTGCTGGTGGTGGCCAACGGGTGCACGGACGACACCGAGGCCGTGGTCGAGCGCCATGCGCAGCTGCTGGCGGGGCGGGGGATCCGGGTGCGCCTGCGCCATGAGCCCCGGCTGGGCAAGGCCCATGCCCTCAACCGTGCCCTGGGCGCGGTCTGCGGGACCCACCTCGTGTTCGTTGACGACGACCACCGGCTGCGCCCCGATTTCTTCCGGGCGCTGGTGGAGGGCATGCGTACCCATCCCGGCGCCCTGCTCTACTGCGGGCGGGTGCTGCCCGACTGGACCGGGGAAGAACCCCCCTGGGTGCGGGAGACCGGCCGCTGGGCCATCCGTCCCCCGCCCGTACCCTGCCAGGACTGGGGCGAGACCTCCCGGGTGCTCGACGGCGCCGGCCGCCTCCCCGGGGGCGGCAACCTGGTGGTGGCGCGTACCCTGGCCGCCCGCCTCGGGCCCTTCCGGACCGATCTCGGTCCCCGGGGTCACGACCTCTACGGGGGCGAGGACGGGGAATGGCTGCAGCGGGCGCTGGCCCGGGGCCTGGGCGTGCGCTACCTGCCCGGGGTGGTCCAGTATCATTACGTCGACCCGCAACGGCTGCGCCTGGGGTACCTGGTGCACAAGGCCTACGTACGGTCGCGCATCAGCACCGGGCTGGAAGGCCGCGGCCTGGACCGGGTCCCCCCGTACCAGTACCGGAAGATCCTGGGGTTCGCCGTGCGTGCGCTGTTCACCCCGAGTTCGGCCCGGCGCCGGTACTACCTGGTGCGGCTGGCGGCCTCCCTGGGCGAGCTGGCCGGCATGCGCGAGGGCCGGCGCCCGTCCCGTTCCGGCAAGCGAGAAGGAGCATGAAACCATGAACACAGGTACACGCACGCCCCCGGGAACCGTCCCGGCCCGGAGGGGACGAGGGCGGCGCGGGAAGCCGCGCACGCTGCGGGCAGGATGCGGGTTGCTCCTGGCGCTCGTCCCCCTGGTAGCCGGTGCCGTCGGCGGCTTCCGCGTGACCCCCACCGAGCTGGTCCTGTTGCCCGCCTACTGCCGCCCGCTCGCCAACCGGCGTCCCGGGGATCCGCGCGGTGCCGAGCTGTTGCGCTGGGAGCGGGTCTTCGGGCACGACTACGATCACATGCACCACTACTGCCGGGCCCTGCAGTACCTGCTGCACTCCGAGACGGCCCTGGCGCCCAAGCGGGCGCGGGACGACCTCAACGTGGCGCTGAGCGAGATGAGCTACGTGGAGCAGAAGGCCTCGCCGCATTTCCTGCTGCGCCACGAGATGTATCACCTCAAGTCGGTGATCCTCGAGCGGCTCGGCCGGCGTGGGCTCGCCCTGCAGTACGCGCAACGGGCGCTCGAGGCGAAGCCGGGCTACCTCAAGGGGATGTTACACCTGGCGGACCTCCAGGTGCGCGCCGGCAAGCGCGCCCGGGCCCGCTCGGTGCTGCGCGAGGCCGCGCGCCGGCACCCGCGCTCGCGCGCCGTCCGCCGCCGCCTGGCTTGCCTGGCCGGCAAGGCAAGCCTGGACTGCCCGAAGGGGTACGTCCGCCGGCATCGCCGGGGGGACGAACGGTGAGGCGGTGGCGTCGCCTGGCGGGAGACGCTGCCCTCGCCGCCGCGCTCTTCACCGTCCTGCTCACCGCCAAGTCGCTGCGGGACTTCTCCCGTGCCGGCCCGGCCATCCGCCAACAGATCGAGGCCCATTACGCCACCTTCGCGGTGCTTTCCGTCTTCCGGCTGGCCGCCGTGGTCTTCGTGCTCGCCCTGGCCATGGCGCTGGCGGGCCGGCTGGCGCTGGAGGCCTGGGCCCCCGGACGAGGCCGGCGCCTGGCGGGGATCCTCGCCGGCCTGGTCGGCATCGGGGCGGTGTCCGCCTGGGCCTTTCTCGACATGCTGCACCGCGAGCCCGGCCTGCTGGTCGCCAACTGGCTCTATGACGTGAACCATCTGATCCGGCTGTGGTTCCTCGTGCCCCGGCCCGCGGTCGCCGCCGGGGGGCTCCTGCTCGCCGGCCTCGGGGCGCTGTCCCTGGCGCGGCTGGGCCTGCGCTGGTGGCGCGAGGGGGCCCGGGGCGCCGCCGGGGGACTGGGCCTCGCCGTCCTGGCGGTGGGGGTGCTGGTGGCGGACCCCTTCGATACCGAACCGCCGCGCGGCGCGCTGGCGGCCCCCCGGGCGCGGGCCGGCACGCCGCTCAACCTCGTGATGATCGGTTCCGACACCCTCCGCGCCGACCGCCTGGGGATCGACGGCTACCCGCGAAAGCTGACCCCGGCCATCGACGCGCTCGCCCGCCGGGGCGGCTGGCTGGCCAACCTGTACGTGCCCATCGGGCGCACGGCGCCGAGCATCACGGCCATGCTCACCGGTACCTGGCCCCGGCACAACGGCGTCACGTCCAACTTCATCCCGGACCGGGCCCGGGACCTGCCCGTGCCCGCGCTGCCGGCCGTACTCGCCCGGCACGGCTACCGCACGATGGCGGTGGGCGACTGGGCGGCGAGCGACCTCGGCAAGATCGGCTTCGGGTTCCAGGAGCGCATCACCGCGCCCGACCAGTGGAACCTCCGCTACCTGCTGAGCCAGGGACCGAAGGACCTGCGCCTGTACCTCTCCCTGTTCACCCAGAACGCGTGGGCCCGCTGGCTCCTGCCGCAGATCTACTACCTCGCCGGCCGGCCGCTGACCACCGAGGTGGGCCGCCAGGCAAGGCGCGCGCTCGACCGCCTCGACCGGCAGGGACGGCCCTTCTTCCTGTTCACCTTCATCGCCACCACCCATCCGCCGTTCTCGGTGGAGTACCCCTACTACCTGCGTTTTTCCGGGCCGGACTACCGGGGACGCTCCAAGTTCTCCATGACCGACGTCTTCACGCCGGAGGCCATCGCCCGGGCCCAGGCGCAGGGCGCCGAGGCCTTCGACGTGCAGCAGATCGTGGATCTCTACGACGCCTGCACGGTGCGCTTCGATGACGAGGTCAGGCGGATACTCGAATTCATGAAGGCGCGCGGGCTGCTGGAGCACACCCTCGTGGTGATCTTCAGCGACCACGGCACGGACCTGTTCGAGAAGGGGACCTGGGGACAGGGCAACACCATCCTCGGCAAGGATCCCAGCAACCGCATCCCCTTCGTGATCTTCGATCCGCGCTGGCGCGTGCACGGGCGCATCACCGCCACCGCCCGCTCGGTGGACATCGCGCCCACGCTGCTCGACCTGCTGGGTCTCGACCCGGCGGAACTCGGGGCCGACGGCCGCAGCCTGGTCCCCGTGTTCCGGGGCGAGGAGCGGCGTCCACGGGCCGCCTACCTCGCCACCGGCGCCTGGCTCGCCAGGGTGAAGGGCATGGCGCAGGATCACCTCCCCGTGCCCCCGCTGCTGGACCTGCTCGAGATCCGCGACTACGGCACCGGCACCATCTCGCTGACCGAGGCGGGGAGGAAGCGCATCGAGGCGGCGCGGGACCGGGCGCTGCGCTGGGGGCGCTGGAAGCTGGTGCGCATCCCGCTCCAGGGGGGCCGGGTACGGTACGCCCTCTACGATCTCCGGTCCGCGGACGACGTGGACGTGAGCCGGGCCCATCCGGCGCTCACGCGCTGCCTGGCCCGGGCGCTGGACCGCTGGGCCACGACGGGCGAGGCGGCCACCTGGCTCAATTGCGGCGCAGCCAGGCGAGCAGGCGTGCCAGGCGACCGGGTGGCCGGCGCAGGGGAACGCGGGCGGTCGTGAGATCGATCGTGCGGCGGCCCGCGGGCGTCGCCAGGGTGAGGCGCACGCCTTCGCGGGCGTGGGGAAACACCGCCTCCAGCCGGCCGTTCGCGTCCTCGATACGCACGCCGGGCGCCTCGGCCGTGCCCAGACGTTCGATGCGCGGCCAGCGGTCGCGGCTCCCCGGCACGAGGACCATGAGGAAGCGGTCCTCGGCGCGCGCCCGCCCGGGCAGGATCTCCACCCGCCAGCTCCCCGGCTCGGGTGGGTTCTTGCGACGCCGGGCGAGGAGGGCCCGGATGCGTCCGTGGGCATCGTAGTTCCGGCCGTCGACCCAGAACTCCCGTCCCGGCCCCCCCACGAACCGCAGGCGCGCGTCCTCGGGCAGGAGCACGCGCACCCGCATTGCGCCCGCCGGCCGGTCGGGGGCCTTCGAGGGCGGCACGGACACCCGGAAGCCGCCCGGGATGCGCACCGGGCGGGTCAGGGTGTGGACGAGCGAGCGCTTCTCGAAGGCCGGGTCGGCGGACACCACGTCGTCGTAGACGACCACCAGGTCGTGCAGCCGGTCGTAGAGGAAGGTGCGCCAGTAGTAGCGCACGCGGAAGGTACGATCGGCGAAGGTGCCCAGGCCGGAGCGGGCGTTGGTGTAGGCGGGCGTGAGTTCCGCGACCGCCGCGACCAGCGCCGCGTCGGCGTGGTAGCGGACGATGCGGCCCGTGTGGTAGGTCTCGCGTGCCGCCTGCCACTCGTCCAGGTCCACCGGGGCGCGTTCGCCCCAGCCGGACCCGACCCGGCGCTGCCCGCCGTCGTTGGCGATGGGGCGCGGCGGCCGGCCCTTGCGGGCGGGCAGGGGCAGGGTGTCCTCGGGGTCCTTCACCGTGACGACGTTGTGGGCGATGGTCTGGGCGCTGTAGTCGAAGCGGTGGTCGGACTGGTAGCTGGGACCGTAATAGCCGCTGTCGATGGCGAGCGGCCCGCCCTTGAAGAGGGTGAAGGCGCCCTGGTCGAGGTGCACGTGCGACCAGAAGTTGTCGCCGGCCTTGAAGGTGACGTAGGTGGCGTTGCGGCTCCAGTCGCTGCGCGCCACGACCAGCCCCAGCCCGTCGAAGTAGCGTGCGAGCGGCAGCCGGGCGATGGCGGAGGGGTCGCAGAAGGCGTCCCGGGTCAGCGGGCCCCAGGGCCGGAAGGAGGGCAGGCCGGGCGGGGGGCAACGCAGGCTGTAGGCCGCCCGGTTGCCGGTCTCCATCGCCAGGGGCACGCGTGCCGGCACGCGGCGGTCGAAGAAGGCGCCGTCCCCCCAACGCATGTGGGTGCCGTCGGGACGCGTGCGGTAGACGAGGAAGTCGGCGAAGCCGCGCAGGCCGGGCTCGGTGGCGAACCAGTCCTCCCCGGTCGCCCGGCGCCACAGGGCCGGGATGCGATAGATCGCGTCCCCGATCCCGATGCCCACGTACTCACCGCCCTCGTGCCAGCCGCCGTGCCGCCCCATCACCTGGCGCCATACCGGGCGCACCACCCGCTCGAGGTAATACCAGGTCCAGCGCATGGGGCGGTCGGCCTCTGGCAGGTCGTGCCAGGCCGCGATGGCGCAGGCCACCAGTGCCTGCAGCGGGCTGTTGTAGAGATAGACGTTGTAGGGCGAGAGCGCCTGGCGGCGGATGAAGGTGATGATGTAGTTCGCGGCCTCCACCACGCGCTGCGCCAGGCGGCGGCGCTGGTCGGGACGCCAGCGGTCGTAGAGCCAGTCGTAGGCATAGGCCAGAGGATAGGCCTGGGCATGCCCGCGCCAGCGCAGGCGCAGGCGCATCAGCCGCGAGAAGAGCAGGTCGAGGTCCTGGCTGCCCGGGCGGATGCGGGCCATGAGAATGGCGTCCATCAGCTTGCCGGCGCCGCCCCGGGCGATGCGCAGGTGGGTACGGATCCAGGCCGGGTGTTGGGCCTCGAGCTCCCGGATCTCGGCGGCGCCGGGGGCCGGCAGGCGGGGGTGGGCAGCCGGAAGCGGGGCAGGTGCACCGGGGGCAGCTGCTCCGGGGCGGGCAGGGGAGCGG
>RFHK01000184.1 GCA_003695825.1 Gammaproteobacteria bacterium | reverse complement strand
GTCCTGGCCCAACCGGTGCGCGCCACCCTGCCCAACGGCCTGCGCGTCCATGCCGACTACCAGCGCGGCCAGCCCGGGCGGGCGGCCGTGGTCATCATACACGGCTTCCTGCAGACCCAGAATTTCCCCACCGTGCGGCGCCTGGCCGACGCCCTGCACGAGGAGGAAGGCTACACGGTGCTCACGCCCACCCTCAGCCTCGGTATCAGCGACCGGCGCCAGAGCCTCGCCTGCGAGGCCATCCAGCACCACACCATGGAATCCTCCGCCGCCGAGCTCCTCTTCTGGGTGCGCTGGCTGGTCGCGCGGGGACACCGCCGCATCGCGCTGATCGGACACAGCACCGGGAGCCTCATGGTCCTGGCCGCGCTGCCCGGTGCGCCGCCCGCGGTGCGCCAGGCCATCCTGATCAGCCTCACCTACATCGGCCAGCACCTGGATGTGTTCGAACGGCGGCGCCATGCCGAGGACGTGCGCCGCGCCCGGGAACGCCTGGCCCGGGACCCGGACCGCATCGATTCCTATCACATCGCCTACTGCAAGGCCTACGCGGCCCGCCCGGGAGATGTCCTCAGCTACTATGCCTGGGACCAGGCGCACACGCTCCAGGCGCTGCGTAAGGCCCGGGTCCCCGCCACGGTCATCCTGGGCAGCGCGGACCGCCGCATCGACCCCGACTGGCGGAAGGCCATCGCGGCCACCGGCACGCGCATGCTGGTGATCGAGGGGGCCAACCACTTCTTCGACGACGCCCACGAGTTCGACCTGCTCGACGCCGTCTCGGCCGTGCTCGCCGGCGGAAGCGGAGAGGCCGCGCCATGACCCAGCGTCCCCGCACCTGGTCCCTGAACCTGTACCTGGCCGGTTTCGGCCTCGTCTCGCTGCTGCTGATGGCGTTGCTGGCCTGGTGGATCCTGCTGCGCATCGACGCCATGGACCGGAGCCTGCAGGCGGCCGAGGCGGCCGGCGCCCGGGAAGAACTGCAGCACGCCCTGCACGACCGGCTCGTGGAGATGCGCAAGGCGGCACGCAAGCTGGCCGCCTGGGACGAGGTGCGCCAGCAGTTCGCGCAACCGGCCTACTACGCCTACTGGCGCATGCACCGCCTGCACAAGCCCGGCATCCTGCCGGCCGACGTGGTCGCCAGCGAACTCTACGACCGCACGGGACAGCGGCTGGGAAGCTTCCGCGACGCCCTCCTGCCCGCGCGCCTCCCCGACCCGCCCCGGGAACGGGTGTTCCTCGACACCCGGCACCGCCTGGTCATCGAACAGTACCAGCCCGTCACGGATCCCGACGGCCGGCGGCTCGGCTGGCTGGGGCTGCGCTGGGCGCTCCTGCCCGGGCTGCAGCGGGCCGTCTACACCCACCTGGACCCGGAGACCCTGCACGTGGAGGGGATGCCGCCGGCCGGCATTCCCCCGGAGCGGCTGCTCGATCACCTGCGCTACGCGATCCGGCCGAGCCATGCCAAGCAGGCCGTCCTCGAGCTGCTCTACGCGGTCTCGCTGCAGACCGCGCTGGTGGTCGGCGCGCTGGCCTTCTCCTTCTACCTGCTCTTCCGCCACCTGGTCAGCAATCCCCTGCACCGCCTGGCCCGCCTGGTGCGCGCCCTCGGGTCGGGGGAGGAGACCCCGCTCGCCCGGGCGCGCTTTCCGATCACCGAGCTGGAGGTGGTGCGCGCCTCCCTGCAGGCCTATCACGAGCGCCTCCAGGAGACGCGGCGCGTGCTCGACGACCGCAATCGTGAACTCTGGCTGCTGGCCCACCGCGACCCGCTCACGGGCGTACTCAACCGCCGCGCCTTCGACGAGGACTGGACCCGGGCCGACGGCACTTCCGGCCCGGCCGCGCCGATGGCCTTCCTGCTCCTCGACTGCGATCACTTCAAGGCCATCAACGACACCTACGGGCACCAGGTGGGCGACGAGGTGCTGCGCCGCATCGCCCGCGGCATCCAGCACTCCCTGCGCGCCAGTGACCGGCTCTACCGGCTGGGCGGCGACGAGTTCGCCGCGCTCCTGCCCCGTTGCGACGCCGACTGCGCCCGGGAGGTGGCGGAACGCTGCCTCGAGCACCTCGACGGCGAGGACTTCACCCGGCTCGGCATCCACGAACCCGTGCGCGTGAGCATCGGGATCGCCCTCGCCGAGGGGGAAAGGCTCCCGCCCCTCGACGAGCTCAAGCGGATGGCGGACACGGCCATGTACCACGCCAAGCGCCCCAACCGCCACCGGATCCAGTTCTATTCCGGGCACATGGACCGGGAAGGCGGCATGCTCTACTCGAGCCGCGTGCTCCATGCCGTGGAACGGGCGCTGAACACCGGGGAAGGGATCGAGATGCACTACCAGCCGGTCGTGGACCTCGTCAGCGGGCGCACCCTCTACCGCGAGGCCCTGGTGCGCATCCGCATGGAAGGGGCGTTACTCGCGCCCGGCCGCTTCCTGCCGGTCATCGAGGCACACCGGCAGGAAGTGGAGCTGGACCTGGCGGTCCTCGAGGCCATCCGGCGCGACATCGAGCGGGGCGGCATCCCGGAACACGAGGGGGTCTCGGTCAACGTCTCGGGCATGGGGATCCTGCGGCGGGAAGTGATGCAGGCCCTCGAGCGCCTCGCCGCCGCGGCCGGGGGCCGTGCCTTGATCCTGGAGATCACGGAGACGGCCTACATCGCCCAGATCGAGCAGGCCAACCACCAGATCGGCGCGGCCCGCGCGCTCGGCTACCAGATCGCGCTCGACGACTTCGGCAGCGGCTATTCCTCCCTGCGCTACCTGGCCACCATGCCCTTCGACATCGTGAAATTCGACATCAGCATGACGCGCCAGCTCGCCGGCGGCAAACCCCAGCGCCTGCTCACGGAACGCATGGTCGAGATGCTCACCGAGGCAGGGTACAAGACGGTGGCCGAGGGCATCGAGGATGCCGCGACGCTGGAACGGGTACGCCAGGCCGGTTTCGCCTGCGCCCAGGGCTATCACCTGGGTCGGCCCGCCGCCCTCGACGCACCGGCGCAGGCCGCGCCCGCGCGCGGGCGGGCCGCCGTGGGCGGGAACCGTTCGGAAGACCCATAAAAAAGACCCCGGAGATCCGGGGCCTGAATCGAACGAGGTGGTATGAACACCAAGTCACAGTGGAGGAGTCACACAGTACCAACCAATGCGATTGATACCGTACACCTTATTCATAGACGGTGAACTGACCTAAATCAAGGTTGCGAACGCGCGC
>RFHK01000183.1 GCA_003695825.1 Gammaproteobacteria bacterium | reverse complement strand
GCCTGGTCTTCGGCAAGCGTGCCGAGGACGGCGTGCTGCGCGGCCGCCGCTTCTACCACGGTCCGCTCGGTTTCACGCTCGAGCTCCCGGCAGGCTGGCACGTCGAGAACCTGCCCGATCGCCTGGTCGCGCGCGCCCCGGACGGTAAGGCCCTCGTCCAGCTCACCACCACGGATCGCAACCGCCGCCTCACGCCCCGTGAATTTCTCCTGCGGCGCATCGACCTGCGCAGTCTGCGTGACGAGCGTGCCTTTCCGGTTCACGGCCTGCCCGGGCATACGGCCTTGGGACGTGCAGACACGCCCTGGGGTCGGCGCTGGGTCCGATACGTGGTGCTGTTTCTCGACGACCGGGCCTACCTCCTCGCCGGAGCCACGGACGATCCCGCGGATCCCCGGCGCGATGCCGCCACCCTGGCGACGGCCCGCAGTTTCCACCGGCTGCGTCCCGGCGAACGCCGGCTCGCCCAGCCGCTGCGGCTCCACCTGGTCCGCGCCCGTCCCGGCACGCGATACGCCGCACTCGCCCGCCGCTCCCCGCTCCCGGAACATGCCGCCGACCTGCTGCGGCTGCTCAACCACGACTGGCCCCGCGGGGAACCCAGGCCGGGGCAGCTGCTCAAGGTCGTGCGATAGCCCTGCGCCGCCCCGTGGGCGTATCATGGGTTTTTCAGCACTGCGACGAAAGCTGCATCTCGGAAAGACGACATGACGAACGACGACCTGCGCACGCGCGCCCTGCGCTACCACGCCGAACCCGTACCCGGAAAGATCGCCCTCGAGGTCACCAAGCCCTGCGAGACCCAAGAGGATCTCTCGCTCGCCTACACGCCGGGCGTGGCGGCACCGGTGCGCGAGATCGCCCGCGATCCCCAGGCGGCCTACCGCTACACCGCCAAGGGCAACCTGGTGGGGGTGATCACGGACGGCAGCGCGGTGCTGGGCCTCGGCAAGGTGGGCGCGCTCGCCGGCAAGCCGGTGATGGAAGGCAAGGGGGTGCTGTTCAAGCACTTCGGGCGTATCGACGTCTTCGACATCGAGGTCAACGCCGAGACCATCGACGAATTCGTCGAGACGGTGGTACGCATCGCCGACACCTTCGGGGGCATCAACCTCGAGGACATCGCCGCGCCGCGCTGCTTCGAGATCGAGCGACGCCTGATCGAGCGCCTGGACATCCCGGTCTTCCACGACGACCAGCACGGTACGGCGATCATCATCGCCGCCGGCCTGCTCAACGCCCTGGAGATCCAGGGCAAGCGCCTCGAGGACGTGCGCATCGTCTGCGTGGGCGCCGGGGCGGCCGGTATCGCCTCCATGCGCCTGCTGCTGGCCCTCGGCGCCGATCCCGGCAAGCTCCTGCTGGTGGACTCCAAGGGCGTGATCCACACGCGCCGCGAGGACCTCAACGTGTACAAGCGGGACTTCGCGGCGGACACCGAGTGCGAGACCCTGGCCGACGCCGTGCGCGACGCCGACGTCTTCATCGGCGTCTCCGGCCCCGACGTGCTCACGGCCGAGATGCTGCGCACCATGGCACCGAAGCCGATCGTCTTCGCCCTCTCCAACCCGGACCCGGAGATCCGGCCGGAGATCGCGCTCGCCACCCGGGACGACCTCGTCATGGCCACCGGCCGCAGCGATTATCCCAACCAGGTGAACAACGTGCTGGGCTTCCCCTTCATCTTCCGCGGGGCGCTCGACGTGCGTGCACGGCGCATCAACACCGAGATGCACATCGCCGCCGTCCACGCCCTCGCCGACCTGGCCCGCGAGCCGGTCCCCCTCGAAGTCCTCGAGGCCTACGGCCTGGAGGCGCTCGAGTTCGGCCCGGACTATATCCTTCCCAAGCCGCTCGACCCGCGGCTCATCGACGTCGTCCCGCCGGCGATCGCCCGTGCCGCCATCGACTCGGGCGTGGCCCGCGCGCCCTGGCCTTACGGACCGACCCCGAGGCAGCAAGCGGGCGGCGCCCCGGCGGGGGCCGCCGATGCCGCCCTCAGGTCAGCGCTCTCGGATTGAACAGGCGCTCGTACTCGGCGATGGCGTAGCGGTCCGTCATCCCGGCGATGTAGTCGGCCACCGCGCGTGCCCGGCCGGCCTCGCCCCGTTCCCGTTCCAGCCGGTGCGCCGCCTCCCGGTGCTGGTCGGGCAACAGGCGGGGGTCCGCGAAGAAGGCCTCGAAGAGGGCACGCACCACCTGGCGAGCCTTCCCGGTCATGCGGTGCACCCGGTAGTGCCGGTAGAGGTGCTCGCGCAGGAAGCGCTTGAGCGCAAGGTTCTTCTCACGCATCGCGGGGCTGAAACGCACGAGCGGCTCGGCGTGGGCACGCACCGCCTCCACGCTGTCGGGGGCGGCCTCGCGCAGCGCGGCCTCGCTGGTCTCGATCAGGTCCACGATCTGCGCATCGATCATGCGGCGCACCACCTCGTGGATGACACGGCGGTCGGTGAGGTCGGGATAGCGTTTCCTCACCTCCCGGTAGGGCGCGCCGAAGAGCTCGACTTCCTCGAGCTGCTCGATGGTCAACAACCCGGCCCGCAGCCCGTCGTCCACGTCATGGCTGTTGTAGGCGATCTCGTCGGCCAGGTTGGTGAGCTGGGCCTCGAGCGTGGGCTGGGTCCGGTCGAGAAAGCGCTGCGCCAC
This sequence comes from Gammaproteobacteria bacterium, assembly GCA_003695825.1. Classification (GTDB taxonomy): domain Bacteria; phylum Pseudomonadota; class Gammaproteobacteria; order Thiohalobacterales; family Thiohalobacteraceae; genus J048. Next base: position 3,219 of record RFHK01000183.1, on the reverse strand, counting down.
CGCGCCGAGCTCGCGGGCCTTGGCCGGGGAACAGTGCTTGAGGATGCCCTCGCGCGTCTCGAAGGTGAGGTTGAGACCGGGAAACTCGGCATAGCGCGCCTCGAGCACGTCCACCACGCGCAGCGACTGGAGGTTGTGCTCGAACCCCCCGTAGGGCCGCATGCACTCGTCGAGCACGTCCTGCCCGGCATGACCGAAAGGGGTGTGGCCCAGGTCGTGCGCCAGCGCGATGGCCTCGGCCAGGTCCTCGTTGAGGCGCATGGCACGGGCGATGGAGCGGGCGATCTGCGCCACCTCGATGGAATGGGTCAGGCGCGTGCGGAAGAGGTCCCCCTCGTGGTTGACGAAGACCTGGGTCTTGTACTCGAGGCGCCGGAAGGCGGCCGAATGGATGATGCGGTCCCGGTCGCGCTGGAACTGGGAACGATAGCGCGGCGGGGGTTCCGGGTAGCGACGTCCCCGGCTGGTGGCGTCCCGGGCGGCACAGGGGCGCAGGGCGTCGTTCATGCCCCTGCCAGGGCCCGGTCCAGGGTTGCGCGGAGCTGCTCGGAGGTGAAGTCCTGGGTGAGCACCGCCTCACCGATCCCCCGCAGCAGTACCAGGCGCAACCCGGTGTCCACGGCCTTCTTGTCCACCGCCATGTGCCCGAGGAAGTCCTCGACGCCCATCCCGCGCGGTGGGGTGACCGGCAGCCCGGCCCGCTCGAGCAGCCGTTCGATACGCGCCACCGTCGCGGCGGGAAGCCAGCCCAGTCGCTCGGAGAGGTGCGCGGCCAGCACCATTCCGGCCGCCACGGCCTCACCGTGCAGCCAGGTGCCATAGCCGGTCCCGGTCTCGATCGCGTGCCCGAAGGTATGCCCCAGGTTGAGCAGGGCGCGGGTGCCCGCCTCGCGCTCGTCTTCGGCGACGATGGCCGCCTTGGTCCGGCAGGAAACCTCGATGGCATGGGCCAACGCCCCCGGTTCCCGCGCCAGCAGGGCCTCCAGGTGCGCCTCCAGCCAGTCGAAGAAGGCGGCGTCGCGAATCAGGCCGTACTTGATCACCTCCGCCAGACCGGCCCGCAGTTGCCGGTCGTCGAGGGTGTCCAGGGTGTCGGTGTCGGCCAAGACCAGCCGGGGCTGGTGGAAGGCGCCGATCATGTTCTTGCCCCGGGGATGGTTGACCCCGGTCTTGCCCCCCACCGACGAGTCGACCTGGGCCAGCAGGGTGGTGGGGATCTGGACGAAGTCCACGCCGCGCTGGAAGCAGGCCGCGGCGAAGCCGGTGAGGTCCCCGATCACGCCGCCGCCCAGGGCCGCCAGGGTGCAGCGGCGATTGAAGCGCAGCTCCATCAGGGCGTCGAAGACGGTCTCGAGCGTCTGCAGGGTCTTGTAGGCCTCGCCGTCGGGCAGGACCAGGCTCTCGACCTCGTGCCCGTCCTCGAGAGCGGCCCGCACCCGTTCCAGGTAGAGCGGCGCCACGGTGACGTTGGTCACGATCAGCACCTGCCGGCCACGCAGGCGGTCGGCGTAGAGCTCGGGTCGGTCGAGCAGGCCGCTGCCGATGTGGATCGGGTAGCTGCGCGCGCCGAGGTCGACGTGGAGGGTCTTCACGGTACCGTGGATCCGGGGTCGTGCCAGGGAGGAATGATACCCGTGGCCCGGTGCCTCAGGCCAGCAATCCCCGGCGGCGCAGGAGGCGCTGCAACCGTTGCACCACCTCGCGGACGCTGCGCCCGTCGGTCTCGACCACGAGGTCGGCCACTTCGCGGTAGAGGGGGTCGCGCTCGGCGAAGAGGGACGCGAGCCGGGCCCGGGGATCCTCCGTCTGCAGCAGGGGCCGATTGCGGTCCCGGGCGGTGCGGGCGAGCTGCTGGTCGACCGAGGCGTGCAGGTAGATCACCATGCCCCGCGCGGCCAGGCGGCGGCGGTTGTCGGGGTCGAGCACGGCACCGCCCCCGGTGGCCAGGACGATCCCGTCCCGGCGCGTGAGCTCGTCGATCACCGCCTTCTCGCGCCGGCGGAAGCCGGCCTCGCCCTCCTTCTCGAAGATGAAGGGGATGTCCACGCCGGTCCGCGCCTCGATCACGCGGTCGCTGTCCTCGAAGGGCAGGCCGAGCACGCGGGCGAGCTGGCGCCCGATGGTCGACTTGCCGGCCCCCATGGGGCCGACCAGGAAGAGATTGCCCGGCCTGCGCATGCCGGGCAGGGTAGCCTCGCGACCGAGCGATGACAACCGACCAGCTGTTAGCGCGCCTTCAGGCTCTGCTTGACGATCTTCGGCGTGACGAAGATGAGCAGCTCCGACTTGTCGTCGACCTTGCGGGTCTGCCGGAAGAGCGCCCCCACGGCCGGCAGGTCGCCCAGCAACGGGATCTTGTCGGTCTCGTTGTTGTGCGTGCGCTCGTAGATACCGCCCAGCACCACCGTCTCGCCGTTGTCCACCAGGACCCGGGTGCGCACGGCCCGCGTGTTCACGCTGGGCACGCCCTCGAACACCTGGCCCACGCTGTCCTTGTGCACGGCCAGGTCGAGGATGATGCGGTCGTCCGGGGTGATCTGGGGCGTGACCCGCAGGGCCAGCACGGCCTCCTTGAAGGAGACGGTCGCCGCCCCGCTGGAGGAGGCCTCCAGGTAGGGAATCTCCACGCCCTGGCGGATCTCTGCGGGCTGCTGGTTGGAGGTGATGAGACGCGGGCTGGAGATGACCTCGCCCTTGCCCTCGGCCTGCATGGCGGACAGCTCCAGGCGCAGGAATTCGCGGTTCATGCGCCCGATGAGGAAGTTGACCGCCCCCATGGGGTTGGAGACCCGCAGGTCGGTGGTCAAGGCCTCGATGGGCGGATCCGAGTCCGCCGGGTTGTTGATGAAGGTGCCGTAGACCCCGCTCTGGGCCAGGTCGCCGGGCAGGCCACCGCCGACCAGCGAGGTCGTTATCCCGGAGGTCTCCTTGCGGCCGATGCCGATGCGCGACCCCAGGTCACGGGCGAAGTTGTCCTTGGCGATGACGATGCGCGACTCGATCAGCACCTGGCGCACCGGGATGTCGATCTTGGCCACCAGGCGACGGATCTCCTCCAGGTTGTCGGCGGTGTCCCGCACCAGCAGGGTGTTGGTGCGCTTGTCCACCGAGACCGAGCCTCGCTTGGAGAGCAGGCTCACCGCCTGGCCGCCGTTCGTGGCACCGCCCTTGCCCTGCACCGAGCGCCCCATGATCAGCTGGGCGATGTCCTCGGCCTTG
>RFHK01000041.1 GCA_003695825.1 Gammaproteobacteria bacterium | reverse complement strand
CCCTGTACCGTGCGCTCAACGCCTGGCTGGTACAGGAGGGCGTGCTGCCGCAGCTCACGCTCACCCAGTTGCGCCGGGAGGGCATGCCGGGCCCGCGGCCGGGTGGCACCTGCACGCCCGGGGGGACGGCCGCGGAGGACCAGGGCGTCGACCTGTTCGCGGCACTGCGCGAGGCCGTGCCCGGCCTGGAGGGGTTGCCGGCCTTGGGCCTCCAGGGGGGAATGGTCTCGCCGGCCCCCGTCCAGGAGCGCTTCCTGCAGGGGTTGGACCGGGTCCAGCACGGGGACCCGGAGGCCGTCGGGCATGCCCTGGGGGGCATGGAACCGGGTGTGGTCGCCGCCGGGACCGTGAACCTCATCCACGGCATCCGGACCTCGGCCCGCGCCCAGGGCGTGACCGGCATGGATGCGCTGGTCATCGACATGATGGCCATGCTGTTCGACTACATCCTCGACGACGACGAGATCCCTCCGGCACTGCGTGCGCTCCTGGGCCGGTTGCAGATCCCGCTGCTCAAGGTGGCCATGCTGGACCGGGAGTTCTTCTCCCGCAAGTCTCACCCCGCCCGGCGCTTTCTCGATCGCCTGGCGGACGAGGCCGCCGGCTGCGACCCGGAGGCGGACCGCGAGCTCGTGGCCGTGATGGAGCGATTGGTGCAACGCGTGCTCGACGAGTTCGAGCAGGACGTGAGCCTGTTCGAGACCCTGCTCGAGGCGTTTGAGGCCTACCTGGCGGAAGAGGAAGCGCAGGCGGCCTACCGGGTGGAGCAGTCCGCCCGGGTCCTGCAGGGCAAGGAACGCTTGCAACTGGCCCGCGAGCGGATCGATCACGAGATCCAGACCCGCCTCGTCGATGCGCGGGTGCCCGGGTTCATCGCCGAGTTCCTGCGCGTTTCGTGGAAGAACCTCCTCCTGGTGGTCTACGTCAAGGAAGGCGAGGAGAGCCTGGCCTGGAACCGGGCGCTCAACACCATGGATCAGCTGCTCTGGAGCGTCTCGGAGGAGGCGGCCGGGCAGCGTGACCGCCTGCTGAAGCTGCTCCCGAACCTGGTGGCAAGCCTGCGAGAGGGTATGCAGACGATCGTCATGCCCGAGGACCGGGCCGGGGAATTCCTCGATCGCCTGGCTGCGCTCCATGCCACCCTCGTGACGGGGCAGACGCCGCCCGGGCCGGCGCAGGAAGAGGAGGCGGATGCACCGGCCGCAGCGGAGGAAGCGCTCGAGGAGGACCGCGAACTGACGGTGGCCACGCTCACGCGCCTCGTCGAGGAAGAAGCCCTCGAAGGGATCGACATCGAGGAGATCACCCTGGGCGGCGAGGAAGCGGCGGGCGAGGTGGTCGAGGACGAATACGTCGAGATGGCCCGCCGGCTCGAAGTGGGGCAGTGGATCGAGTTCCGCAACGAGGAGGGCGAGGTACAGCGCGCCAAGCTCACCTGGATCAGCCCGGTGACGGGCAATTACCTCTTCACCAACCGCCAGGGGCTCAAGGCCGCGGACAAGACGTTGCACGGCCTGGCCGCGGAATTCCGCCGTGGTCAGGCACGCCTCATCGACGAGGTGCCCTTGTTCGAACGCGCGGTCAACCGGCTCGTGGAAGGCCTGCGCAAGCAGGCCGGCGCCGCGCCCGGGGTCAGTTGACGGGCAGCTTGGCGCGGATGGCGTCCCGGTCGTACCACCAGTCGTCGCCCACGATGACGTCCAGGATGCGTGCCAGCCTGGGCAGGAGCACGTCCGGGTCGTTCAGTTCCAGGACTTCCATCCACGTCTTGACCAGCTCCGGGTCCTCGATGCCCCGGTGGCGGCGCGCCACCTGGCCGAGCACCTGTCCGGTGAGGAAGGTCAGGTTTTCGTGCTCCTTGCCCTCGGTGCGAAGGTCCGCGATGTAATGGGCGGCCGCGGCGGCGACGGCCGCGCCGTCGGAATCGTCCGGGGTCTCTTCCACGATGTGGTGCAGCAGGGTGACCGTGGTCTCGGGACGGATGGGCCAGGTCACGGCCAGCCAGATGCCGTTGCCGAGGGCGGCGATGGATCCCGGCTGGTCGGTGCGATAGAGCAGGTCGGCGGCCTCGGCGGCCTCCTGCCACAGCTCGTTGGCGACGAAGACGTCGAAGGCCGGTCGGGCGAGGTCCCAGGCTTCCTTCGCGCGCAGCATGCCCAGCAGGGTTTCGGCGATCTCCAGGTCGAGGCGGGCCCGCTCGGTCTGCGGTGCGTCCGCGGGCAGGGCCGCGCGCCGCTGTTCGAGTGCCGCGAGTTCCTTGCGCAACTCCGCCATCGAACGGTTCATGTCGAGCAGCTCGATGGGCGGGCGGCCGTCGTTCTTTTCCGGGTCGTTCATGGGGATTCCGGGGGTGGTGGGTTCGATCCGCTTTCTACAGAAGGGGCGGGGCAGGGTCAAGGGATACGCCGGGCGGCCGATGCAAGTCACACAAGGAATCCAGGGTTGGAAGCCATGCCGCCAGGGACGAAGGAAGCGCAGACCCGGGAAGTCGAGCCCTCGGTCGAGGCCTTGCACGAAGACGTCCTGCGCCTGTTCCGGGCCGGGCGGCTGCGGATTCCCAGCCTGCCGGACGTGGCCTTGCGGGTGCGCGCGGCGGTCAACGATCCACAGCGGGGCGTCGCGGACGTGGCCCGCATCGTCCAGGTCGACGCCGCGCTCGCGGCGCGCCTGGTGCACATCGCCAACAGCCCCCTCTACCGCGGCGCGTGCACGATCGACAATTGCCACATGGCCGTGTCGCGGCTGGGTCTCGAGGCCACGCGCAATTTCGTCGTCGCCTTCACCTTGCGCAACCTCTTCCGGCCGCGGCACCGCACGCTCCTGCCGGTGCTCCAGGAGGTCTGGCGTCTCGGTTGCCGTACCGCGGCGATCAGTGCGGTGCTGGCCCGGGTCACGCCGGGCGTGGACGCCGACCGGGTGGTCCTGGCCGCCCTGGTCCAGGGGATCGGCGCCCTGCCGGTGGTGGACTACCTCGACCGCAGGGCGTGGCCGGATCCGGAGGCGGCCGAGCGCCTGATCGAGCGCCTCCAGGGACGGCTCGGTCGTGACATCCTCTCGGGCTGGGGGTTCGACGCGGAACTCGCGGCCCTGCCCGAGGCGATCGCGCGCCTCGAAACCGTCCCACCCGACACGGTGCCGGGGGAGGCACCCCGCTGCGCGGACGTGGTGCAGGTGGCCTGGGTGCATGCGCGCTTCGGCACGGCGCGGGGGTACGACGGCCCACCCCTGCCCGAGCTGGCCAGCTACCGGCGCCTGCCCATCAGCCGGCTCGGGCCCGATGCCAGCCTCGAGGTGCTGGAACAGTCGCGCGAGGAGATCCGCGAGCTGCTGCAGATCCTGGCGGGATAGCGCATCGGAGCCCGGGTATCAGAGCATCAGCCGGTTCCAGGCATCCAGGGCCGCGACCTTGTAGGCCTCCGCCAGCGTGGGGTAGTTGAACACGTTCTCGAGGAAGTACTCCAGGGTACCGCCGAGGGTGAGTACCGCCTGGCCGATGTGCACCAGCTCGGTCGCCCCCTCGCCGATGATGTGCACGCCCAGCAGGCGGTGGTCCTCGATGCGGATGAGCAGCTTGAGGATCCCTTCCTGCAGGCCCATGATCTGGCCGCGCGCCGTCTCGCGCAACCGGCAGACGCCGGTCTCGTAGGGGACTTTCTGCTCGGTCAGTTCCCGTTCGGTGGCACCGATCATGCTCACCTCCGGCACGGCGTAGATGCCGAAGGGGAAGTATTCCTGGGTGGTGCACCCCTCGACGCCCATGGCGTGACAGGCCGCGAGCCGTCCCTGGTCCATCGAGGTGGAGGCCAGTGCCGGGAAGCCGATGACGTCGCCGGCGGCGTAGATGTGCGGCACTTCCGTCTGGAAATGCTCGTTGACCCGCAGGCGCCGACGCGCGTCCGTCTGCAGGCCGGCGTTCTCCAGGCCCAGCGCGTAGGTGCAGCCGATGCGCCCGGCGGCGAACAGGATGGTCTCGGCGACCAGGCGCTTGCCGCTCTCGAGCCAGCACACCACGTGGCCCTGGGGATCCTTCTCCACCTGTTCGACCTTCTCGCCCAGCCGCAGCACCATGCCCCGCTCGCGCATGGCATGCACCAGCTCGTCGACGATCTCCCGGTCCATGAAGTCGAGCAGGGTGGGGCGCCCGTCGACGAGCGTGATGCGCACGTCCAGCGTCGAGAAGATCGAGGCGTATTCCACCCCGATCACCCCGGCGCCCACCACGATCATCGAGCGTGGCAATCGTTTGAGGTTGAGGATGCCGTCGCTGTCGATGATGGTTTCGTTGTCGAACGGGATGCCCTCCGGGCGGGCCGGGCGACTGCCGACGGCGATGAGGAACTTGTCCGCGGTGTAGTGTTCCTTCGTCCCGTCGGGTCGTTCCACCTCGATGGTGTGGGGATCGGTGAAGGAGGCGATCCCGTGGATGACGGTGATGCCGTTGCGCATGAGCTGGTTTTCCATCACCTCGATCTCGTGGTGGAGGGTGATGTCCAGCCGTTTCATCAGGTCCTCGATGCCGATCTTCTTCTTCAGCCGGTAGTTCTGCCCGTAGACGCCGCGCTGGTCCCAGCCGGAGAGGTACAGCGCCGCCTCCCGCAAGGTCTTGCTGGGAATGGTACCGGTGTGCACCGAGACCCCGCCGACCACCGGGCGGCGCTCGACGATGGCGACGTTGCAACCGAGTTTGGCGGCCTGGATGGCGGCGCGCTGGCCGGCCGGGCCGCTGCCGATGACGAGGAAGTCGAAGTGACGCATGAGATCCTTCTCCCGCGGAGTGGAGGCTGTCCCTGGGGAATATCGGTCACCCGGCAGCGGGCTTGAGCCGGCCGTAAATCCGCCGTGCCCCGAAGCCCTCGGTGCACCGTGCGGGCGGGCAGCCCGTCGGGACGGGGTCAGTCCGCGTGCCAGTGCCCGGACTTGCCGCCGCGTTTCTCGAGCAGCCGGATGCCCTCCATGCGCATGCCGCGGTCGACGGCCTTGCACATGTCGTAGACGGTCAGCAGGGCGATCTGCACGGCGGTGAGCGCTTCCATCTCCACGCCGGTGCGCCCCCGCGTCTCGGCCGTGGCCCGGCAGAGCACCTCGGCGGGATCGTCCCGCAGCGCGAACTCGATCTCCACGTGGGTGAGCGGCAGCGGGTGACAGAGGGGGATGAGGTCTGCGGTCTTCTTGGCCGCCAGGATGCCGGCGATGCGCGCCACGCCGAGCACGTCTCCCTTGCGGTGGCCCCCGGCGCGGATCTTCTCGAGGGTGGCCGGCTGCATGCGGATGCGGCCTTCGGCGACGGCGACCCGGTGGGTCTCCGGCTTGTCGCCCACGTCCACCATGTGGGCCTCGCCGCGGGGATTGAAGTGGGTGAGTTCGCTCATGGTTTCCGCTGGCAACCGAATGGTAAACTGACCGGCATTGTAGCAGGCCCGTGGAGTCGGGACATGGAGATTCGCGTGCGCTATTTCGCGTCCCTGCGCGAACGCGTCGGGCGGGCGGAGGAAGCACTGGACGTGCCCGCGGGGACCACCGCGGGCGAAGTCTGGCGGCAGGCCACGGGCCAGCCCCTGCCCGCGAACGTGCTCGTGGCGGTGAACATGGAATACACCGGCCCGGAGCGGGAAGTCCGTGCCGGTGACGAGGTGGCCTTCTTCCCGCCCGTCACGGGGGGCTGAGATGCGCGTCGCGCTCAGCGAGACGGACTTCGATCCCTGGCGGGCCCTGGCCGAGTACCAGGAGGCCCGCCTGGCGCCGGGGCGTCACGGTGCGACGGCGGTCTTCGTCGGTACCATGCGCGAGTTCAACGAGGATGCGTCCGTCGTGGGGATGCGGCTGGAGCACTATCCCGGCATGACGGAACGGGAGCTCGAGCGGCTGCTGGAGGCGGCCGCCGCGCGCTGGTCGTTGCTCGACGCCCTGGTGCTGCACCGGGTCGGCGAGCTGTCCCCGGGGGATCCCATCGTGCTGGTCGCGGTCTGGGCGGCCCACCGCCGGGAGGCCTTCGAGGCCTGCCGCTGGCTCATGGAAGAGCTCAAGTCGAACGCCCCCTTCTGGAAGAAGGAACGGCTCGCCGACGGCCGCGAGCGGTGGGTGGAGAAGAACACGCCGGGATACTAGTGGGCTGCTAGCCGCCCTTGTTCAGGGCCTTGACTGCTTCCAGGACCTCGGCGGCGTGCCCCTTCGCCTTCACCTTCCGCCATTCCTTGCGCAGCACGCCCTCGGCGTCGATGAGAAAAGTGCTGCGTTCCACCCCGATCACCTTGCGCCCGTAGAGGTTCTTCTCGCGCAGCACGTCGAAGAGCCGGCACGCCCGTTCCTCGGTGTCGGAGAGCAGGTGGAAAGGGAAGCCATGCTTCTCCCGGAAGCGTGCGTGCGAGGCCAGGGAATCGCGCGAGACGCCGAGCACCACGGTCTTCTGGCGCCGGAACTTCGGGTAGAGTGCGGCGAACTCCTGGCCTTCGGTGGTGCAGCCGGGCGTGTTGTCCTTGGGGTAGAAATAGAGCACCAGGTTCCTGCCGGCCATCTCGGACAGGCAGAGTTCCTTGCCGGTGGTGGCCGGGAGGCAGAGCGCCGGGACCTTCCTGCCGACGGCGACCTTGCGT
>RFHK01000182.1 GCA_003695825.1 Gammaproteobacteria bacterium | reverse complement strand
TGCCAGATGACGGTGGACGTCTTCGGCTTCAGCCACGACGAGTTCATCGACGGCGTGGAATACGTCGGGGCGACCTACTTCCTGCCCATGGCCAGGTCTTCCGACGTCTGCATGTTCATCTGACGCACTGGCATCCCGCGCGAAGAGGCCCGGTCCGTCCGGGCCTTTTCGTTTGGGAGACAAAAAAAGAACCCGGCGCGTGCGCCGGGCGAGTTGCCAAAGGTTGAAGAGGCTGGAAGGCATGCGGCCATCCCTGGCCGGTCTTGATCCGGGACACGCTTCCTCCCGAAAAGCACGGCCCGGCAGACCCGGCTCAAAGCCCTGGTGTTATTCACGGATGGCCTCAAGCCGGGAACAGGATTACACTCCGGGGCCGGATGCGTAAGTCTGGATCCCAGGAAAATCCTGTAGGAATCTTCTGAACCTGGTGTAGGAAAAACCACCCGAGATGGCCACGCTCTACCCGCCCATCCAGCCCTACGTGCAACACAGCCTGCCCGTCACCCCGCCGCACGTGCTCCACGTGGAGGAGTGCGGCAATCCTGCCGGCATCCCCGTGGTCTTCCTGCACGGCGGTCCCGGGGCCGGATGCGAACCCTGGCATCGGCAATTCTTCGACCCCGAACGCTACCGCATCGTGCTCTTCGACCAGCGCGGCTGCGGCCGTTCCACGCCCCACGCCTCCCTGGAGGCGAACACCACGCAGGACCTCGTCGCCGACATCGAGCACATCCGCCGGCACCTCGGGATCGAACGCTGGCTGGTGTTCGGCGGCTCCTGGGGTTCGACCCTGGGCCTGGTCTACGCGCAGACCCACCCGGACCGGGTCACGGGACTCATCCTGCGCGGCGTCTTCCTGTGCCGGCCACGCGACATCCAGTGGTTCTACCAGGACGGCGCCAGCCGCCTCTTCCCCGACCTCTGGGCGGACTTCCTGGCCCCCATCCCCCCCGAGGAAAGGCACGACCTCGTACAGGCCTACTACCGCCGCCTGACGGGAGACAACGAGGTCGAGCGCATGGCCGCGGCGCTGGCCTGGGCCGGGTGGGAAGGACGCACGGCCACGTTGCGCACGCGCGAGGACGTGGTGCACCACTTCACCGAGCCCTACACGGCACTGGCCCTGGCCCGCATCGAGTGCCACTACTTCGCCCACGGCGCCTTCCTGGAACCCGACCAGATCCTGCAGGGCATGGCACGCATCCGCCACCTGCCGGGGGTCATCGTCCACGGGCGTTACGATTGCATCTGCCCGCTCGAACAGGCCCACCTGCTCGCCGCCGCCTGGCCGGAGGCGGAATACCACGTCATCCCCGAGGCCGGGCATTCCGCGATCGAGCCGGGCATCCTCTCGGCGCTGGTCGAGGCCACCGATGCCTTCGCGGAGCGGCTATCGTGATCGGCCTGCTGCAACGGGTGAGCGAGGCGGAAGTCCGGGTCGACGGAGCGTGCGTCGGCCGCATCGGTGCCGGCCTGCTGGTCTTCGTCGGCGTGCAGCGCGCAGACACCGAGGCGGATGCCGAGCGCCTGCTGGAGCGGCTGCTCGGCTACCGCGTCTTTCCGGATCCCCAGGGACGCATGAACCTCGACGTGCGCGAGGTCGGTGGGGGGCTGTTGCTGGTTCCTCAGTTCACCCTGGCCGCGGACACGCGCAAGGGCACGCGGGCGAGCTTCACGCCCGCGGCCCCGCCGCGCCGGGCCCAGGCCTTGTTCGAGTACCTCGTCGCGCGTGCGCGCGCCCGCCACCCCGAAGTCGCCACCGGGCGGTTCGGCGCGGAGATGCAGGTCCGGTTGGTCAACGAGGGACCGGTGACCTTCTGGCTCGAGACCCGGGGAAGCGGGCGGGGTACGGCCTAACCCGCCGAGGCGCGCTTACTCGGAGAAGGGCGCGAGGCGGATCTGCACCGGGGTCTCGAGGCGGGTTCGCCCCCCGATACGCCAGCTCCGGTCCGGCGGGGTGACCAGGATGTGCCAGTTGCCGCGGGCGTCGAGCCTCACCGTCCCGGTATAGGTCCGCGCATCCGTGCGCTTCAGCACCAGCTGCCGATCGAAGCCTTCGCGTGTGGGGTGCACGAGGCGCACCTTGAGCTGCTCCGGCAGGTGCCCTTCCTTCCCTCCTTCCAGGTAGAGGGTGAGCCGCCCGGTGCGGGGCACGTAGCGCAGCACGGCGGCGATGCCGAGCGCGCGGGCGCGCCGGTCGCGGTCCAGGGTCCGGTTGATCGCCAGCCCGGCCTTGTAGTAGTCGTCGACCACCAGGCCGTCCTTCGTGACGATGGCGAGGTGCAGCGTGTAGAGGCCGGCGACCACGGACGAGGCCGGCAACGCGATCAGGAACCAGGGCCAGAACTGCTTGTACCAGGGACGATCGTCCCGCCGCGCCTGCACCATCTCAGCCTCCCACGGGCGCGATGAACCGGGATTCCTGCTCGGCATGGATGCCCGGGTCGTCGGTCGCCTCGAGCACGAAGACGATCTCGTTGCCGGCCTGCGGCAGGTTCGCCGGGTCCACGCGCAGGCGCACCGGCAGGTCGAGCACCTCCCCGGGCCGGACCCGGATCTCGCGGCCCAGGTCGATCTGGACGCCTTTCAGGCCCTTCACCTCGAGCCGGTAGACATGCGCCCGGTCGTCCATGTTCAGTACCTTGAGGGTGTAGACGTTCTCGATCAGGCCCATGGGGGTCTCCCGGTAGAGCGTGTTGCGATCCCGCAGCACGTCGAGCCCCACCGGAACCCGGTGCGCGATGGAGTAGCCGAGCCCGGCGAGCATGGCGAACAGCAACAGGCCGTAGCCGATCACGCGGGGACGCAGGATGTGCGTCTCCTTGCCCTCCAGGCGGTGCTCGGTGGTGTAACGAATGAGCCCCTTGGGATAGCCCATCTTCTCCATCACCTGGTCACAGGCATCGATGCAGGCGGCGCAACCGATGCACTGGTACTGGAGGCCGTTGCGGATGTCGATGCCCGTCGGGCAGACCTGCACGCACAGGGTGCAGTCGATGCAGTCCCCCAGCCCGAGCGCACGGGGGTCGGCGCCCCGCTTGCGTGCCCCCCGGGGTTCCCCCCGCTTCTCGTCGTAGGCGATCACCAGGGTGTCCGGGTCGAACATGGCGCTCTGGAAGCGGGCATAGGGGCACATGTAGATGCAGATCTGTTCGCGCAGGAAGCCGGCATTGCCGTAGGTGGCGAAGGAATAGAAGAAGATCCAGAAGGTCTGCCAGGGCCCCAGGCTGAATTGCACCAGGTTCTGTCCCAGCTCGCGGATGGGCGTGAAATAGCCGACGAAGGTGAACCCGGTCCAGAGCGAGAAGACGATCCAGAGCAGATGCTTGGTCGCCTTGATGCGGAACTTCTGCCAGCTCCAGGGGGCCTTGTCGAGCTTGATCTGGCGGGGACGGTCTCCCTCGACCAGCCATTCCATCCACAGGAAGGCCTCGGTCCAGACGGTCTGCGGGCAGGCATAGCCGCACCACAGGCGGCCGGCCAGCGAGGTGAAGAAGAAGAGCGCGAAGGCCGCGATCATGAGCAGCAGGGAGAGGTAGATGAAGTCCTGCGGCCAGAACACGATCCCGAAGACATAGAACTTGCGGGCCGGGAGATCGAACAGCACTGCCTGGCGCCCGTCGTAGTCGAACCAGGGCAAGAGGTAGTAGATGCCCAGCAGCACGAGCATGGCCAGCACGCGCAGCGAGGCGAAGCGCCCCGTCACCTTGCGCGGGTGGATCTTCTTGCGCTTGGCATAGAAGGCTTCCTTCTCGCGCTTGCCTTCCTCGATCGTCTGTGCACCGGTTGCGTCCGTCATGGTCTTCGTACTCTCGTCGATTGCACTGCCCGGGACCGGGCGCATCAAAGAAGTATATTATCCGATTCCAATACGCCGGCGCCTGATCTGGAGCAGGTTTTCATCCCCAAAAACGCAAAGGATTTTCCTTCCTGCAAAAAGGGAAGCGGGCCCTCAGGCCCGCTTCCCGGCCACTGGCCTCGGCTCACTGCTTGTGCGAGAGGCTGTAGACGTAGGCGGCCAGCAGGTGCACCTTCTCCTCGCCGAGGAAGTCCCGGTGGGCGGGCATGCGCCCGTTGCGTCCCTTGGCGATGGTCTTGCGGATGGTGCCGGGCGAGCCCCCGTACAACCAGATGTTGTCGGTCAGGTTCGGCGCACCGATGGCCTGGTTGCCCTTGCCGTCCGGCCCGTGGCAGGCCACGCAGTTCTGCTGGAAGATCTTCTTGCCTTCCGCGGCCTTGGCCTGGTCGACCGGGCGCCCGGAGAGCGACATCACGTACTCGGCCACCTTGTCGACCCCGTCCTTGCCGAGGATGGGTTCCCAGGCCGGCATGGCCCCCTGGCGGCCGTCGAGGATAGTCTTCTCGATGGCCTCGGGCGTGCCGCCATGCAACCAGTCGTTGTCGGTGAGGTTCGGGAAGCCCGGCCCGCCGCCGGCGTCGGAACCATGGCAGACGGCACAGTAGTTGAGGAACAGGCGACGGCCGATCTTGACGGCATCGGGATCCTTGGCCAGGGCCGCCACCGGCACCTTGGCATAGCGGGCGAAAATCGGCTCATATCGCTTCTTCGCTGCATCCACCTCGGCCTGCCACTGCTTCTCCTCGGTCCAGCCGAGGATGCCGCGGTACTTGCCCAGCCCGGGGTAGAGGGTGAGATAGACCAGGGCGAAGACGATGGTGATGTTGAACAACCACAACCACCAGCGCGGCAGCGGATTGTTGTATTCCTCCAGGGTCTCGTCCCAGACGTGGCCGGTCACCTCGCCGACGGCGGCTTCACCGGGCCGGGGCTTGCTGGTCCAGATCAGCAGCCACCAGCAGGCCAGGATGTTGCCCAGGGTGAGCGCTATGATCCACCAGCTCCAGAAGTCACTCGAGAAGATGAAATCCGCGTCGTTCATCACCGCGCTCCTTTGTTCTCGTCATCCAGGTCGTCGTCCTCGACGAAGGGCAGGTTCGCCGCTTCCTCGAAGGCCTGCTTGCGCTTGTCGCTCCATGCCCAGATCCAGACACCGATGAAGGCGACGAAGACCAGGACCGTGAACAGCGCACGAATGTCGTTGATGTCGATGTCCATGGCGCTCACCTCCGGGTCTTGATGTCGGTCCCCAGGCCCTGCAGATAGGCGATCAACGCATCCATCTCCGTCTTGCCCTCGAGCTGCTTGGGCGCATTGGCGATCTCTTCCTCGGTGTAGGTGCGGCAGCCGTTGCAGGTCATGGAGATCAGCTTGTTCATGACCCGCATCTTGCGCTGGATCAGGCTGGGATCGAGCTTGTTCTTGGCCAGCCAGGGGAAGCCGGGCATGACCGAGTCGGGCACCACGTCACGCGGGTTGATGAGATGGATGCGGTGCCACTGGTCGGAGTAGCGGCCTCCCACCCGGGCCAGGTCGGGACCGGTACGCTTCGAGCCCCACTGGAAGGGGTGGTCGTAGACGAACTCCCCGGCCACCGAGTAGTGCCCGTAGCGCTCGGTCTCGGCGCGGAAGGGACGGATCATCTGCGAGTGGCAGACGTAGCAGCCCTCGCGGATGTAGATGTCGCGCCCCGCCAGGCGGAGGGGGGAGTAGGGCTCCACCCCTTCCACCGGCTGGGTCGTGCTCTTGAGGAAGAACAGGGGCACGATCTCCACCAGGCCGCCGACACTGACCACGAGGAAGATGATCACCGCCAGCAGGCCGACGTTTTTTTCGACGACTTCATGACTCATGGCTGATCCTCCTCATGCCGAGACGGCCTGCGGAATGGCGCCCTCGACGGGCTTCGCCCCGCGGGCGGTCTTCCAGGTGTTGTAGGCCATGATCAGCATGCCGGTGAGGAACACCGCGCCGCCGACGAAGCGGCCGAAGTAGTACGGATGCATGGCCTTGACCGTTTCGATGAAGCTGTAGGTCAGGGTGCCGTCCTCGTTGACGGCGCGCCACATCAGGCCCTGCATGATGCCGGAGATCCACATCGAGACGATGTAGAGCACCACACCGATGGTGGCCACCCAGAAGTGGGTCTCGACCAGCCGCATGGAGTACATCCGCTCCTTCCCGAACATGCGCGGGATCAGGTAGTAGAGCGAGCCGATCGAGACCATGGCGACCCAGCCCAGGGCACCGGAGTGCACGTG
>RFHK01000181.1 GCA_003695825.1 Gammaproteobacteria bacterium | reverse complement strand
TGTCACACAGGGCTCACCGCCTCGCCCCGCCCTTGGCTCAAGCGCCGGTGCCGAGCAGCGCCTCCAGGCGCCATCTTTTGCCGGTGTGGGGGCGGCTCTCGGGCGAGAGCAGCCACAGGAAGGCCCGCATCAGCCCGGGGTCGTCGGGCGGGCGGTGACGGCTCGCGTCCTCGGCGGGGTAGGCGAGCTTGCGCATCGGCGTGCGCACGATGCCCGGGTCGAAGACGTTGAAGCGGATCCCAGTGTTGGTCTCGGTCTCTTCGGCGAAGATGCGGGTCAGGGTCTCCAGCCCGCTCTTGGAGACCGCGTACGCGTTCCAGTAGGCCCGGGGCGCCACGGCGACCTCGTCGGAGACGCTCACCACGCTGGCGTCCTCGCTGCGCGCCAGCAGCCCGAGCAGGTTGCGGGTGAGCAGGAAGGGCGCGGTGAGGTTGACCTGCAGCAGGCGCAGCCAGTGGGCCGTGTCGGTATGGGCCAGGGGGCGCAACGTGGCCTGCAGGGCAGCATTGTGGACCAGGCCGTCGAGCCGCCCGAACTCCTTCTCGAGGGTCTCCGCCAGCGCCTGGTAATCCGCTTCCGTCGCCCCGGAGAAGTCCATCGGGTAGAGGGCCGGGCGGGTGTGGCCTGCAGCCACGATGGCGTCGTCCACGGCCTCCAGGGCGGGGATGCTGCGGTCGAGGAGGACGAGTTCCGCGCCGTGGGCGGCGAGGGTCTCGGCCAGGGGGCGGCCGATGCCGCCGCCGGCGCCGGTCAGCAGGATGACGCGGCCGGCGAGCAGGTCGGGTGCAGGCTGCCAGTCTCGGATCATCTCGGGCTCCTGGGAGAGGGACGCGGGGATTATACCGAGGTGCGGAGCAGCCGCGCGGCCGCGGCGCGGCCGCTGCGCACCGCACCCTCGAGCGTGGCCGGCAGCCCGGTCGCCGTCCAGTCCCCGGCGAGCACCAGGTGCGACAACGGGGTCGCGGGGCCGGGGCGCAGCCGCTCGGCCTCGGGGGTGGCCAGGAAGGTGGCGCGCCGCTCGCGGATGCGCCAGGCGCGGGGAGGGCGGCGCGGCCAGCCGGGGCAGCGATCGGCGAGCAGGCGATGCGCGAGGCGTTCCGGGGCCGCCGTCCGGTCCAGCTCCCGGTTGGCCGCGGGGCCGCTGCCGACCAGCACGATGCGGCCGGGGTGGCCGAGCGGGCCGTGGTCGAAGACGAACTGGAAGGGGGCCTCGAGCAGGCCGACCAGGGGCGCGGGCAGCGCGACCGGCTCGGCGTACTCGAGCCAGAGGGTGGTCACGGGCGCGGGCCGGAGGCGCCCCAGGCGGGCCGCCAGGGCGCCCATCCCGGGCAGGTGGGCGAGCAGGCGCCGGGCCTCCCAGGGCGGGACGGCGAGCACCACCGGACCCTCGAAGCAGGCCCCGTTGCGGCAGTGCACGCGCAACCCGCCCCGGCCGGGCGAGAGGCCCACGACCCGGTGCCGGGTAAGGACCCTGCCCCCCGCCGCGGCCAGGCGTCGCACGGCCGGTACGGGGAAGAGCGCGGAGAGCGGCCGGCGCGGGATCCACAGATCGCTGCGCCGGGCGGGGGGGCGGAAGGTCTCGCGCAGCACCTGCACGAACAGGCGGGCGCTGGCCCGTTCCGGCTCGGTATTGAGTGCCGAGACGCACAGGACGTCCCAGAAGCGGCGGCACAGGGCCGGTGGCTGGGCGAGCCCCTCGAGCCAGGTCGCCACCGTGGCCTGGGCGGGCGGGGTCCGGAAGAGCAGCTCGGGCAGGCTCGCGAGGAGCGCCAGCCGTTCACGGGGGCCGAAGCCGTCCGCCTCCAGCACTCCCCGTACCAGGTGCAGCGGCCAGGGGTGGGCGGGCGGCACGAGGTGCAGGCATTCCCCGCCGGGTGCGTGGAAGCGCAACTGGAGGGGCAGGCGCAGGAAGGCCGCTTCCGGATCGACGTCGAGGCGGGTGAGCAGGTCGATCACGCCCGAGCAGGCGCACAGGAGCAGGTGCTGGCCGTTGTCGTATTCCCGGCCCCGGCGCTGCAGGCTGCGTGCACGCCCGCCCGGCGCGGGCGCCGCCTCGAGCACGATCACCCGCACCCCGGCCTCGGCCAGGGCGAGCGCACAGGACAGCCCTGCCCAGCCGGCGCCGACGACCAGGACGGGACGCTTCATGGCTCGCCGGGGACGGCGACCGCGCGGCGCCGTGCCCGGCGCCGCTCGCGGCGGTGCGTCTGCCAGGCGATCCAGAGCTTGCGCAACGGCGTGAGCAGGATACGGTGTTCCATCACCCGGAATCCGTCCTCGCGGATCTCCTCGAGCAGGGTACGGTAGATGGCGGCCATCACGAGACCTGCCTGCTGCCGTGGTCGGTCTTCCTCGGGAAGGGCGGCGAAGGCCTTGTCGTACCATTCCAGCGTGCGGCGGTACTCGAACTCGAGCAGCCGCGCGAGGGCTTCCGTCTGTTGCAGGGAGAGCACGCTGGCCGGGGAGACGCCGAAGCGCTGCAGGTCCTCGCGCGGCAGGTAGATGCGTCCCCGCTGGGCGTCCTCGCGCACGTCCCGCAGGATGTTGGTGAGCTGGAAGGCGATGCCCAGGTCGCGCGCGTAGTCCAGCGTGCGATGGTGGGAGTAACCGAAGATCTCCGCGGACAGGATGCCGACCACCCCGGCGACCCGGTAGAGGTAGAGCTGCAGGTCGCTGAAGGTGTCGTAGTGGAAGCGCTCGAGGTCCATGGCCATGCCGTCGAGGATCTCGTGGAAATAGGCCCCGGCCAGCCCACGCGCCTGCACGGCGGGCAGCAACGCCCGCGTGACAGGGTGTTCCGGCCGGCCGGCGGTCATCCGGTCGATCTCCTCGCGCCACCAGTCCAGCGTGCGCCGGGCCACTTCGGCCTCCGAGCAGTCGTCCACCACGTCGTCCACCTCGCGGCAGAAGGCGTAGAGCGCCGTGATGGCGCGGCGCTCGAAGTCCGGCAGGAAGCGAAAGCTGTAGTAGAAGCTGGAGCCGCTGCGCGCCGCCTTGTGCTGGCAGTATTCGTCGGGGGTCATGCGGGGCAGTATGGGGAAATCCGTGCCGCGAATCCAGAAGGCGTTCTGCGACCGCGGCTCAGGGCCCCGGCGGCAGGGCCTGCAGCAGGGCGAGGAGGCGATCGAAGCGGGTGAGGCGGGGGCGGTCGAAGCGGTCCGTGCGCGGCCGCTCCAGCTTCGCGAGCACGCGCAGCCCCGAGCGCTGGATGGTGCGCACGAACAGCCCCAGGCGGCCCGGGAGCACGCCCCCCAGCGGCAGGCCGGCCTCGAGGATGCGGCGCGTGCGTCGCAGCTGGTGGTCGAGCAGGGCGCAGACGGCCGCGTCCGTGATCCGTTCGCGCAGGTGCCGTTCCGTGACGCCGAAGCGCGCCATCTCGTCGGCGGGCAGGTAGATGCGGTCGCGCACGACCAGGTCCTCGTGCAGGTCCTGCAGGAAGTTGATCCACTGCAGGGCCGTGCAGGTGGCATCGCTCCAGGCCAGGTGCCGTGGATCCCGGTCGCCCGCGATCGCCATCACCAGCCGCCCCACGGGGTTCGCGGAGCGCCGGCAGTAGTCCATCACCTCGCCGAGATGCGCATAACGATGCTTGGTCACGTCCTGCCGGAAGGCCGAGAGCAGGGCCTCGAAATGCCGTGACTCCAGCCGGTAGCAGGCGATGGCCTCGGCCAGCGTCTCCCAGGCAGGCTCCGCGGGCGGGTCGCCGCGGGCCGTCGCCGCCAGGTGGTGGGCCAGGGCGTCGAGGCGGGCGAGGCGCTCGGCGGGCGGAATCGCACCCTCGTCGGCGAGATCGTCCGCCGTGCGGGCGAAGGCGTAGACGGCGGCCAGGGCGCGGCGGGTCCGCGGCGGCAGGAAGGCAGGCGCGACGGGGAAGTTCTCGTAATGGGTCGCGGCGCGCCGGAGGAGGGCGTCAGTCCGCGACATCGTCATCGGCCGGCGTGGCGAGCGGGCGGGCCAGGCGGTCCACCGGCTCGGGCTCGGCGATCGGTTTCTTCGCGTGGATGCCCAGTTCACCGAAGCGGCGCGCCGCCGGCAGCACGCGGGCGTCCAGCGAGCCCACCGCCTTGTTGTAGGCGTTCACGCTGGCGTCCAGGGACTTGCCGACCCGGACCAGGTGCTCGGTGAAGGTGGCCAACCGGCCATGCAGCTCCTCGCCCAGCTTGCGGATCTCTTCGGCGTTCTCGGCGAGCGCCTCCTGGCGCCAGCCGTAGGCGACGGCGCGCAACAGGGCGATCAGGCTGGAGGGCGTGGCCAGGATCACCCGGTTGCCGAGCGCGTACTCGAGCAGGTCGGGATCGGCCGTGAGCGCGTGGCTGAGGAACTGGTCGCCGGGAACGAAGAGCACCACGAAGTCGGGCGTGTCTTCGAACTGTTCCCAGTAGGCCTTGGAGGCCAGCTGGCGGACGTGCTCGCGCAGGTTGCGCGCATGCCGCGCCAGGGCCTGCTGGCGCTGGGCCTCGTCGCTCGCCTCGACGGCCTCCAGGTAGGCATCGAGCGGGGTCTTGGCATCGACCACGATGCGGCGCCGGTCGGGCAGGTGGACGATCATGTCCGGGCGCACGGCCCCGCGCTCGGTGGCCTGGTGGACCTGTTCCTCGAAGTCGCAGTGCTCGACCATGCCGGCCAGTTCCACCACGCGCTTGAGCGTGAGCTCGCCCCACTGCCCACGCACCTCGGGTCGGCGCAGGGCCTGGACCAGGTGGCGCGTCTCCAGCTGCAGGCGGTTCTGGGCCTCGCCCATGGCCCGCAGTTGCTCGGTGAGGCTCCCGAAGGCCTCGCGCCGCTCGTTCTCCATGCGCCGGAGCTGCTGCTCCGTCTTCTCCAGCGTCTCGCGAATGGGCCGCACCAGGTGCTCGATGGTCTTTTCCTTCTCCTCCAGCCGCAACGCGGCCTGGGCCTGGAAGCGGGCCAGGTTCTCCCGCGCCAGTTTCAGGAAGGCCTCGGCGTTGCGGTCGAGCGCCTGGGCGGCCAGGCTGTCGAAGGTCTCGGCGAGCTGCCTGCGCGCCTGCTCGAAGGCCGCGGTGCGTTCCTCCAACCGGCTCCGCTCGGCGGCGAGTTCCGCTTCCAGCCGGGCCCGCTCGGCACGCAGGCGGGCCAGGCGTGCCTGCATGCGCAGGCCCAGGAGCACGGCACCGGTGGCGGCACCGGCGAGGAAGAGGGCGAGGGAAGCGACGAGGGTGTCCATGGGCGGCGATGGTAGCAGTCTCCGGGGCACGGCCCAACTTGAGCGCCGGGAGCCCGCCGCGTAGAATCGCCCGCGGCCGAGGGAACGGCCATGACGTTCAAGCTGCGAAGCACAAGGAGGTGTACCGTGAAACACGCCATCCGTGCGGCGCTCGCCGCCTTCCTGCTGTTCGCCCTGCCCGTGCTGCGGGCGGAGACCGTCGACATCAACCACGCCAGTGCCGAGGAGATCGCCGCCGCGCTCAAGGGGGTCGGCCTCAAGCGGGCCCAGGCCATCGTGGCCTGGCGCGAGGCCCATGGTCCCTTCCCGTCGGTGGAGGCACTCACCCAGGTGAAGGGCATCGGCCCGGCCACGGTCGAGCGCAACCGCCAGCGCATCCGCCTGGACACGCCTCCCGCCGAGGCGGCCCAGTGAGGTGGCGGGTACGGCCGGCCGACGCCGGCCGTACCCCGGCCCCGTTCCTGTGCAGGCGGCTTTTCCTGCCCGGTCCCGTATAATCGCCCCGTCGCCAACCTGTGGAGTAGTGGAATGGCCGTGCATCCCGTCATTCTCTCGGGCGGCGCCGGGAGCCGACTGTGGCCCGTCTCGCGCGAGTACTATCCCAAGCCCCTGCTGGCGCTGGCCGGGGAGCGTTCGCTGTTGCAGGAGACCGCCACCCGGCTCGACGGCCTGGCCGACCTGGGCCGGACCGTGCTGGTCTGCAACGAGGAACACCGCTTCCTGGTCGCCGAGCAGATGCTGGAGGTGGGCAAGCAGGACACCGCCATCCTGCTCGAGCCCGAGGGCAGGAACACGGCCCCGGCGCTGACCCTCGCGGCCCTCTACCTCCTCGAGGAGGACCCGGAGGCGGTGATGGTCGTGATGCCGGCCGATCACGTCATCCCGGACGCCGACGCCTTCCGTGAACTGGCCGTCCAGGCCGTGGCCCTGGCCCGGGAGGGGTGGCTGGTGACCTTCGGCATCGTCCCGGAGCGTCCCGAGACCGGCTACGGCTACATCCGCAAGGGTGAAGCCCTGCCGGGAGGGGAGGGGTTCCGGGTGGCGGAATTCGTCGAGAAGCCCGACGCAGAGACCGCGCGGCGCTACCTGGCCTCCGGGGACTACTTCTGGAACAGCGGGATCTTCGTGCTCCAGGCACGACGCTGGATCGAGGAGCTGGAGCGCTACCAGCCGGAGATGCTGGCCGCCTGCCGCCGTGCCGCCGAGGGCGGCCGGCGGGACAGCGACTTCTGCCGGGTGGACGCCGAGGCCTTCCTGGCCTGCCCGGAGGATTCCATCGACTACGCCGTCATGGAGAAGACCGACCGGGCGGTGGTGCTGCCCATGGCGGCGGGCTGGTCGGACGTGGGGGCCTGGCAGGCCCTGTGGGAGATCTCCGAGCGGGATGCCCAGGGCAACGTGATCGAGGGCGACGTCTTCACGCACGACGTGAAGGATTCGCTCATCCT
>RFHK01000040.1 GCA_003695825.1 Gammaproteobacteria bacterium | reverse complement strand
GCCTGCGACACCGGTTCGATGGGCAGGCGCTGCACCTTGCTGCGCACGCTGTAGCGGCTGATGCGCACCAGCCCGGAATCCACCACGTAACGGATGCCGGGCACGGTGAGCGAGGTCTCGGCGACGTTGGTGGCGAGCACGATGCGCCGCCCCCGATGGGGGGCGAACACCTTGCGCTGGCGGTCCAGCGACAGGCGCCCGAACAACGGCAGGATCTCGGTGCCGGGTGGATGGTGCTTGCGCAGCAGCTCGGCGGTCTCACGGATCTCGCGCTCGCCGGGCAGGAAGACCAGTACGTCGCCCGGCCCCTCGGCGGCCAGCTCGTCCACCGCCTCCAGGATGCCCTGTTCCAGGTCCCGGTCGAGGGTGTCGGGATCCTCGCTGCGCAGGGGCCGGTAACGTACTTCCACCGGCCAGGTGCGGCCGCTGACGTCGATCACCGGGGCACCACCGAAATGGCGCGAGAAGCGCTCGGTATCGATGGTGGCCGAGGTGATCACCAGCTTCAGTTCCGGCCGCCGGGCCAGCAGCCGCTTCAGGTAGCCGAGCAGGAAGTCGATGTTGAGCGAACGCTCGTGGGCCTCGTCGATGAGCAGGGCGTCGTAGGCGAGCAGGTCCGGGTCGTTACGGATCTCGGCCAGCAGGATGCCGTCGGTCATGACCTTGATGCGGGTGCGGTCGCTGACGTGATCCCCGAAACGGACCTTGCAGCCGACCTCCTGGCCGTATTCCACGCCCAGCTCCTCGGCGATGCGCAACGCCAGGGTGCGGGCGGCGATGCGCCGCGGCTGGGTGTGGCCGATCATGCCGTAGCGGCCGAAGCCGGCCTCGAGCAGGAACTTGGGCAGCTGGGTGGTCTTGCCGGAGCCGGTCTCGCCGCAGACGATCACCACCGGGTGCGCCGCGATCGCCGCGAGGATGTCCTCGCGGCGCCCGGATACCGGCAGGGACTGCGGGTATTCGATGGCCAGATCCGCGGCCAGGCGTCGCGCGATACGGGCCTCGGCCTCGTGCAGGGCCTGCCCGAACTTTGCCAGCAGGCGGTCGTGCGGTTTGCCCGCCGCGGCGCGCCGCTCGATGCGCTGCAGATCGCGCACCAGCCGGGGACGGTCGCGCAGCAGGCAACGTTGGATGCGGTCGTACAGATCAGGATGGCCGGAAGGGGTCTCCGGGGCTGTCCGTGGCTGAATCACGGGAAGATTGTACCAACAGCCGAGCGGTTACGGGATTTTTCAGGCCGTATATGAAGCCGGTTCCATGCCCATTCAATGGGGAACACCGCGTGCCCGCCGCCACGCCTGGAACGTCGGATATTCCTTCCAGCCGCCGCTGGTGATGTACGCGAGGATGTTGCGCAGGCGATAGAGCTGCACCACGGAATCGACGCGCATGATCTCCCGGCCGTGCTCGTCGAAGAAGAGCAATGCCGGGGCGTAGAACAGTCCCAGTTCCCGGGCCCAGGCCTTGGCCGTCGTGCGCTTCCCGTCCGGCGTGACCACGGGCAGTTCGGCGTCGAAGGGCAACTGTTCCACCTCCAGGCGCCAGAGCCGTTCCCGCACCACCGGGTCCTGGAAAGGCCCGTGATGGAGAATGTCGCAGGCGTGGCAGCGGGGGCGCTCGAAGAGGACAAGCAACGGCCCGTCGGCGGGGATACGGCTGCGGTCCAGCATCCAGGGGGGTGCGAGGATGAAGGGTTCCCGGTGGAGCCGCCCCTCGACCCGGAGCGGCTCTCCGGCACGGGCCAGGTAGTCCGCGAAGCGTTCCTTCCGGTAATAGCCCTCGGCGAGATAGCGCAATGCCGCGCGCATCTGGTAGGGGGGATAATAGCCGCGCAATCGGAAGGCCAGGCGCCGGCGGTCGTCGTAGAAGAACAGGGTGGGCGTGAGGTTCACCCGGTGCCGGGTGGCGAAGGCGCGTTCGCTGGTCTCCGTTCCATCGAGGTCCGTGACCGTGCGGTCCCCGTGGATGTCGAGGCCGATGATGTCGAAATGCGACAGCAGGTAGGCACGGGTCTCCTCTTCGTCCAGGTCCGTGAGCAATGCCTTGCAATAGGCACAATATTTCTGCCCCAGGTAGACGAGCAGCCCGCGCTTGCCGGCCTGCAGGGCCTCGTCGAGGTCCTCGCCGAGGTCCAGGAAGCTGAGCTTGAACCAGGCAGGGAGGCTCAGCGGCTCCTTGAGCGGTCGATCGTCGAACTGCAGCGCACCGTCGAGTTCCCCGAAGTGTTCGAAATCGACGTCGTCGTCATCCGTGGCATACGCCGGCGAGGACGGCCCGAGCGCCAGGCCGAGCAACAACACGCAGCATGCCAGGATGAACGACCGCATTCGATCATTGTACCTGCCGCTCGAGGGGCACGGGAGACTGAGGAATTTTTTCCCGCCTGGGGGTGTCTTCCAACCAGGATGGGACGTTGCACCAGGGTGGTACATTCCATGAAATGGCTCGCTCGTTTCTGTTGCCTGCTGCTCGCGTGGACCGCGCCTTCCGTGCTCGCTGCCGGAGACGCGCAAGACGGCCTCTTCGGGGAACCGGCCCACAAGCTCGTCTACCAGCTCGACAAGGCCGATCCCGAGTACATCGATCACGTCCTCCATTCGGCCGCGGCCATGCTTCGCAAGTACGGCGACGACATCCACATCGTGATCACCGTCTTCGGTCCGGGCATCCACCTGCTCGCCAGGCATCCCCGGCGCTTCATCAGCGACGAGGCACGCAGCCACGCCCGTTCCCTCGCCCTCTACGGCGTGGAATTCCATGCCTGCGGCAATACCCTGCGTTCCCTGGGCTGGACCGGCGACGACCTGCTGGACTTCGCCCGGGTGGTGGACATCGGCGCGGACGACCTGATGCGCCTGCAGGAACAGGGCTACAGCTACATCAGCTGGTAGCCGGCTGCAGTTTTTCCGGGATCTGCCGATCCCCGTTCAGAGGCCAGAGCACGGGAGCAGGGAATGAACGCCGGTTTCGAGGAGCTTTCGATCTGCATCGTGGAACCCTCCGGGGTCCAGGGGAACATCATCCGGCAACGCCTGGCGGCGGAGGGCGTCGAGAACGTCCAGCTCTTCCAGGCGGGCGAAGCGGCACTCGCGGGCATCCGGCGCTACCCGCCCGATCTCGTCATCAGCGCCATGTACCTGCCGGACATGACCGGCACCGACCTGGTGCGCCGCCTGCGTGAAGACGACGATCCGGCGGTACGGGACCTCCCGTTCATGCTGGTCTCCAGCGAAACCCGCCTGGCGATGCTCGAACCCATCCGCCAGGCCGGGGCCGTGGCCATCCTGCCGAAACCCTTCGCTCCCGAGGACCTGCGTCGTGCCCTGATCGCCACCATGGAGCTCCTGCACCCGGAAGAGGGCGCGCTGGACGTACCCATCGAGGACCTGCGGGTACTCATCGTCGACGACAGCAGCATGTCCCGGCGCTACATCCGCCGGGTGATCGAGAACCTGGGCGTCGAGGACATCGAGGAAGCCGAGAACGGCCGCCAGGCCATGGAAAGGATCGAGGCCGGTTTCTTCGACCTCGTGTTCACGGATTACAACATGCCGGAGATGGATGGCGAGGCCCTCGTCCGTTTCATCCGCGAGCGCAGCAGCCAGCGCAGCGTGCCGGTGATCCTGGTCACCAGCGAGCAGGACAGCGGCCGCCTGAGTGCCGTGCAGCAGGCAGGGGTCTCCGCCATCTGTGACAAGCCTTTCGAACCCGCCGTGGTGCGCGACATGATCTGCAGGGTGCTGGCCGACTAGAGCACCCGGGGCTTCGCGGCAGGGCGGATTCGCAGCCGGGCTCGCGGAGCGCCGGAGCCAAAGCCGCGTCCGGGATGACTCGACTCGAGTAAGTGCCCGCGGGCCGATACCACCGGTCTGCGCTCGTCCCGCCGGCTGCAGTTCGAACCTCGCTTCACTCCACCCGGAAGACGGCCACCCGGGCACCCAGGTCCTCGCTCACCCGGCGGATCTCTGCGCCGGTCTCTTCCATGCGCCCGGCACCCCCGGAGGCCTGCTCGGCGAGCGAACGGACGGCGAGCACGTTGGCATTGATTTCGGAGGCCACGGCAGTCTGTTCCTCGGCCGCCGCGGCGATCTGGGCCATCCGGTCGCTGATCTCGCGAATCGCCCCGGCGATGCGGTCGAGCGAGGCCGCCGCCTGTTCCACGCGCTCCTCGCCCTGCTCCACGTCCTGCTCCATCCCTTTCATCGTACCGGCGGCCGAGGCGGCTTCCTTCTGCAACCGCTCGATGATCTCCTGGATCTCGCCGGTGGACTCCTGGGTACGGTTGGCCAGGCTGCGGACCTCGTCGGCCACCACGGCGAAGCCGCGTCCCTGCTCCCCGGCACGGGCCGCCTCGATGGCGGCATTGAGCGCAAGCAGGTTGGTCTGCTCGGCGATGCCGCGAATCACGTCGATCACCGCGCCGATGTTGCGCGATTCCTCCTCCAGCCGACCGATGGCCACCACCGACTGGTGGACCTGCTCGACGATCGCGCGCATCTCGCCGCGCACCTGCTCGGCCTGGGCACGACCCTCGCCGGCCTGCCGGTCGACCTGCTGGGAAGTCTCGGCCACGGCCGCCGCGTTGCCGGCGATCTCCTTGGACGAGGCCACCATCTCGGTCATGGCCGAGGCCGTCTGCTCGATGCGATCGTGTTCCTTGCGGATGATCTCTCCCGCCTCGGCGGCGACCTCAGCCACGGCACCGGAGGCCGCCTCGAGCGTGGTGGTCGCCTCCTTGACCTTGCCCAGCAGCTCTCGCATGCGCTCGCCGAAGCGATTGAGCTGGGCGTGGATCTCGCCGATCTCGCCGCCGACCGACTCGTCGTGACGGTGCGTGAAATCCCCGCCGGCGGCGCGCTCCAGTCCCTCACGCACCCCGTCGATGAGACGTCCCACCTGGCGGGCCACGCCCAGGGCCACCAGGCTCCCGACCAGGATCATGATCCCGAGCAGCCACAGGATGCGGTGTGCCGCCGAGCGCGTGTGCACGAGGAGCTGGTGGGTCTGGTGCATCAGCCCATCCATGGAGCCTTTCACGAGGCCGTCCAGGTCCTTGCGCACCCCGGCCACCAGGGGCGCGACCCGGTGATGCACCTGCCAGGCGTCCATGCGCCATTTCTCACCCGTATGCAGGGCGATCACCCGGTCCAGGGCGGAGAAGTAGGCCGGCAGCAGCTTTTGCAGCTGCGAGAGGCCTTCCTCTTCCTCGAACTCGAGACGCGCGCCCTGCTGCTGCAGCCAGGTGAGATCGGACTCGATCTTGCCGCGATAGAGCGGGACGTTCTCCAGGGCCTTCTTCGTCCGCACGGCCAGGAAGGAGCGCACGTCCGCCACCGTGCTGATGAAGCGGTAACGCAGGTCCTGGAGATGCTGCAGGATGTCGAGCCGGTGCACGTCCCCGGCCACGGATTCTTCCTCCGCCAGGATCATCTCGCCGAGCTGCTGCAGGATCTCCCGGGCCCGCGGGTTGACCTCCTCCGTGGCCAGGCGCAGGGCGGGGTAGGTCCGCTGGCGGTCCCGGGCGATCGCCACCCCCTCGAGCAGGGCGGCGCGGATCTGTTTCAGCCGGGCATCGATCCGACCCAGGATCTCCCGCCGCCCGGAATCCCGGCCGGCGATGGTCTGCAAGGCACGCAGTGCATCCAGGGCCTCCTGCAGGGCCTTGCCGCCCTCGGTGAGGTAATCCGGCCGTGGATCCAGGAAATAGAAAGCATACTTCTGCACGGCCAGGTCCAGGTTCGCCTGCAACCGGGTCCCGGCCTGCAGCAGCGGCTGATCGGCCTCGGCGAGTCGCGCGAGATCCCTTTCGGTCTCCCGGAAATTGCGGATCGACGTGAAGACCACCCCCACGGCCAGTACCAGCACCAGGGTGAACCCCGCCCAGACGCGCACACGGATGGATGCCATG
>RFHK01000180.1 GCA_003695825.1 Gammaproteobacteria bacterium | reverse complement strand
CGAGCTCGAACGCTGAGCTCTTCCCCAACCCGCGACGGCGGCCCCGCTTCGGCGGGGCCGCTTGCGTCTGGGTGCAGGGTGCGGGTTCAAGATCGGCGGCCGGGTGCCGTTACAGGGACAGGGCCGTCCGGTGACAGGCAGGAAGCCGAGCAGAGTAGAGGAGCGAGGACGGCCGGGCCGGTCACGCACGGGGGGGCGAAGGGCCGGTCACGATGGGAGATCGTCACTGAACGGTTCGAATGAGGTTCGAAGAGGACGAGACATGATGCACGCGAAGGAAGCCTCCCTGGTGCGCCGGTTGTTCCCCTGGGGCGGGCTGGCCGTGGCCTGCCTGGCGGCCCTCGCCGATCTGTTGGGGGGCGGCCGGCTGCTCGCGACGGTGCCGGACGGCTGGCTGGCCGTCGGCTCGGCCCTGCTGGCCGCCGCCTGGATGTACTTCCTGCGCCCCCGGGATCGGGCCACCGAACGCTTGCGCGCGGGGGTGCAGGCCCTCGCCGCCGGCGCGCCCCTGACACGCGATGGTCTGGCCACGGAGGACCGCGCGGCCCTGGACGCCCTGGCGGGGCGCCTCGACACCCTGCGCGGGGAGGCCGCGCAACAGGCCGAGACCCTCGCCGAGGTGCGGCGGGTGGTCTCCGAGGTACAGGCACGACTGGACGCGCTGGCCTCCCGGAACGGGGTGGTGGAGACCCTGGAGGCGGCCCTGCGCCAGGTGGGGGGAGAACTCCAGGAGATCGCGCACGCCGCCGGGGCGATCCGCGAGCGGGTGCGCGAGGTGAACGCAGCGGACACGGCGGCCAACGTGGCCATGACCGAGGCCCTCGGGGCGATGTCGAGCCTGTCCGGACGGATCACCGAGGGCAGCCGGGCCGTCGGACGGCTGAGCGAGGAGACGCAGAACATCGGCACCGTGCTGGACGTCATCCGCAGCATCGCGGAGCAGACCAACCTGCTGGCGCTCAATGCCGCCATCGAGGCCGCGCGCGCCGGGGAGCAGGGACGGGGCTTCGCGGTGGTGGCCGACGAGGTGCGCACCCTGGCCAGTCGCACCCAGGAGTCGACCCAGGAGATCCAGGACATGATCGAGGTGCTCCAGCAGCGGGCGCGGGATGCCGTGGGGGTGATCGAGAAGGGCGGCGAACAGGCCGAGGTGGTCGAGGGCGTGGTCGAGAACGCCGTGGTCTCCATCGCCGAGATCGGCACCCACACCGAGGCCCTCGAGCAGCTGGGGCAGCAGATCGGCGAGCTGGCCGCACGCCATGGCGAGCTCAGCCACCGCATCGAGGGGACGGATACGCCCGCGGCCCTGTGCCGCGAGCTCGGGCAACTGGCCGAGCGGCTCGCGGTCGTCTGCACGCCGGACCCGGACTGACTGCCGCCGCGACCGGCACGGACACCGGCCCGCCTGGGGAGCACGCGGCGGGCCGGTGAAGGGGGGATGATCCATGCCATCCTGGGGGATATTGCGACGCCTTCTGGTCTCTTTCCTGGCCCTCGGCCTGGGCATGGGGGCCGTCTTCGCCTGGTCGATGCAACGCATCCTGCCCCTGCCCGAGGGAATGGGGATCTGGCTGGCGCTGGGCAGCCCCCTGGCCGGGCTCGCCGTGGGCGGCATCAGCTACTGGCTGGTGTACCTGATCCTGCTGCGCCCGCTCGGGCGCATCGCGGTGGTGGCCGAAGCCATCGCCCGCCACGACCTGCGCCACGACTGCCGCCTGGAGAGCGACGACGTGGTGGGCGAGATCGTCGAGGCATTCAACCACATGGCCGCCACGCTGCGCCGCATCCTCGGCGAGCTGGGAGAGGCCAGCCGGGATCTGGCCGATACCGCGCACGACCTCTCCGGCGTCACCGAGGAAGTGGGACGCGGCGTCGGTCAGCAGGAGAAAGACCTCGACCGGCTGGTCGAGGCGGTGCGCGAGATCGGCGGAGGCATCCATGCCGTCTCCGGGCACGCAGCCCGCGCCGCTGAGGCGGCGGAGAGGACGCGCCGAGAGGCCGAGGCCGGGGCGGCGCTCGCGCGCCGGGGCCGGGAGCACGTCGACGGCCTCGTGGCGGCGATGGGCCGTGCCGGGGAGGTCATCTCCCGCCTGGAACGGGAATCGGCCAACATCGGCTCGGTGCTCGACGTGATCCGCGAGATCGCGGAGCAGACCAACCTGCTGGCGCTCAATGCCGCCATCGAGGCCGCGCGTGCCGGGGAGCAGGGACGGGGCTTCGCGGTGGTGGCCGACG
The DNA here is from genome assembly GCA_003695825.1 of Gammaproteobacteria bacterium. Lineage (GTDB taxonomy): Bacteria > Pseudomonadota > Gammaproteobacteria > Thiohalobacterales > Thiohalobacteraceae > J048. Next base: position 15,163 of record RFHK01000180.1, on the reverse strand, counting down.
AGGTGCGCACCCTGGCCGGCCGCACCCAGCAGTCCACCCTGGACATCCAGGCCATGATCGAACGGCTCCAGGCCGGGGCCGAGGACGCCGTGCGGGCGATGCACGAGGCGCGCGCCCTGGCCGAGGAGGGGGCCAGCGAGATCGCCCGGGCCAGCGAGGCCCTGTTCGGCATCAACGAGCGGATCGGGGCCATCAACGCGATGAATGCGGGCGTCGCCGAGGCCGTCGGCCAGCAGAGCGCCGCCGCCCGCGAGATCGAGACCCATGTCACCGGCCTCGCCGAGGCCGGCCGCCGCATGGCGGCGGGGGCCCGGCAGACGGCCGAGGCCGCGGATCGCCTGACCCGCTTGGCCACCGCGCTGCGCGACCGGATGCAGACCTTCCGTTGTTGAGCGCCGTCGGCGCTTCAAATCCCCACGCCGGCTCGATATAGTGCAGGCTCCCAATCCCGGGAGTGTCGCGCATGGACCGATGGATTGCATCCAGGCCGAGGCGGGGGTCCGGCTGGGGAGGACGCCTCGCCCGCCGCCTCGGCGCCCTGGGCGTACCGGCCCTCCTGTTGCTCGCCTGCATCGGCTGGCCGGCTGCGGGTCTTGCAGCGCAGGCCGGGCCCGCGGCCGCACTGCGCACCGCACCGGTGCGCCGGGTGCAGGTGGACCGCGAGGTGCGCCTCGACGGCACCATCGAGGCCGTCAAGCGGGCCACCGTCCAGGCCCAGACCGGCGGCGAGGTGATGGAGATCCTGTTCGACGTGGACGACTACGTCGAGCGGGGCGCCGTGCTGCTGCGCATGAAGGACACCGAGCAACGGGCCCGGGTGCGCCGCGCCGAGGCGGCCCTGGCCGAGGCCGAGGCGCACCTGCGGCAGGCCGAGGCCGAGTACCGGCGCATCCGCGACATCTTCGCCAGGAAACTGGTCTCGCGCTCTGCCATGGACCGGGCCACGGCGGAACGCAAGGCCGCCCGGGCGCGTGTGCGCCAGGCACGGGCCGCCCTCGCCGAGGCCCGCGAGCAGCTCGAGCACACCGTCGTGCGTGCGCCCTACAGCGGCATCGTGGTGGAACGCCACGTCGAGGTGGGCGAGATCGCCACGCCCGGCAAGCCACTCATGACCGGCATCTCGCTGGAGGTGCTGCGGGCCGTGGTCCAGCTCCCGCAGCAGTGGGTCAACGCGGTCCGCCGCCAGCATCATGCGCGCGTCTACTGGCGCGACCGGGTCTTCGACAGCGACCGGGTCACGGTCTATCCCCTGGGCGACGCCCGTGCCCACACCTTCAAGACCCGCATCCGCCTGGAAGGCGATCTCAAGGGGCTGTACCCGGGCATGCTCGTCAAGGTCGGCTTCCGGCTCGGGCAGGCGCAGGTGCTCGCGGTCCCGGCCTCCGCCGTCTTCCATCGCAGCGAGGTCACCGGGGTGTACGTGGTGGACGCCGAAGGCATTCACCTGCGCCAGGTGCGGGCCGGGCGCGCCCTGGACGGCGGCCGGGTCGAGATCCTCTCGGGGCTGCAGGCCGGCGAGCGCGTCGCCCTCGATCCCGTGCGGGCCGCCTTCGTGCTCAAGCAGGGCGCCCGGGGGCCTGCCCATGAGTGAACGGCTGGGGATCGCGGGGCGCATCGCCCGCACCTTCCTCCATTCCCAGGTGACCCCGCTGCTCGCCCTCGTGGGTTTCCTGCTCGGGCTGTTCGCCATCGCCATCACCCCCCGCGAGGAAGAGCCCCAGATCGACGTCACCTTCGCCAACGTCTTCGTGCCCTTCCCCGGGGCCTCGGCGCGCGAGGTGGAGCACCTGGTGACCACCTCGGCCGAACAGGTGCTCTCCGAGATCGAGGGCGTCAAGCACATCTATTCCATGTCCCGGCCGGGGCTGGCGGTGCTCACCGTCGAGTACGAGGTGGGTGAGGACCGCACCAGCGCCATCGTACGGCTCTACAACGCCATCTTCTCCAACCAGGACTGGCTGCCCCGCGGCCTCGGCGTGGGCCGGCCGCTGATCAAGCCCATGGGGATCGACGATGTCCCCATCGTGGCCATCACGCTCTGGAGCGAGGACCCGAACAAGGGTGCCTACGAGCTGCAACAGGTGGCCCATGCCCTGGAGGCCGAACTCAAGCGGGTGCCCGGCACGCGCAAGATCTATACCCTGGGGGCCACGGACCGGGTGGTGCACGTGCTGCTCGACCCGGTGAAGGTCTCGGGATACGGGCTGGCGCTGAACGATCTCGTCGCCGCGCTGCGCCTGGCCAACCGTTCCAGCGACGAAGGCGCCTTCGTGGGCGGCGACCGGGAGCTCACGCTGCGGGTGGGCGAGCTGCTGCGCACCCCGGAGGAGGTCGCCTCCCTGGTGGTGGGGATGCACGATGGGGCACCGGTCTACCTGCGCGACCTGGCCGAGATACGCTACGGCCCCGACCAGCCCGAGCGCTATGTCTGGATCGGTCCCGGTCCCGCCCATGCGCGGGTCGGCCTGCCGGGCGATGGCGTGCGCCCGGCGGTGACCATCGCCGTGGGGAAGAAACCCGGCACCAACGCCGTGCGCATCGCCGATGCCGTGATCGAGCGGCTCGGGCAGCTCGAGGGCGTCTTCATCCCCGAGGACGTCCATTACACCATCACGCGCAACTACGGGGTGACCGCCAACCAGAAGGCACGCAAGCTGATCGGCAAGCTGGTCTTCGCCACCACCCTGGTGGTGGCGCTGGTGCTGGTGACCCTGGGCTGGCGGGAGGCCTTCATCGTGGGCACCGCGGTCATCATCACCCTGGCGATGACCCTCTTCGCCTCCTGGGCCTGGGGATTCACCCTCAACCGCGTCTCCCTCTTCGCCCTGATCTTCTCCATCGGTATCCTGGTCGACGACGCCATCGTGGTGGTGGAGAACATCCACCGCCACCGCCTCATGGGCGGCTGTTCCCTGGCCGAGGCCATCCCCCGGGCCGTCGACGAGGTCGGCGGGCCCACCATCCTGGCCACCTTCACGGTGATCGCGGCGCTGCTGCCCATGGCCTTCGTGACCGGCCTCATGGGGCCCTACATGAGCCCCATCCCGATCAACGCCAGCATCGGCATGCTCATCTCCCTGGCCGTGGCCTTCATGGTCACGCCCTGGTTGACCTGGCAGGTGTTCCGGCACCGCCACGCCGCGGGCGGGGAGGCCGGGCACGAGGAAGGCGTGCCGCCCCGGCTGCGGGCCTTCTTCGGCCGGGTCGTGGGGCCCTTCCTGCGCGGGGCGCAGGGGCGCTGGCGGCGCCGGCTCCTCGCCGCCGGGATCCTGCTGCTCATCCTGGCCTCGCTCGGCCTGGTCGTCACCCGCCAGGTGATCCTCAAGATGCTGCCCTTCGACAACAAGTCGGAGTTCCAGGTGGTCCTGGACATGCCCGAGGGCAGCACGCTCGAGGAGACGGCCAAGGTGCTGCGCGAGCTCTCCGGCGAGATCGCGAAGGTCCCGGAAGTGACCGACTACGAGGTCTACGCCGGCACCCATTCCCCGGTGAACTTCAACGGGCTGGTCCGCCAGTACTACCTGCGCTCCGGGGCGAACCTGGGCGACATCCAGGTCAACCTCGTGGACAAGCACGCGCGTGCGCGCAAGAGCCACGAGATCGCCGTGGCCGTGCGTCCGCGCCTGGCGGCGATCGCCCGCCGCCATGGCGCCGAGCTCAAGGTGGTCGAGGTGCCTCCCGGCCCGCCGGTGCTCTCTCCCATCGTGGCCGAGGTCTACGGGCCCGACTACGCGGGCCAGATCCGGGTGGCCCGTGCCATCCGCCGGGTGTTCGAGCACACCCCCGACATCGTGGACATCGCCGACAGCGTGGAGGCCGAGGCCGACAAGCTGGTCCTGACGGTGGACCGGGAACGTGCGGCACGCCTGGGCATCGCCCAGGCCGACGTCGTCGATGCGGTCTCGGCCCTGGTGGCCGGGCGGGACCTGACCTACCTGCACGAGGAGAACGCCAAGTACGCCGTGCCGGTGCGGCTCGAGCTGCCGGTGGCGGAGAAGGCCGCCGTGGACCGCATCCTCGGGTTGAAACTGCGCGGGCGTCACGGCGAGGCGGTGCCCCTGGCCGACCTCGTCCAGGCACGGGTGGAGCACCGAGAGCACGCCATCTACCACAAGGACATATTGCCGGTGGTGTTCGTCACCGCCGACATGACCGGCGCCATCGACAGCCCGCTCTACGGCATGTTCACCCTGGTCTCCCGGCTGCGCGCGCTGACCCTGGAGACCGGGCAGCGGCTGGAGCAGCATTTCATTCACCCGCCGGAGAACCCTTACCGCTACGGGATCAAGTGGGACGGGGAATGGCAGGTGACCTACGAGACCTTCCGGGACATGGGCATCGCCTACGCCGTGGGCCTGGTGATCATCTACCTGCTGGTGGTCGCCCAGTTCCACTCCTACCTGGTGCCGTTGGTGATCATGCTGCCGATCCCGCTGACCGTGATTGGCGTGATGCCCGGCCACGCCCTATTGCACGCCCCGTTCACGGCCACCTCCATGATCGGCATGATCGCGCTCGCCGGCATCATCGTGCGCAACTCGATCCTGCTGGTGGACTTCGTCAACGACGAGCTGGCGCGCGGTACCGCCTTCGAAGAGGCCATCCTGCGCTCCGGTGCCGTGCGTGCCAAGCCGATCGTCCTCACCGGCCTGGCCGCCATGCTCGGCGCCCTCTTCATCCTCGACGATCCCATCTTCAGCGGCCTGGCGATCGCGCTCATCTTCGGCATCTTCGTCTCCACGGCCCTGACGCTGGTCGTCATCCCCATCTTCTACTACGCCGTGCGCTGGAGGCGCATCGCCGCGGGCGGGGGCGATGTCTGCTGATCCGCCGGGCGCGGCACTACCCCTATCAGAATATTTTATGGCCGCACCCTTGCTTGTTATCATAGTCCGGTCGACGGCGCTGAGAGCAGGCGGGCATGGCCGACCGCAGACTGCAGGTGTTCCATACGGTGGCGAGGCTGCTCAGCTTCACCAAGGCCGCCGAGCGCCTGCACATGACCCAGCCGGCGGTGACCTTCCAGGTCCGCCAGCTCGAGGAATATTTCAACACCCGGCTCTTCGACCGCACCCACAACCGCATCAGCCTCACCGAGGCCGGCCAGAAGGTCTACGAGTACGCCGAGCGCATATTCGAGCTCTACAACGAGATGGAGAACGCGGTGCGGGAGATGACCGGCGACATCAGCGGGGTGGTCAGCATCGGTGCGAGTACCACCATCGCCGAGTACATGCTGCCGGCCCTCCTGGGCGACTTCCGCCAGCGTTACCCCGAGGTCAACGTCCAGTTGCGGGTCTCCAACACCGAGGGCATCGTGCACATGGTGGAGACGAACACCATCGATCTCGGGGTGGTCGAGGCCCCGGTGGTGAACAAGAACCTGGTGGTCGAGACCTGTCGCATGGACGAGCTGGTGGCCATCGTGCCACCCGACCACCCGCTCGTCGGCCGGGAGAAGGTCGACATCCACGAATTGCTGCGCCATCCCTACATCTGCCGCGAGGAAGGGTCCGGGACCCGCGAGGTCATCCAGGAGTATTTCAAGGCCAACGGGGTCGAGCCCGGCGAGGTGTCGATCTGCATGGAGCTGGGCAGCCCCGAGGCGGTCAAGGGGGCCGTGGAGGCCGGCATGGGGGTCTCCATCGTCTCGCGGGCCACCATCCACAAGGAACTCCAGCTCGGCACCCTGTGCGCGTTGCCACTCGAGCCACGCCTGGAACGGCCCTTCTCCTTCGTGCATCAGAAACAGAAATTCCGCCACCTGGCCATGGAGGAGCTGCTGGCGTTCGCCCGCACCTACTGCAAGGAACACCCGGGCGATGAGCGCGACGGATAGGGACGACGCCGAAGCCCTGCAGGCCCGGCTGCTCGCCCTGTTCCGGCGGTTGACGGCCACCGACCGGCAGGCGTTGCTGCGCTTCGCCGAGTTTCTCGCCGCCCAGGGACCGGTGGAGGCGTCTTCCCCGGCCAAGGCGCCGGGCGGCGGCACGCCCGAACCCCCGTGCGACATCCCCCGCCCCGCCCAGGAGAGCGTCATCCAGGCCCTGCGCCGCCTGGCCAAGACCTACCCGATGCTGGACCGCCGCGAGTTGCTCGCGCCCAGTTCCGAGCTGGTCACCCAGCACATGATGTACGGCCGCGCGGCCGAGGAGGTGATCGACGAGCTCGAGCGCCTCTACCGGGAGCACTACGAGGCCTACCGGAAGCGCTGCCGCGGAGAGGAGGCGTGACCGACATCCTGCGTACCTGGTACCGCCGGCACTTCTCCGATCCCCAGGCGGTGATCCTGGCCCTGGTGCTGGTGACGGGGTTCGGGCTCGTCTACGCCTTCGGGGACATGCTGGCCCCGGTACTGGCGGCGATCGTGATCGCCTACCTGCTCGAGGGTATCGTGTGCGCCCTGGAGCGGCGCGGCGTGCACCGGGCGCTGGCGGTGGTGCTGGTGTTCCTCGTCTTCGTGCTCGCGGTGCTGTTCGTCCTGCTGGGCATCGTGCCCCGGCTCTCCATCCAGCTCACGCAGCTGGTGCACCACCTGCCCGAGATGCTCGCCAAGGGGCGGGCGATGCTGCTCGAGATCCCGCAGAAGTACCCCGGGTTCGTCACCGACGCACAACTGCGCGGCCTCGTCGACTCGGTGCAGGCCGAGCTGGCCCGGCTGGGACAACGGGTGCTGTCCTATTCCGTCGCCTCGCTGATGGGCGTGGTGACCTTGCTGGTCTACCTCATCCTCGTCCCGCTCCTGGTGTTCTTCTTCCTCAAGGACAAGGAGCGGCTGCTGGCCTGGGTGGCCGACTACCTGCCCGAGGACCGGGCGCTCACGCGCCAGGTCTGGCAGGAGGTCAACGAGCAGATCGGCAACTACGTGCGCGGCAAGGTCTGGGAGATCATCCTCGTCGGCGGCGTCACCTACCTGACCTTTCGCCTCATGGGCCTGCAGTATGCCGTGCTCCTCGGGACCCTCGTGGGGTTTTCGGTCGTGGTGCCCTACATCGGCGCGGCCGTGGTCACGGTGCCCGTGGCGCTGGTGGCCTTCTTCCAGTGGGGACTGGGCCGCGATTTCGCCTGGGTCATGCTGGCCTACCTGGTCATCCAGGCCCTCGACGGCAACGTCCTGGTCCCCCTGCTGTTCTCCGAGGTGGTGAACCTGCACCCGGTAGCCATCATCGTGGCCATCCTGCTCTTCGGCGGGCTGTGGGGGTTCTGGGGCGTATTCTTCGCCATCCCGCTCGCCACCCTGGTCAAGGCGGTGTTGCGGGCCTGGCCACGCCAGGACCCGGAAGCCTCTCCATCGCCCCCGGGCGGGTAGGGGGGCGGCGGCCGACGTATCACCGGGAGGGGAGTGACGATGGCAGGGAGGCGCGCATCGGCCCTGGTCGCTGCACTGCTGGTGCCGCTCGTGGCCCTGGCGGCCGGTGTCCAGGTGCGCATCGAGGGGTTGACCGGGGACGTGCTCGAGAACGTCCAGGCCCGACTCTCTCTCGCGGCGCTTGCCCGTTCCGGTGAGGCGCCCTCGGAGGCCGGCCTGCGCCGGCTGTACCGGCGCGCGCCGCGCGAGATCCGGGCGGCGCTCGAGCCCTTCGGCTATTACCATCCCCGCATCACCGCCCGGCTCGTGCCCCGGGCCGGTGGATGGCTGGCCCACTTCCACGTCGATCCGGGACCGCGGGTGCGCGTGGTCGCAGTGGACGTGCGGCTCGAGGGGCCGGGCCGCGGGGAGGCGGGCCTGCAGGGCGCCGTGCGCGCCTTTCCCTTGCGTCCCGGGGACGCACTGCGGCACGACCGGTACGATGCCGGCCGCAAGCGGCTGCTGCAGGTGGCGTTCGAGGCCGGCTACCGGGACGCCCGCTACCGCGTGCACCGGCTGGAGATCGACCCCCGGCGCAACCAGGCCCGGGTGCGCCTGGTGCTGGAGACCGGTCCCCGCTACCGGTTCGGACCGGTCCGCTTTCCGGATGCCCCCCTGGATCCGGCGCTGCTGGCCGGATACGTTCCCTTCCGCCGGGGGGATCCCTACGCCCCGGGGAAGCTCCTGGCGCTGCAGCACACCCTCGAACGGACGGGGTACTTCTCCAGCGTGGAGGTGGTGCCGGGAGCGGCCTCGCCGCGGCGGCACGAGATCCCCGTGCAGGTTCACCTGGTGGCGGCGCCCCCCGATCGTTACCAGCTGGGCCTGGGGTATGGCACGGACACGGGATACCGCCTGCGAGTGGGCTGGCAGCGCCGCTACCTGGGACGCCGGGGGCACCGGTTCGGGCTCGACCTCGCCCTCTCCGGCATCCGCAAGGAGGTCCATGCACGTTACCGGATTCCGCTGCGCCGGCCGCGCACCGACCTGTTGCGCCTCGCCGCCGGGATCGGCAACCGGCGCACGGCGAGCAACGACGCCGTGGTGCGCCTGCTGGAGGCCCGGCGGGAGCAGGTGCGCGGGCGCTGGGTGGAGGCATTCGCCCTGCGCGCCGAGAGCGTCACCTTTCGCGTCGGCGGGGACAGCGGGACCACCCGCCTGCTGATTCCCGAGCTCCGGTTCCACCGCCTGTCCCGGGCGGCGGGCAAGGCGGGCACCGCCCGGGGCGGGGGCGGTCGCATCGCGTTCGAGGCCGCTGCCGCGGCCCGCGGACTCCTCTCCGACGTCTCCTTCTTCCGCCTCACGCTGGCGGGCCGGCGCTTCCTGCCGTTGGGGCGGAACGACCGGCTCCTCGTGCGCGGGCGCCTCGGGACCCTGGCGACCTCCGATTTCGCGCGGGTGCCCCCGGCCTATCGCTTCTTCGCCGGAGGGGACCAGAGCGTGCGCGGCTATGCCTTCGAGAGCCTGGGTCCGCGCGATGCCGAGGGGCGGGTGACCGGGGGGCGGCAGCTGGTGGAGGCGAGCCTCGAGTACCGGCACCGACTGTGGAAGCAGCTCGAGGGCGCCCTCTTCCTGGACGTGGGCAACGCCGTCGACCGGCTCGGTGACCCCCTGCGTCGCGGCGCCGGCCTCGGGCTGCGCTGGAAGCTGCCCGTGGGGACGGCCGGCCTCGACCTGGCCTTCGCCCTGAGCACGCCCGGTACGCCCTGGCGCCTGCACCTCACCCTGGGGGCGGAGCCGTGAGACGGCGGGTAGGGCGCTGGATTCGGGGCCTGGCGGGGCTGGGGCTGGCCGGGGCCCTGCTCCTGGTGACGCCGGCCGGTCCGGGGGCGCTGCTGGGCGTGGCGCGCCTCCTGGCGCCGGGGAGCCTGCACTGGGACTGGGTGGACGGTAGCCTCTCCGGTCCGCTCGAGCTGCGGGGGCTGGCCTGGCAGGCGGGATCCCGGCGCCTGCGAATCGATCGATTGCGCATCGACTGGCGACCCTGGCGCCTGTTGGCCGGCGTGCTGGAGGTACGTGTGCTGTCTCTCCAGGGGCTGCGCTGGCAGGGTGGGGCGTCCTCTCCCGCCAAGGAGGCCCTGCCCTTGCCGCGGCTGCCGCTGGCCCTGCGCCTCGCGCACCTGGAGGTCGAGGACGCCGTGCTGGAGCGGGCCCACGCCCCCCCGTTGCGCCTGGCGTTCGTCCAGGGCCGAGGGGCGCGCCTGGAGGGCCGGCGGCTCACGCTGGCCGGCCTGGATGTGCAGGGGCCCCGGGGGCGCCTCCACCTCGCGGGCTGGGTGGAGGCGGGGGCACGGCCGCGACTCGCCCTGTCTGCGCGGGCGCAGGCCGCGGGCGGCCGCCTGCGCCGTGTGGAAGCCCGGTGGTGGGGGCCCCTGGCACGGGCCCGGTTCCAGGCCCGGCTGGAACTGGAGGGATTGCCGGAGCCGGTGCGTCTCGCCGGCACCCTGGGATGGTCGCGGGGGCGACTCGCCTGGCAGGCGTTGAGGATCCAGGCGGGTGCGGGGATGGGCGGCATCTCCGAGGGCTGGTTGCAACCACGGCTGGGGGGCTTCGACGTGCGCCTGCGGCAGGGCGGGTTCGCCTGGCCCCTGCAGGGCGGGGTGCGCCTGCAGGGTCGCGAGGGGTCCCTGCACCTCCACGGTCGATGGGAAGACTGGCGCCTCGAGGCCGCCCTGGCGCTCGCCGGGCCCGGGTTGCCGCCCTCCCGTTGGCGCCTCGCCGGCCGGGGCGGGCCCCGGCGTTTCCGGCTGGAGCGGTTGGAAGGGCGCCTGCTGCGCGGCACCCTCGCGGGGCAGGGGACGCTGGCATGGTACCCCCGGCTCGGCGGGCAGCTGCGGCTCCAGGGTGCGGGGCTCGATCCCTCGGCCTGGCCGGATGCACGGGCGGCCGGGTGGCCGGGGCGGCTGGCGCTGACCCTGGAGTTGGCCGCCCGCGCGACGCCGTCCGGGCCCCGCCTGGAATGCACGCTCGAGCGGCTCACGGGACGGCTGCGGGGGCATCCGCTGGAGGGCCGGGGGCGGCTGCGACTGTCCCCGGGGCACGCGGTCCTCGAGGGGCTCGAGGTGCGGAGCGGGGGAGCGCGGATCGGGGTGGTCGGTACGGTGAGGCCGGCGCGCCTGGCACTGGCCTGGCATGCGCGGGTGCCGCGGCTGGAAGACTGGCTGCCCGGGGCGCAGGGGCGCCTGGTGGGCGCCGGGCAGGTCCAGGGGCCGCGGGCACGGCCGCGCCTCTCGGGATGGCTGTCAGGGCGGGCGCTCCGCTACCGCGGTCATCGCCTGGCGCGGATCTCGGCCCGCTGGGACCTGGGCGTGCGACCCCGGTCCCCGCTGCACCTTCGGGTCGAGGCCCGGGACCTGCGCCTGGTCGATACGCGCTGGTCGACCGTGCACCTGTCGGTGCAGGGTACCGCCGGGTCCCACCGGCTGCGCGGCGAGGCCCAGGGCCCCGCCGGCCGCATCCGCCTGCGCCTGGCGGGGGGGCTGGCTGCCACGGCCACGGCCTGGACGGGACGCCTGGCACGGGCGGACTGGCTGCAGGGCCCGCTGGGTGACTGGCACCTGGCGGCACCGGCGAGGCTGCAGTGGCGCGAGGGTCGGCTCCAGGGTGGGCCCCTGTGTTGGCGGCTGCAGGCGGCCCGCCTCTGCCTCACGCCCGGCACGGGCCCGCAGGGCCGGCGGGTGCGCCTGCGGTTGCAGCGGTTGCCGGTACGCCGCCTCGCGCCCCTGTATCCGAGGCTCGCCGAGCTCGACGTGCAGGCACACCTCGATGGCGAGGTCGAGTTCTTGCCCCGGCCGCCCTTTGCCGCCGAGGGGCGCCTGTGCCTCGCGCCCGGGTCCCTGCGCGTGACCCGGGGAGGCCGAACGCGTCGCGAGCCGTTCACCGGCGGGTGCCTGGAGGGGCGGTGGCGCGCGGAGGGCGCGCTGCGCCTGCAGGGTCGGCTGGCCTTCGATGCCCGCAACCGCCTGGCATGGGCGATCCGCCTGCCCGGGGAGCGGCCGGGAAGGCCGTGGATGGAGCGGCCACTCACCGGTAGGGTACGGGTGCACCTGGACGACCTCGGCCGTCTCCAGCCCTGGCTGGAAGGCATCGACCGGCTGGCGGGACGCGTCACCGGCGACGGGGTACTGGCCGGTACCCCGGCCCACCCGGTCGCGCGGGTACGGCTGCATTGGGAGGAGGGGAGTCTGGGCCTGCCCGCCACCGGTACCGAGTGGACCGGCATGGACTGGACCCTCTCGGGGGACCTCGCGCACGGGCTGCACCTGGCCGGGCGGGTACGCTCGGGCACGGGGCGCGTGCAGGTCACGGGGATCCTCGCGTTCCAGGACGCGGACCCGGCCGACTGGCGGTTGCGGCTCACCGTCCGCGGCCGGGCGTTTCTCGCCGTCGCGCTCCCGGAGGCCCACCTGTGGATCGATCCCGACCTGCGGCTCGCATTGCAGCCCGGGCGGATCGCATTGCGCGGCACGGTCCATGTCCCCCGGGCGACGCTGAAGCCACACCGCCTCACCCAGCCGGTGGCGGTCTCGCCCGATGCCGTGCTGGTGGGCGATGCGGGCGAGGAAAACGCCCGGCGCTGGCACCTGCACGGTCGGGTGCGCCTGGTGCTGGGGTCGGCGGTGCACCTGCAGGCCCGGGGACTGGATGCCCGGCTGGGTGGGGACCTGGAGGTGACGGACCGGGGCGACGGGGTGCCGCTGGGACGGGGGCGCCTGGAGGTCCGCGAGGGGACCTACCGCTTGCAGGGTACGCCGCTCAAGATTCGTACCGGGCGGTTGCTGTTCATCGACTCGCCGCTCGACGACCCGGGGCTGGACATCGTGCTCGAACGCGATACCGGGAAGGCCCGCGTCCAGGCCCACATCGGCGGGACCCTGCGGGCCCCCAAGCTCAGGCTCGGCTCGACCCCGCCCCTGCCCCAGGGCGAGCAACTCGCGCTCCTGCTCACCGGCCACGGGCTCGGCACCCTGGGTACGGCCCAGGCCCGCCTGCTGCAGGAAGCCGCTCGGGAACTGGGCGTCGCGGGCGGCCGCCTGCTCAGTACGCGCCTGCGCACCTTGCTGGGGATCTCCGAGGCCCGCATCGCGCTGGGGGACTCGCTCGACGAGGCCGCCCTGGCCCTGGGGACCTGGCTCTCGCCCCGCCTGTACGTCTCCTGGACCCTGGGGCTGTTCGACCCAACCGCCGCCTTGCACCTGCGCTACCGGCTGGGACGGCACCTGCAGATCGAGGTGCGCAGCGGCGCCGAGGGTACCGGCGGCGACCTGCTCTACACCCTCGAGAAATGACGCGCCGGGTCAGAGATGCTCGGCAGCGAAATCCGCGAGCCGGGAGCGCTCGCCCTGGCGCAGGGTCACGTGCCCGGCATAGGGCCAGGGCTTGAAGCGGTCCACCACGTAGGTCAGGCCCGAGTTGGTCTCGGTCAGGTAGGGGGTGTCGATCTGCGCGATGTTGCCCAGGCAGACCACCTTGGTACCCGGTCCGGCGCGGGTCACCAGGGTCTTCATCTGCTTGGGGGTGAGGTTCTGGGCCTCGTCCAGGATGAGGTACTTGTTGAGGAAGGTGCGGCCGCGCATGAAATTGAGCGAATGGATCTTGATGCGGTGCGAGAGCAGGTCGTTGGTGGCGGCCCGCCCCCAGTCGCTGCCGTCGGAGCGCGTGAGGACCTCGAGGTTGTCCATGAGGGCACCCATCCAGGGGGTCATCTTTTCCTCCTCGGTGCCGGGCAGGAAGCCGATGTCTTCGCCGACCGGCACGGTGACGCGGGTCATGATGATTTCGCTGTAGCGCTTTTCCTCGAGGGTCTGCACCAGGCCGGCGGCCAGCGCCAGCAGGGTCTTGCCGCTGCCGGCCTGGCCCACCAGGGTGACGAAATCGATGCCGGGATCCATGAGCAGGTTGAGGGCGAAATTCTGCTCCCGGTTGCGCGCGTTGATGCCCCAGACGTTGTGGGATGTCTTGCGGTAGTCCGTGAGCACCTCGAGCACCGCCTCGTCCCCGTCGATCTCGCGCACCAGTGCCTCGAAGCCGTTGTCCTCGGGCATGTACAGGCACTGGTTGGGATACCACCCGCGCACGATCTCGCCGCCGATGCGGTAGAAGGTGCGCCCGTCGCGCTGCCAGGAATCGGTGCGGTCTGCATGGCGTTCCCAGAAGTCCTCCGGCAGCGCCGCGACGCCCGTGTAGAGCAGGTTGACGTCCTCGAGCACCCGGTCGTTGTAGTAGTCCTCGGCGTGGATTCCGAGGACGGCGGCCTTGATGCGCAGGTTGATGTCCTTGGAGACCAGGGTGATGCGCGTGTCCGGGTGCTCCTTCTGGAGGGCGAGCACCGTGGCCAGGATGTTGTTGTCCGGGACGCTGCCCGGCAGGGCGTCCGGCAGCTCGAAGGGCAGGCTGCGGGTCTGTATGAAGAGGGTGCCGCCGGCCTGCAGGTCCGGCTCCAGGGCGTGTGGCGGGCGTTGCGAGAGCGGGATGCCCCGCTCGATGTCGCGCTGGGCGCGCTCCCGGGTGAGTTCGTCCAGGAAGCGGTTGACCTGGCGCACGTTGCGTGCCACCTCGGAGGTGCCTTTCTTGGCGGCGTCGAGTTCCTCGAGCACCACCATGGGCAGGTAGACGTCGTGTTCCTGGAAGCGGAACAGGGCGGTGGGATCGTGCATCAGCACGTTGGTGTCGAGTACGAACAGGCGTCTTGCGGCCATGGCACGAGGATACCGGAGCCGGTTGCGGGCTTCACCCCCGCGGCACGGGCAGGATCTCGAAGCGGAGATCGTCCAGGCTGCCGAAGGCATAGGTGGGCGGGGCACCCACGCCGCCCACGGTGCCCGGGTTGACCACCGGGGTCTCCGTCCCCTGGAGGTTGGGCACCCGGCGGATGGCGGCCTTGTGGTCGTGACCGCAGCAGACCAGGTCCCAGCGCCCGGTGGTGGCCAGGGCCTCGGCGTAGTGGGGATAGTGCACCAGGAAGATCCGGCGCCCGCCCAGGGCGAGGTCGGCGTCCTGGCCGTAGAAGCACACCAGGCTCCCGGGTTCGGCGGCGATGCGCGCCATCGTGTAGAGGTCACCGGTGTTGTTACCGTGGATGACGTGGACGGGCAGGCCGAGGTCCTGCAGCACCGACAGGGTGCCGGGGGCAACCACGTCACCGCAGTGCAAGACGGCTTCCGCGCCGCGGGCGCGGGCGTCCTCGACCGCGGCACGCAACAGCGGCCGGTTGTCGTGGCTGTCCGAGACGATGCAGATTTTCATTTCATCGTGTGAGGCGCGAGACCCCCTCACGCCTCACGCCTCACCCCTCACTCAGAAACGCGGTTTCTCCGGGGCCTCCTGGTACAGGCGCAGGCTTTCGAGGATCTCCTGCCGGGCCGCGTCCACACCGCTCCAGCCCTGGACACGCACCCACTTGCCCTCCTCGAGGTCCTTGTAGTGTTCGAAGAAGTGCGCGATCTGGTCGAGCAGCATGGGCGGCAGGTCGCGGTAGTCCCGCACCTCCCGGTACAGGGAGCAGAGCCGGTCGATGGGCACGGCGAGGATCTTGGCGTCGTCCCCGGACTCGTCGGTCATCGTCAGCACCCCGATCGGCCGGCAGCGCACCACCGAGCCCGTGATCAGGGGCACGGGGGTGAGGACCATCACGTCCACGGGATCCCCGTCCGAGGACAGGGTGTGGGGTATGTAGCCGTAATTGCAGGGATAGTGCATGGCCGTGCTCATGAAGCGGTCCACGAACATGGCCCCGGTCGCCTTGTCCACTTCGTATTTCACCGGGTCGCTGTGGGCCGGGATCTCGATGACGACGTTGATCTCGTCGGGCACGTG
>RFHK01000179.1 GCA_003695825.1 Gammaproteobacteria bacterium | reverse complement strand
TCACTGATCCTCCAGGCGCGTAGCTCAGTTGGTTAGAGCACCACCTTGACATGGTGGGGGTCGGTGGTTCGAGTCCACTCGCGCCTACCAGGTGCCGGGGCCGGGGCGATAAGTCCTCGGCCCCGTTTGATATTTTGCCCACGTGGCCCCTCGTATCGGTCACCACTGGAGAGATGCCCATGCCGACCATCACCCTGCCCGACGGCTCGCAGCGCCACTACGACCACCCCGTGACCGCCGCCGAGATCGCCGCGGACATCGGTCCCGGCCTGGCGCGGGCCGCGCTGGCGGCGCGCGTCAACGGCCGCCTGGTCGACCTCACGCGCGAGATCGAGGAGGACGCCGAGGTCGCCATCGTCACCGAGCGGGACGAGGCCGACGCCCTGGAGCTCATCCGCCACGATGCCGCGCACGTCATGGCACAGGCGGTGCAGGAGCTCTACCCGGGCACCCAGGTCACCATCGGCCCCACGATCGAGGACGGCTTCTATTACGACTTCGCCCGCGACGAGCCCTTCACGCCGGAGGACCTGGAGAAGATCGAGGCGCGCATGCGCGAGATCGTCAAGCGCGATCTGCCCATCCGCCGCGAGGTCTGGGACCGCGAGGCGGCCATCGGGCTGTTCGACAGCATCGGCGAGCAATACAAGGTGGAGATCATCCAGGACCTGCCGGAGGACGAGGAGATCACCATCTACCGGCAGGGCGACTGGTTCGATCTGTGCCGGGGGCCGCACCTGCCGAGTACCGGCAAGCTGGGCGATGCCTTCAAGCTCATGAAGGTGGCCGGTGCCTACTGGCGCGGTGATCCCAGGAATCCCATGCTGCAGCGCATCTACGGCACCGCCTGGCGGAACAAAAAGGAACTGAAGGCGTATCTCCGGCGCCTGGAGGAGGCGGAGAAGCGCGACCACCGCCGCATCGGCAAGCAGCTCGACCTCTTCCACACCCAGGAGGAGGCGCCGGGCATGGTGTTCTGGCACGACCGCGGCTGGACCATCTACCTCACCATCCAGGAGTACATCCGCGACAAGCTGCGCCGCCACGGATACCAGGAGGTCCACACCCCGGAGATCATCGACCGGGTGCTGTGGGAGAAGTCCGGGCACTGGGAGAAGTTCCACGAGAACATGTTCGTGACGCATTCCGAGAACCGGGACTTCGCCATCAAGCCGATGAACTGCCCGGCACACATCCAGATCTACAACCGGGGGCTGCGCAGTTACCGGGACCTCCCGCTGCGGCTGGCCGAGTTCGGTTCCTGCCACCGCAACGAGCCCTCCGGCACCCTGCACGGGCTGATGCGGGTGCGCAACTTCGTGCAGGACGACGCCCACATCTTCTGTACCGAGGCGCAGATCCTCTCCGAGGTGGAGGCCTTCATCGACCTGCTGTTCGAGGTCTACCGGGATTTCGGCTTCGACGAGGTGCTGGTCAAGCTCTCCACCCGTCCCGAGCAGCGTGTCGGCGACGACGCCCTGTGGGACAAGGCCGAGCAGGCGCTCGAGGAGGCGCTCGAGCGCAAGGGCCTGGACTGGGAGCTGCAGCCGGGGGAGGGGGCCTTCTACGGGCCCAAGATCGAGTTCTCGCTCAAGGACTGCCTGGGACGCGTCTGGCAGCTCGGCACCATCCAGCTCGATTTCTCCATGCCGGCCCGGCTCGGTGCCCACTACGTGGCCGAGGACGGTTCGCGGCAGGTGCCGGTGATGCTCCACCGGGCCATCCTGGGCTCGCTGGAGCGCTTCATCGGCATCCTGCTGGAGCACTACGAGGGCAAGCTGCCCACCTGGCTGGCCCCGGTCCAGGCGGTGGTCATGAACATCACCGACCGCCAGGCCGACGCCGTGCGGGCGGCCGTGTCGGCCTTGCAGGAGCGTGGCATCCGGGCGATCGCGGACTTGAGAAACGAGAAAATCGGCTTTAAAATCCGCGAGCACACCTTGCAGCGCGTCCCCTACCTGCTGGTGATCGGGGACCGCGAGGTGGAATCCGGCACAGTGGCCGTGCGCACGCGGGCCGGCAAGGATCTCGGCGTCATGCCTGTGGAGGAGTTCGGGCGCCGCCTTGCCGAGGAGATCGCGAGCCACGGCCGCACTGTTTTGGAGGAATGAAGCATCGCTAAGCCAAGGGATCAGCACCGGGTCAACGAAGAGATCACCATCCCCCGCGTGCGACTGATCAACGAAGAAGGCGTGCAGGTCGGCATCGTTCCGATCGAGCAGGCCCGGGAGCTGGCCCAGGAGGCCGGCCTGGATCTGGTGGAGATCGCGCCGAACTCGGACCCGCCGGTCTGCAAGATCATGGACTATGGCCGGTTCAAGTTCGAGCAGAGCAAGAAGGCCCAGCAGGCGCGCAAGCGCCAGAAGCAGATCCAGGTCAAGGAGGTGAAGTTCCGTCCGGGAACGGACGTGGGAGACTATCAGGTCAAACTCCGCAACCTGAGACGTTTCCTGGAGGAGGGAGACCGCGTGAAGGTGACCCTGCGGTTTCGCGGGCGCGAGATGGCGCACCAGGAGCTGGGGCTCAAGCTTCTCGAGCGCGTCCGCGACGATCTGGCCGATCTCGGCAACGTCGAGCAGTTCCCGAAGCTCGAGGGACGCCAGATGGTCATGATCCTCTCTCCCAAGAAGAAATAGCAGGGCCTCGCCCTGCCGGGAACGCTGGCTGTTCCCTCATGAGAAATGCACCAGGCGCGAGCCAGCCGAGGGCGCCTGCCAATACGGAGTGACACGATCATGCCCAAGCTCAAGACCAACCGCGGTGCCGCCAAGCGGTTCCGCGTCACGGCGAAGGGGCGCATCAAGCGCTACCAGTCGCATCGCCGCCACATCCTCACCAAGAAGAGCAGCAAGCGCAAGCGCCTGTTGCGCACGTCCGCCTACCTGCACCCGGCGGACGCGGTGCTCGCCAAGCGCATGCTGCCCTACCTCTGAGGAGGGTTCGCCATGCCGAGAGTCAAACGCGGTGTCGTCGCCCGCGCGCGGCACAAGAAGATCCTGAAGAAGGCCAAGGGCTACTACGGCGCGCGCCGCAAGGTGTTCCGCGTCGCCAAGCAGGCCGTCATCAAGGCCGGCCAGTACGCCTACCGTGACCGCCGGCAGCGCAAGCGCCAGTTCCGCGCCCTGTGGATCGCCCGCATCAATGCCGCGGCCCGCGAGAACGGCCTGTCCTACAGCCGCATGATCTGTGGCCTGAAGAAGGCCGGCATCGAGATCGACCGCAAGATCCTGGCGGACCTCGCCGTGCACGACAAGCCGGCCTTCGCCGCGATCGCCGAGAAGGCGCGGGCGGCCCTGGGCGCCTGAGCCCGCCGGGTATTTCGATGGACCCCGAGGGGAAGCGATCCGCTTCCCCTTTTTCGTGTAGAATTCGTGCCTTGCAGTAGCTGGAGCAGAGAGCGGTGGCGAAGGACACGGACACACTCCTCGCGCAGGCGCTGGACGCGGTGGCCCAGGCGGCGGACTTGCGTGCGCTCGACGGGATCCGCGTGCGCTATCTCGGCAAGAAGGGGGCGCTGACGGCAAGGCTCAAGCAGCTGGGTGGGCTGCCGCCGGAAGAGCGCAGGGAGGCCGGGCAGGCCATCAACCGCGCCAAGCAGCGCCTCCAGGAGGCGATCGAGCAACGCCGCGAGGCCCTGGCGCAGGAGGCCCTGGAGCAGAAGCTCGCCGCGGAACGGGTAGACGTCACCCTGCCCGGGCGCCGCCGACCGGCCGGCGGCTGGCACCCGGTCACCCGCACCCTGCAGCGCATCGAGTCCCTCTTCGGCCAGCTCGGCTTCGAGGTCGCCGAGGGCCCGGAGATCGAAGACGACTTCCACAACTTCGAGGCACTCAACATCCCGCCGCACCACCCGGCGCGCGCCATGCACGACACCTTCTACCTCGAGGACGGCCGGGTGTTGCGTACCCATACCTCGCCGGTGCAGATCCGCGTGATGGAAACCACGCCGCCGCCGCTGCGCATCATCGCGCCCGGCCGGGTCTACCGCTGCGACTCGGATCTCACCCACACGCCCATGTTCCACCAGGTGGAAGGGCTGATGGTCGACACCGATGTCAGCTTCGCCGACCTCAAGGGTGTGCTCGATGCCTTCCTGCGGCGTTTCTTCGAACGGGACCTGGGCGTGCGTTTTCGTCCTTCCTACTTCCCGTTCACCGAGCCCTCCGCCGAGGTCGACATCCAGTGCGTGATCTGCGGTGGAGCAGGCTGCCGGGTGTGCGGGGGCAGCGGCTGGCTGGAGGTGCTCGGCTGCGGCATGGTGCATCCGAAGGTATTCGAGCACGTGCACATCGACAACGAGCGCTGGACCGGGTTCGCCTTCGGCATGGGGGTCGAGCGCCTCGCCATGCTGCGCTACGGCGTCGACGACCTGCGCCTGTTCTTCGAGAACGACCTGCGCTTCCTCGCGCAGTTCCGGTGAGGGTATGGGGAGCCACGAAATCCACGAAACCCACTGAAGATTCGCATCAATAACTTTTTCCGCGGGTTTTGCGGGTTTCGTGGCGGATGGATCAGAGACGAAAAAGACATCATGAAATTCAGCGAGAAGTGGTTGCGTGAGTGGGTGGATCCGCCGGTTTCGACCGAGACACTGGCGGAACAGCTGACGCTGGCCGGGCTGGAGGTCGATTCGATCGAGCCGGCGGCCGGTGCGTTCTCCGGCGTGGTGGTCGGCCGGGTGCTGGAGGTCGTGCAGCACCCCAACGCGGACAAGCTGCGCGTCTGCAAGGTGGACGTGGGGGAGAATGCGCCGCTGCAGATCGTCTGCGGGGCCCCGAACGTGGCGCCCGGCATGAAGGCGCCCACGGCCCGGATCGGCGCACAGGTCGGGGAGATGAAGATCCGCAAGGCGAAGCTGCGCGGGGTGGAGTCCTTCGGCATGCTCTGCTCCGCCCGGGAACTGGGCCTCTCCGAGGACCATTCCGGCCTGATGGCGCTGCCGGAGGAGGCCCCGGTGGGTGAAGACCTCCGCGCCTGGCTGGGCCTCGACGACCATCTCATCGAAATCGACCTCACCCCCAACCGCGGCGATTGCCTGAGCATCGCCGGGATCGCGCGCGAGGTGGGCGTGCTCAACCGTTGCCCGGTGCGGCGACCGCCCATGCCGGAGGTGCCTCCCACGCGGACCGACACCTTCCCGATCGAGATCGCCGACCCGGCCGGCTGCCCCCGTTACCTGGGACGGGTGCTGCGCGGCGTGAACGCCGGGGCCGACACGCCGCTCTGGATGCAGGAGAAGCTGCGCCGCTGTGGCCTGCGCAGCCTGGGACCGCTGGTGGACGTCACCAACTACGTGATGCTCGAGCTCGGCCAGCCCATGCATGCCTTCGATCTCGACACCCTGCGGGGCGGCATCCAGGTGCGCCGCGCCCGGGCGGGGGAGCGGCTCGTCCTGCTCGACGGGCGCGAGATCGCGCTCGATCCCGAGGTCCTTGTGATCGCGGACGCAACCGGCCCACTGGCCTTGGCCGGTATCATGGGCGGCGCCGACAGCGGGGTCCGCGACCAGACCCGCAACCTCTTTCTCGAATGCGCCTTCTTCACTCCCGAGGTCGTGGCCGGGCGTGCCCGCCGGTTCGGCCTGCAGACGGACTCCTCCTATCGCTTCGAGCGCGGAGTGGACCCGGAGCTGCAA
This sequence comes from Gammaproteobacteria bacterium, assembly GCA_003695825.1. GTDB lineage: Bacteria > Pseudomonadota > Gammaproteobacteria > Thiohalobacterales > Thiohalobacteraceae > J048. The sequence continues at coordinate 2,059 of RFHK01000179.1, read as the reverse complement.
CGCCTGGCCATGGAACGGGCCACGCACCTGCTGCTCGAGATCTGCGGCGGGGAGGCGGGCCCGGTGATCGAGCGTGTCGCGGGCGAGTTCCTGCCCGAACGGGCCGCCATCCACCTGCGCATGCCCCGGATGGTGCGCCTGCTCGGGTTCGAGCCCGAGCGGGACGACGTCGAAGAGATCCTGGGCCGGCTGGGCTGCACCCTCGAGGCCCTGCCGGACGGTTGGCGCGTGGTGCCGCCCTCGTTCCGGTTCGACCTCCGGCTCGAGGCCGACCTGGTGGAGGAGGTGGCCCGCATTCACGGCTACGACCGGTTGCCCCGCCGCCTGCCCGAGGCGCGGATGGTGCTCCACCCGCGCCCCGAGACCGAGGTGCCGCTTGCCCGGTTGCGCGACGCCCTGGCCGATCTCGGGTACCGCGAGGCCGTCACCTACAGCTTCATCGACCCCGAGCTCGCCCGCCGTATCGTCCCCCAGGACGACCCGGTGCGTCTCACCAACCCCCTCTCTGCCGAGATGAGCGTGATGCGTACCAGCCTCTGGCCGGGCTTGCTGCACGCGGCCCGCCACAACCTCAACCGCCAGCAGGAGCGGGTCTACCTATTCGAGCTGGGTCTCAACTTTATACGCCAACAGAATGAGATCAAACAGGAAATGTATCTCGGTGGCCTGGCCTGTGGTATCCCGGAAGGGGTGCATTGGTCCGGGAGCGGCCGGCGGGCGGATTTCCACGACGTCAAGGGCGACGTCGAACACCTGCTGGAACTGACCGGCAGGGCGGGGGACTTCGCCTTCGAGGCGGCGGTGCACCCGGCCCTGCACCCGGGGCGATCGGCGCGCATTCTCGATCGCGGCCACCCCGTGGGCTGGCTCGGCACCCTGCACCCGCGTCTGGCCCAGGTCCTCGATCTTCCAGAGGACGTTCAGCTCTTCGAGGTACAGGCCGAGGCACTGCGCCAGGCGCGCGTGCCGGCCTTCACTCCCTTGTCGCGTTATCCTTCCATCCGCCGCGACCTGGCCTTGCTGCTCGCGGAGGACACCCCCGCCGAGGCCGTGCTCGCGGTCGTGCGCGAAGCGGCCGGGCCGCTCCTGCAGTCGGTCTTCCCGTTCGACGTCTACCGGGGAGAGGGAGTCGAAAAAGGACGAAAAAGCATGGCCTTGGGCTTGATTCTTCAGGATCCCTCGCGCACACTTACCGACGAGGACGTGGCGTCGGTCCTGCAGGACGTCCTCACGGCCCTGCGGGAACGCCTGGGTGCGACCATCAGAGGATAGAGGGCGAATGGCACTGACCAAGGCAGACATGGCCGAGCACCTGTTCGAGGAGCTCGGGCTCAACAAGCGGGAAGCCAAGGAACTGGTGGAGATGTTCTTCGAGGAGATTCGCGTGGCCCTCGAGAACGGCAACCAGGTCAAGCTTTCGGGATTCGGCAACTTCGATCTGCGTGACAAGAACGAACGGCCGGGGCGTAACCCCAAGACCGGCGAGGAGATCCCCATCACGGCGCGCCGCGTGGTGACGTTCCGGCCGGGACAGAAACTCAAGTCGAGGGTGGAGGCCTATGCTGGAAGCGAGCCACAATGACGAACTCCCGCCCATTCCCGGCAAGCGCTATTTCACCATCGGGGAGGTCAGCGAACTCTGCGGTGTGAAGCCGCACGTGCTCCGCTACTGGGAGCAGGAGTTTCCACAGCTCAAGCCCGTCAAGCGCCGCGGCAACCGCCGCTACTACCAGCGTAACGACGTCTTGCTGGTGCGGCAGATCAAGAGCCTCCTCTACGAGCAGGGCTTCACCATCGGCGGCGCACGGCAGCGGCTCTCGAGCGAGGAGGCGAAAGAGGACGTCACGCAGAGCCAGCAGATCATTCGCCAGATGCGCGCCGAGCTCGAGGAATTGCTGCAGATCCTCAAGCGCTGAGCACGGGGCGGGGCACAGGCGGTTTTCCGCCGCGGCGGCTTCGGGTATCATGCGCACTGCGTTCGGGGCGTAGCGCAGTCTGGTAGCGCACCGCAATGGGGTTGCGGTGGTCGGAGGTTCGAATCCTCTCGCCCCGACCAATT
>RFHK01000178.1 GCA_003695825.1 Gammaproteobacteria bacterium | reverse complement strand
GCCTCGCAACGGGCAGTGAGCCCGTCGATGGACTGGATCCTCATGGGGATGGCGAGGCACATGGGGCGGCTTCCTCCATTTCGAAATCCGAGAGTTCCAGCTGGGCCAGCAGCAGTTCGTCGCCGCTCACCAGCCGCGTGCGCCAGTCTCCGCAGGCCCCGCACAGCAGGCGGTTGGGCGCGGCTTCGGTCTCCGCGCCGCAGGCCGTGCAGCGCACCACGACGGGCGCCGGTTCGATCACCAGTTCCGCGGCCGCGGCCAGCGTGCCGGCCGCGGCCAGCGGCCAGGCCTGGCGCAGGAGCGCCGCCTCGGCACCCGACAGCGGCCCGAGGCGCAGTTCGATGCGGTCCACCCTGCGGGCGCCGTGTTCCCGGGCCACCTGCTCGACCTGCCGCAACAAGGCCCGGCAAAGCGAGAACTCGTGCATCCGCGACTCCGTTGCCTCTCGAAACTACACCCGGGACGCCCTCTATGCCAATGCCAGCAGCGCCGCAGCGGCCTCGGCCACACCGGTGGGTTCGGGGGGCCGTGGCGCCGGCTCGGCGAGCAAGGCCTCGAGCTCGTCCCGGAACCGGCCCGTCTCGGCCTGCCGGCGGTGGATCCAGGCCAGGCGGCCGTGTGCCTGCAGCCAGTTGGACAGGGGCGCGTCTTCCGGCCAGCCGTCCTCGCGGCGGATGGCGAGCAAGGGGGTACCGTTGACGGCACACTCGGCCACGGTCCCGTAACCGCACTTGCCCAGCACGACGTCGACGCTGGCGACGAGATCCAGGAAGGGCATGCCCGTGCGGCCGATGGGGAAGACGTCCGCGCGCGTCACCCGCCAGGCGTCTTCCACCAGGTAACACACGTCCCGGGACTGGGGCCAGCGTTCCACGGGCAGGCGTCCGCCGACGCCGCCGAGCGCGACCAGCACCAGGCGCACGCCCGCGGCCAGCCGGAGACGTGCACGCAGCGCCTCCCTGCGGTTCCGGCCCCGCTCGGCCAGGGGACCGATGTCGTGCACCTGCTCCAGCTCCGGCATGGGCATGGCGGGCTGCGGCCGCAGGAAGGCCCGGGCGGAGGCATAGCCTTCCCGCAGCCAGGCGAAGACGTCCGGGCCTTCCGGGAGGGCACCGTAGAAATGGCGGTAGATCCCGGCCCAGTTCAACGAGCAGAGCGCGACTGCCGGGAGTTCCAGGCGCCGTGCCGCCAGCAGGGGGATCCAGGGGACGTTGGCCAGCACCAGGTCGGGGGCGATACGGGCCAGCCACTCGGACTCCTCCTCCAGCAGCCGGTACCGGTCCCGGTAGAGGGCGGCATAGGAACGGGCCGAGACGGCATGATCGATCTGCACGGGCGAGTGCATGACCAGCCCGAAGTCGGTGGCATGCGCGTGATAGGTGAAGGGGTGGGGCAGTCGTTCCGCCAGCCAGGACTGCGGTACCCGGGTGGCGATGTGCAGTTCGATGTCCGGCCGCCGGCGGCACAGCTCGCGCAGCACCGTGAGGGTCTGGGCCGCGTGGCCGTAGCCGTGCGGGGTGAGGGCGACGACCAGGCGCATCATGCCGCCGAATCGCTCACCAGCTCGATGCGTTCCATGAGGTAGCCCAGGCAATCCTGGCGCACGATGCGCGCATCGAGCGTGAACATGGAAGGCATCACCGGGCGCTTCAGCACCAGCTGGTCGTCCTCGACGGCGAAGTAGGTATCGAACACGTCCCGGCCGCGTTCGTCCGTGACCACCAGGGGCCGGGGCAGCTCGGCATGCAGGCGGGCGAGAACGGTACCGGCCGGGAGTTCCCGGAAATTGAGGTGGTCGAGGTCGGGCTGGAACTCGAGTGCGACGTCCCGGCGGCCGAAGCCGAAGGCCACGCGCTCCGGCACGCGGATCGAGGCCACCGTGTGGTAGAGGTCGAGGTCGTGCGGCGCGACGGGATGTACCGGGATCTCGGCCAGGTGCAGGCAGGCCTCGAGGTATTCCAGGGCGTGCTCGATGCCGTGGCGCTGGCCGGGTTGTCCGCACTCGACGGTCACGGAAGGACACAGGCGCGCCAGCGCCATGGAAGCGACCCCGCGGGGACGCACGAAATAGACCACCGTGCGCGAGAAGAGGATGGCCAGGTGCAGGAATCGGTGATCGATGCGGTTGACACAGGCATAGTGCGGGTTGATGCCGGTGTTGTTGTGCACGTCCACCGCGGCGAACACGCCGCGACTTTCCATCGCCTGCACCACCTCGGCCATCATCGCGTGTTCCGGGGTGCCCGCGGTCTCGGAACCGGGCCAGACACGGTTGTAGTCGGGCTGGTCGGGGAGGCGGCGCACGCCCTGCTCCGCCGCGTACACGTTGCCGAAGAAGACGCTCAGCGCCCGCGGCAGGGGCCGGTCCCGGTAGCGCCGCAGCAGCTCGCGCACGGCGAGATAGCCGGTCGTCTCGTTGCCGTGCAGGAGCACGGACACGAACAGGGGAGCCGGGCGCCGGCCCGGCAGGTGCAGGAGGGTGGGGCCGCCGAGGAGCCGGCGCAACTCCCCGGCCTCGGCCTCGTACAGGGCCGGGGGGCAGTGATCGAGCTGGCGCAGGGACAGGGGCTCAGCGGATGTAGAGCAGCGCATCCCCGCGCTCCCCGTCCAGTTCGATCCCCACCCGGCCAGCATAAGGGATGCGCACGCGCATCATGGCCCGGTCCGGGACCTGGAGCACCCGGGCGATGGCCGCCCGGATGACCCCGGCATGGGCCACCACCAGCAGCCGGCCCTCTCCGTACGTCGCCAGCAGATCGTGCAGGGCCGCCTCCACGCGGGCCCGGAACTCGGCCACCGGCTCGGCGCCCGGCGGACGATGGCGCACAGGGTCGGTATAGAAGCGCCGGATCGCCTCCTCGTCCTCGGCCTTGAGCTCCGCGTAGGTACGCCCCTCCCAGGCCCCGAAGCCGATCTCCTTGAGCCGCGCGTCGAGCTGTAGCGGCAGTCCGCGCTGGCGGGCGAGCCACTCGGCGAATTCGCGGCAGCGGCGCAGCGGCGAGGAGATCACGGCTTCCCAGCGGTCGGCCGGCAGATCCTGGACGGCGGACTGCATCTGCCGCCAGCCATTCTCGTTGAGCGGATCGTCGGTCTGGCCACGGTAGCGCGGTCCCCCGGCCGGTTCACCGTGTCGCAGGAACTCCAGGTGCAGGCTCATGTGCCGTTCTCCAGCAGTGCGCGGTAGCGGACCCAGTCGAAGGCAGGTCCGGGATCGGTCTTGCGTCCCGGCGCGATGTCGCTGTGGCCCACGATCCGTTCCGGCACGATGTCCGGATAACGCGCCATCAGCCAGCGGGTGACCTCGGCCAGGCACCCGTACTGCTCGTCCGTGTAGGGCACCTCGTCCGTGCCCTCGAGCTCGATCCCGATCGAGAAATCGTTGCAGCCCTCGTGCGCACCGAACCGGCTCCGCCCGGCATGCCAGGCGCGGCGCTCGAACGGCACATACTGGGTCAGGTGCCCCCGGCGGTCGATCAGCAGGTGCGCGGATACCCTGAGGTGGGCGATCTCGCGAAAGTAGGGATGCGCGGTGGGGTCCAGGCGGTTGGTGAACAGGGCATCGATCCACGGGCCGCCGAACTCGCCCGGGGGCAGGCTGATGCCGTGGATCACCAGCAGGCTCGGTCGCATGCCCGCCGGCCGCGCATCCTGGTTCGGGGAAGGCACGCGCCGCGCCCGCGGATGCCAGGTCCCTGCCTCCGGGGCTCCGTTGTTGCCGAGGCCTTCACGCAAGTCCGCCTGCCCATGGGATTCCATCCCTGTATAATGCCCAACCAGACGTCATCCTGCCACAGCGAGAAAGTGCCGTGAGAACCGTGCTGCTCGTCCTCGGCCTGCTGCTCGCCCTGCCCGCCGCGGCGCAAGAGGCGACCGAGCCCTCCCAGGCAGAGCCTTCCCGGACCGTCTGGGTCAGCGACCGGCTGGAACTCCCGATGCGTGCCGGCAAGGGGATCCAGTATCGCATCCTGCGCATGCTCAAGAGCGGCACCCGGCTCGAGCTGATCGAGAAGGACGCCGGTTGGGCCCACGTGCGCACGCCCGGTGGCCAGGACGGGTGGGTACTGGCCCGTTTCCTGATGCACCAGCCCGCGGCACGCGAACGCCTGGCCAAGATGGAGAAACAGCTCGCCGCGCTGCAGATGAGCCAGGGCGAGCGGCTGCAGAAGTTCCGTGAGCTCACCGAGGCCCGCGACCGGCTCCAGGCCCGCGTGGAGGAGCTCGAGAAGGAAAACGCGCGGCTGAAGAAGGAACTCGCCGACATCCGGCGCACGGCCTCCAGCACGCTCGCCATCGCCAACGAGAACCGGGAACTCAAGAAACGCCTCAAGCAGCTCGAGCGCAAGCAGCAGGCGCTGGCGCAGGAGAACGAGGCCTTGCAGGACCGTTCCGACCGCGACTGGTTCATGATCGGTGCCGGCGTACTCGTCCTGGGCATCCTGCTCGGGCTCATCCTGCCGCGGCTGCGGATCCGCAAGCGCTCGAGCTGGGATACGTTCTAAGGGACGTATTGGAAGCTGGGAGTTGGAAGCTGGGAGCTGAGGAACGAGGAAGACTTCTGTCTTCTGACTTCTGTCTTCTGTCTTCTGTCTTCTGTCTTCTGACTTCTGACTTCCAGCTCCTGGCTTCTATTCTTCCCCCGCCTCACTCGTCGGTGACGCAGCCGTGCGCGGCGTCCTTGACGCACTTGATGTACTTGTAGAGGGTGCCGCGCTTGGCCTTGTAGGGTGGGGGGGACCATGCGGCCCGCCGGCGGGCCAGTTCTTCCTCGGAGACCAGCACGTCGATCGTATTCCGGACCGCGTCGATGCGGATGCGGTCCCCGTTGCGCACGAGGGCGATGGGCCCGCCTTCCTGGGCCTCGGGCACGATGTGGCCGATGATGAAGCCGTGGGAGCCGCCCGAGAACCGGCCGTCGGTGAGCAGGGCCACGTCGCCGCCCAGCCCGGCGCCCATGATGGCCGAGGTGGGCGTGAGCATCTCGGGCATGCCGGGACCGCCCTTGGGTCCCTCGTAGCGGATCACCACCACATCGCCCTTCTCGATCTCGCCACGCTCGAGCGCGGCCAGCATCGCTTCCTCGCTGTCGAACACCCGCGCCGGGCCCTCGAAATGAAGCCCTTCCTTCCCGGTGATCTTGGCCACTGCGCCGCCCGGGGCCAGGTTGCCACGCAGGATGCGAATGTGGCCCGACTCCTTGATGGGATCCTCCAGCGGCCGGATGACGTCCTGGTCCGGGTCGAGATCGTCGACCTCGGCGAGGTTCTCGGCCAGCGTCTTGCCGGTCACGGTCAGGCAGTCTCCATGCAGCAGCCCCTCGCGCAGCAGGTATTTCATCAGGCCGGGAATCCCCCCGACGTTGTGCAGGTCCTCCATGACGTACCTGCCGGACGGCTTGAGGTCGGCCAGGAAGGGTACCCGGTCGGAGACGGCCTGGAAATCGTCCAGGGTGAGCGGCACGTCGACCGCGCGTGCCATGGCGATCAGGTGCAGCACCGCGTTGGTCGATCCCCCGGTGGCCATGACCATCACCATGGCGTTCTCGAAGGCTTCCCGGGTCATGATGTCACGGGGCTTGATGTCGCGCTCGAGCAGCACGCGCATGGCCGCGCCGGCACGATGGCATTCCCGCAGCTTGGCGGCATCGTCGGCCGGTGTCGAGGAACTGTAGGGCAGGCTCATGCCCAGGGCCTCGATGGCCGTGGCCATGGTGTTGGCGGTATACATGCCGCCGCAGGCCCCCGGCCCCGGGCAGGCATGCTGGACGATCTCCTGGCGCTCGTGCTCGTCGATCCGGTGGGCCAGGAACTCGCCGTAGCTCTGGAAGGCCGAGACGATGTCCAGCTTCTTGCCGTGGACGTGCCCGGC
>RFHK01000039.1 GCA_003695825.1 Gammaproteobacteria bacterium | reverse complement strand
TCGTCAGCGCCGCCGTCAACGTCGTCTTCCCATGGTCCACGTGACCAATCGTACCCACGTTCACGTGCGGCTTCGTACGCTCAAACTTCTCCTTGGACACGGTCGCTTACCTCGTTGCTGTCTCTGGTTGCACCTGTGTTCGAAACCCTCCGGCGCCGCCTCAGGAGGCCTTCTTGATGACGGCCTCGGCGATGTTGGCCGGCGCCTCGGCGTACTTCTCGAATTCCATCGAATAGGTGGCACGGCCCTGGGTCATGGAGCGCAGGTCGGTGGCATAGCCGAACATCTCGGCCAGCGGCACCTCGGCCCGGATGATCTTGCCGGCCGGGGAATCGTCCATGCCCTGGGCGATGCCGCGCCGGCGGTTGATGTCGCCCATGACGTCACCGAGGTACTCCTCGGGGGTCACCACCTCGACCTTCATGATCGGCTCGAGCAGCACCGGGTCGCCCTTGAGCGCCCCTTCCTTGAAGGCCATGGAGCCGGCGATCTTGAACGCCATCTCCGAGGAGTCCACGTCGTGGTAGGAACCGTCGTAGAGCGTGACCTTGACGTCCACCATCGGGTAACCGGCCAGGACGCCGTTCTCCATCTGTTCCTGCACGCCCTTGTCCACGGCGGGGATGTATTCCTTGGGCACCACGCCGCCGACGATCTCGTTGACGAACTCGTAGCCGAACCCCTGCTCCTGCGGCTCGAGCCGCAGGATGACGTGACCGTACTGGCCGCGGCCGCCGGTCTGGCGCACGAACTTGCCTTCCGCCCGCTCCACCGGCTTGCGAATGGTCTCGCGGTAGGCGACCTGGGGCGCACCCACGTTGGCCTCCACCTTGAACTCGCGCCGGAGGCGGTCGACGATGATCTCCAGGTGCAGCTCACCCATGCCGGAGATGATGGTCTGGCCGGACTCCTCGTCGGTGTGCACCCGGAAGGAGGGATCCTCCTGGGCGAGCTTCTGCAGGGCGAGTCCCATCTTCTCCTGGTCGGCCTTGGTCTTGGGCTCGACCGCCACCGAGATCACCGGCTCGGGGAATTCCATGCGCTCGAGCACGATCGGCTGGTTGATGTCGCAGAGCGTATCGCCGGTGGTGACGTCCTTGAGCCCCACGCAGGCCGCGATGTCGCCGGCACGCACCTCCTTGATCTCGTCGCGGTGGTTGGCGTGCATCTGCAGCAGGCGGCCGATGCGCTCCTTCTTCTGCTTGACCGAGTTGTAGACGGTATCCCCCGAGGTCAGCACCCCCGAGTAGACGCGGATGAAGGTCAGGGTGCCGACGAAGGGGTCGGTGGCGATCTTGAACGCCAGGGCGGAGAAGGGCTCGTCGTCGGAGGCGTGCCGCTCGGACTCCTCGCCGTCGGGGGTCACCCCCTTGATGGACGGGATGTCCACCGGCGAGGGGAGATAGTAGATGACGGCGTCGAGCAGCGCCTGGACACCCTTGTTCTTGAAGGCCGACCCGCACAGCATGGGCACGATCTCGTTGTTCAGGGTGCGGATGCGCAGGCCCTGGCGGATCTCGTCCTCGCTGAGGTCACCCTCCTCGAGGTACTTGTCCATGAGCTCCTCGTTGGCCTCGGCCGCCGCCTCGACCATCTTCTCGCGCCACTCGTTGCAGGCGTCCACCATGTCCGCCGGGATGTCCCTGGCCTCGTAGGTGGTGCCCATGTCGGCGTCGTTCCAGTAGATGGCCTTCATGCGGATCAGGTCCACGACGCCCTGGAAGTTCTCCTCGGCGCCGATCGGCAGCTGGATGGGCACCGGGGTCCCGCCCAGGCGCTCGCGCACCTGGTCGACCACGCGCAGGAAGTTCGCACCGGCCCGGTCCATCTTGTTGACGAAGCCGATGCGCGGCACGCCGTACTTGTTGGCCTGGCGCCAGACCGTCTCCGACTGGGGCTCCACACCGCCGACGGCGCAGAACACGGCACAGGCACCGTCGAGCACGCGCAGGGAACGCTCCACCTCGATGGTGAAGTCCACGTGCCCGGGCGTGTCGATGATGTTGATGCGGTACTCGGGGAACTGGCGGTCCATGCCGCGCCAGAAGCAGGTGGTGGCGGCGGACGTGATGGTGATGCCGCGCTCCTGTTCCTGCTCCATCCAGTCCATGGTCGCGGCGCCGTCGTGCACCTCGCCGATCTTGTGCGAGACGCCGGTGTAGAAGAGGATGCGCTCGGTGGTCGTCGTCTTCCCGGCGTCGATGTGCGCCATGATCCCGAGGTTGCGGTAGCGCTCGATGGGTGTCTTGCGTGCCACGTTCGGTTCCTTGCGTGTCTGACTGCGTTCGTCGAAGGATTACCAGCGGTAGTGCGCGAAGGCCTTGTTCGCCTCCGCCATGCGGTGCGTGTCCTCGCGCTTCTTGACCGCCGCCCCGCGGTTCTCGGCGGCATCGAGGATCTCGCCGGCCAGCCGCTGGGCCATGGTCTTCTCGCCCCGGCGGCGGGCGGCCTCGATCATCCAGCGCATGGCGAGGGTCTGGCGGCGCGCGGGACGGACCTCGACCGGCACCTGGTAGTTGGCCCCGCCGACGCGGCGCGACTTGACCTCGACGAGCGGGCTGACGTTCTCCAGCGCCTGCTCGAGCACCTCGACCGGATTGCCGCCCCGGCGCTGCTCGATGGTCTCCAGCGCGCCGTAGACGATCTTCTCGGCCACGGACTTCTTGCCGTCGCGCATCACCATGTTGATGAACTTGGTGAGCCGCTCGCTCCCGTACTTGGGATCGGGGAGCACCTCACGCTTCACAGCCGCCTTTCTTCTCGACATGTCTCGTTCCCGTCAATGCTGCTTCCGTCTGCCCGCGCACGCCGCTCAGGACTTGGGCCGCTTGGCCCCGTACTTGGAACGTCCCTGGCGGCGGCCCTCCACGCCGGAGGCATCCAGGGTGCCGCGCACCACGTGGTAGCGCACGCCCGGCAGGTCCTTGACGCGCCCGCCGCGGATGAGCACCACCGAGTGCTCCTGGAGGTTGTGGCCCTCGCCGCCGATGTAGGTGGTCACCTCGTAACCGTTGGTGAGGCGCACGCGGGCCACCTTGCGCAGCGCCGAGTTCGGCTTCTTGGGCGTGGTGGTGTAGACGCGGGTGCACACCCCTCGCTTCTGCGGACAGGCCTCGAGCGCAGGCACGTTGCTCTTCTCCCGCTTGCGCTTGCGAGGCTTGCGGACTAACTGGTTGATTGTTGCCATAAATCCTGCCCTGTAGCCGATGTGGAAAAGCGGACTTTCCGCGGATCAAAACAAACGACAGGCCCGAAAGCGGTTCAGGGCCTGTCGGAAAGACGCGCAATTGTAGAGAGGGCGCCGAGGGGTGTCAAGCACGGGCCCGACCCGGCCCCTCCGCCCCGTTGCCGGCGTCGGTTCAGCCCTCCGAGGCCTCCCCCGAGGGCGCCTCGGACGAGGTCTCGCCGGGAGCGCTCCCGGTATCCGCCGCTTCCTCCTCGAGCACGGGCTCGGGGACCTCGATCACCAGCTCGCCGTGGCGCCGGCGGCGGCGCTCCTCGTGGTAGGCCAGCCCGGTACCGGCGGGAATGAGGCGCCCGACGATGACGTTCTCCTTGAGCCCGCGCAGCTCGTCGCGCGCGCCGCGCACCGCCGCCTCGGTCAGCACCCGGGTGGTCTCCTGGAAGGAGGCCGCGGAGATGAAGGACTCGGTGGCCAGCGAGGCCTTGGTGATCCCGAGCAGCAACGGTGCCCAGGTGGCCGGCACCCCGCCCTCGCGCTCGATCCGCTCGTTCTCTTCGAACAGGCGGGCCTTCTCCACCTGCTCGCCCTTGAGGAAGCGGGTGTCGCCGGGATTGACGACCTCCACCTTGCGCAGCATCTGGCGGATGATCACCTCGATGTGCTTGTCGTTGATCTTCACACCCTGCAGGCGGTAGACGTCCTGGATCTCCTTGACCAGGTAGTCGGCCATGGCGGTGACGCCGAGCAGGCGCAGGATGTCGTGCGGGTTGGGCTCGCCGTCGGCGATGATCTCGCCCTTCTCGACGTGCTCGCCCTCGAACACGTTGATGTGGCGGTACTTCGGGATCAGCTCCTCGTAGGTCTCGCCGTCCGGCCCGGTGATGATGAGCCGCTGCTTGCCCTTGGTCTCCTTGCCGAAGGAGACGGTGCCGGAACGCTCGGCGAGGATGGCCGGCTCCTTGGGCTTGCGTGCCTCGAACAGGTCGGCCACCCGCGGCAGACCGCCCGTGATGTCGCGGGTCTTGGACGTCTCCTGGGGGATGCGGGCGATGACGTCACCCACTTCCACGCGCGCGCCGTCCTCCATGCTCACGATGGCGCCGGCCGGCAGCAGGTAGTGTGCGGGCATGTCGGTACCCGGGATCTTGACGTCCTCGCCGTTCTCGTCGACCAGGCGCACCACGGGGCGCAGGTCGCGGCCGGCGGCACCGCGCTGCTTGGGATCGGTGACCACCAGGCTGGTGAGGCCGGTAACCTCGTCGGTCTTGCGCTCGACGGTCACGCCCTCGACGAAGTCGGTGAAGCGGGCGATGCCGGCCACCTCGGTCACGATCGGGTGGGTGTGCGGGTCCCAGTTGGCCACGGTCTCGCCACCCTGCACCTCCGAGCCTTCCACCACGGCGAGCACGGCGCCGTAGGGGATCTTGTAGCGTTCGCGCTCGCGCCCGTTGGCGTCGATGACCCCGATCTCGCCGGAGCGCGAGACGGCCACCAGCTTGCCCTCCTTGTTGGTGACCGTCTTGACGTTGTGCAGGCGGATGGTGCCCGCGTTCTTGACCTGCACGCTGTTGACGGTCGCCGCCCGGCTGGCCGCACCACCGATGTGGAAGGTACGCATGGTGAGCTGGGTGCCGGGCTCGCCGATGCTCTGGGCCGCGATCACGCCCACGGCCTCGCCGACGTTGACCAGGTGGCCGCGCGCCAGGTCGCGGCCGTAGCACATGGCGCAGACGCCGTAGCGGGTCTCGCAGGTGATCGCCGAGCGCACGCGGATCTCGTCGATGCCGAGCTGCTCGAGGCGCTCGACCCACTTCTCGTCGAGCAGCGTGCCCTTGGGCACGGCGACCTCGTCGCTGCCGGGCGCGTAGGTGTCGACCGCCACCACCCGCCCGAGCACGCGCTCGCCGAGGGACTCGACCACGTCGCCCCCTTCCACGATGGGGGTCATCACCAGCCCCTGCTCGGTGCCGCAGTCGTGCTCGGTGACCACCAGGTCCTGGGCCACGTCGACCAGGCGCCGCGTGAGGTACCCGGAGTTGGCGGTCTTGAGCGCCGTGTCCGCCAGGCCCTTGCGCGCGCCGTGCGTGGAGATGAAGTACTGGATGACGTTCAGGCCCTCGCGGAAGTTGGCCGTGATCGGGGTCTCGATGATGGAGCCGTCCGGCTTGGCCATGAGCCCGCGCATGCCGGCCAGCTGGCGGATCTGGGCCGCCGAGCCGCGCGCGCCGGAGTCGGCCATCATGAAGATGGAGTTGAAGGACTTCTGCTGGACCTCGTTGCCGTCACGGTCGACGACGGTCTCCTTGCCGAGCTTCTCCATCATGGCCCGGGCCACCTGGTCGTTGGTGCGCGACCAGATGTCGACGACCTTGTTGTAGCGCTCGCCGTCCGTCACCAGGCCCGAGGTGTACTGGTACTCGATCTCCTTGACCTCCTCCTCGGCCCGGGCCAGGATCGCGGCCTTCTCCTCCGGGATTGCCATGTCCTCGGCGGAGAAGGACACCCCGGCGCGGGTCGCGTAATGGAAGCCCATGTACATGAGCTGGTCCGCGAAGATCACCGTGTCCTTGAGGCCGAGGCGGCGGTAGCAGGCGTTGAGCACGGCCGAGATGGCCTTCTTGGTCATGTCGCGGTCGACCAGCGAGAAAGGCAGCCCCTCGGGGACGATGTCGTAGATCAGGGCCCGGCCGACGACGGTTTCGACGACCCGGGGCGTGCGCACCAGGTTGCCCTCGTCGTCGAGGTCGGTGTCGACGATACGCACCTTCACCTTCGCGTGCAGGTCGACGGCCCCCGTCATGTAGGCGCGGTGCAGCTCCCGGGTGTCCGCGAAGTACATGCCCTCGCCGCGGGCGTTGATGCGCTCGCGGCTCATGTAGTAGAGCCCCAGCACCACGTCCTGGGAGGGCACGATGATGGGCTCGCCGTTGGCGGGGGACAGGATGTTGTTGGTGGACATCATCAGCGCCCGCGCCTCGAGCTGCGCCTCCAGCGACAGGGGCACGTGCACGGCCATCTGGTCGCCGTCGAAGTCGGCGTTGAAGGCGGTGCACACCAGCGGGTGGAGCTGGATGGCCTTGCCCTCGATGAGCACCGGCTCGAAGGCCTGGATGCCGAGGCGGTGCAAGGTCGGCGCGCGGTTGAGCAGCACCGGGTGCTCGCGGATGACCTCCTCGAGGATGTCCCACACCTCCGGCCCCTCGCGCTCGACCATCTTCTTGGCCGCCTTGATGGTGGTGGCCAGGCCGCGCAGTTGCAGCTTGCTGAAGATGAACGGCTTGAACAGCTCCAGGGCCATGCGCTTGGGCAGGCCGCACTGGTGCAGCTTGAGCGTGGGGCCGACCACGATCACCGAGCGGCCCGAGTAGTCCACGCGCTTGCCGAGCAGGTTCTGGCGGAAGCGGCCCTGCTTGCCCTTGATCATGTCGGCCAGGGACTTGAGCGGCCGCTTGTTGGAACCGGTGATGGCGCGCCCCCGGCGGCCGTTGTCGAGCAGGGCGTCGACCGCCTCCTGGAGCATGCGCTTCTCGTTGCGCACGATGATGTCGGGCGCGTTGAGCTCCAGCAGCCGCTTGAGGCGGTTGTTGCGGTTGATGACCCGCCGGTAGAGATCGTTCAGGTCCGAGGTGGCGAAGCGCCCGCCGTCGAGCGGCACCAGCGGCCGCAGCTCGGGCGGCAGCACCGGCAGCACGGTGAGGATCATCCACTCCGGGCGGTTGCCGGACTCGATGAAGGCCTCGATGAGCTTGAGCCGCTTGGACAGGCGCTTGAGCTTGGTCTCGGAATTGGTGTTGGCGATCTCGTCGCGCAGGCGCACGGCCTCGGACTTGAGGTCGATGGTCTTGAGCAGCTCGAGGATGGCCTCGGCGCCCATCATCGCCTTGAACTCGTCACCGTTCTCCTCGATGGCGTCGAGGTAGGCCTCCTCGGTGAGCAGCTGGCCCCGCTCCAGCGTGGTCATGCCGGGGTCGATCACCACGAAGGCCTCGAAGTAGAGGATGCGCTCGATGTCGCGCAGCGTCATGTCGAGCAGCAGGCCGATGCGCGAGGGCAGCGACTTCAGGAACCAGATGTGCGCCACCGGGCTGGCCAGCTCGATGTGCCCCATGCGCTCGCGACGCACCTTGGCCAGGGTGACCTCCACGCCGCACTTCTCGCACACCACGCCGCGGTGCTTGAGACGCTTGTACTTGCCGCACAGGCACTCGTAGTCCTTCACCGGACCGAAGATCTTGGCGCAGAACAGGCCGTCGCGCTCCGGCTTGAACGTCCGGTAGTTGATGGTCTCGGGCTTCTTGACCTCGCCGTAGGACCAGGAACGGATCATGTCCGGAGAGGCCAGGCCGATGCGGATGGCATCGAAGTCGTCCAGCCCGTCCTTGAGTTTCATCATGCGGAGCATCTCTTTCATGCGCTTTTCCTCGGACTCTGTGCGTCAGCTCGTGCGGTTGGCGCCGTGGTTCAGTCTTGTTCCAGCTCGATGTTGATGCCCAGCGAGCGGATCTCCTTGACCAGCACGTTGAAGGATTCGGGCATGCCGGGCTCCATGCGGTGGTCGCCGTCGACGATGTTCTTGTACATCTTGGTACGGCCGTTGACGTCGTCGGACTTCACCGTGAGCATCTCCTGCAGGGTGTAGGCGGCCCCGTAGGCCTCCAGCGCCCAGACCTCCATCTCGCCGAAGCGCTGGCCGCCGAACTGGGCCTTGCCGCCCAGGGGCTGCTGGGTGACCAGGCTGTAGGGGCCGGTGGAACGCGCGTGCATCTTGTCATCCACCAGGTGGTTGAGCTTGAGCATGTGCATGTACCCCACGGTCACCGGCCGGTCGAAGGGCTCGCCGGTGCGGCCGTCGATGAGCGTGGTCTGGCCGGACTCGGGGAGGTCGGCCAGGCGCAGCATGGCGCGGATCTCCTCCTCGTTGGCGCCGTCGAACACCGGGGTGGCCATGGGCACGCCGTCGCGCAGGTTCTCGGCCAGTTCCAGGATCTCCTCGTCGGTGAGCGAATCCAGGTCCTCCTTCTGGCCGCTCGAGTTGTAGATCTTGTCCAGGAACGCGCGGATCTCGGCCACCTTGGCCTTGGCGTCGAGCATCTTGCCGATCTTGATCCCGAGCCCCTTGGCCGCCCACCCCAGGTGGGTCTCGAGCACCTGGCCGACGTTCATGCGCGAGGGCACGCCCAGCGGGTTGAGCACGATGTCGACCGGCGTGCCGTCCTCGAGGTAGGGCATGTCCTCGACCGGGACGATCATGGAAATGACGCCCTTGTTGCCGTGGCGACCGGCCATCTTGTCGCCGGGCTGGATGCGGCGCTTGACGGCGAGGTAGACCTTCACCATCTTGAGCACGCCCGGCGCCAGGTCGTCACCGGCGGTGATCTTGCGCCGCTTCTCCTCGAGCTGGCGCTCGAAGTCCTCGCGCAGCTGCCGGATCTGGGCGGCGGCGGCCTCCAGCTGGGCGTTGGCCTCCTCGTTCCGCAGGCGGATCTCGAACCACTTCTCCCGGTTGTCCTTCGCGAGGCCCTCCAGGTAGCTCTTGGTGACCTTGGCGCCGCGCTTGAGCCCCCCGGGCCCGCCCTCGGCGGTCCGCCCCACCAGCAACTGCTCGACGCGGCGGTAGATGTCCGCCTCCATGATGCGCATCTGGTCGGTGAGATCCTTCTTGACGCGCGCGAGCGCCTCCTCCTCGATCTGCAGGGCGCGCTTGTCCTTCTCCACGCCGTCGCGCGTGAAGACCTGCACGTCGATCACGGTGCCGTCCATGCCGGAGGGCACGCGCAGCGAGGTGTCCTTCACGTCGGAAGCCTTCTCGCCGAAGATGGCGCGCAGCAGCTTCTCCTCCGGGGTGAGCTGGGTCTCGCCCTTGGGCGTGACCTTGCCCACCAGGATGTCGCCCGGCTTGACCTCGGCCCCGATGTAGACGATGCCCGACTCGTCCAGGCGCGCGAGCGCCGCCTCGCCGACGTTGGGGATGTCTCTGGTGATCTCCTCCGGGCCGAGCTTGGTGTCGCGCGCGTAGCAGGTGAGCTCCTCGATGTGGATGGTGGTGAAGCGGTCCTCCTGCACCACGCGCTCGGAGATGAGGATGGAGTCCTCGAAGTTGTAGCCGTTCCAGGGCATGAAGGCCACCAGCATGTTCTGGCCCAGGGCCAGCTCGCCCATGTCGGTCGACGGGCCGTCGGCCAGCACGTCGCCGCGCGCGATCACGTCGCCCGGCTTCACCAGCGGCCGCTGGTTGATGCAGGTGTTCTGATTGGAGCGGGTGTACTTGGTCAGGTTGTAGATGTCCACGCCCGAGGTGCCCGGCTCGACCTCGTCGTCGTTGACGCGCACCACGATGCGCGCGGCATCCACCGAGTTGACCACGCCCCCGCGCCGGGCCACCACGGTCACGCCCGAGTCCACGGCCACGGTGCGCTCCATGCCGGTGCCGATCAACGGCTTCTCGGCCTTCAGCGTGGGCACCGCCTGGCGCTGCATGTTCGAGCCCATGAGCGCGCGGTTGGCGTCGTCGTGCTCCAGGAAGGGGATCAGCGAGGCGGCCACCGAGACGATCTGCTTGGGCGAGACGTCGATGAAGTCCACCTTGTCCGGCGTGGAGAGGGTGAACTCGTTCTGGTGCCGGCAGGAGACCAGCTCGTCGGTCAGCCGGTTGTTCTCGTCGATCGAGGCGTTGGCCTGAGCGATGACGTACTGGCCCTCCTCGATGGCCGAGAGGTAGACCACCTCGTCGGTGACCACGCCGTCGACCACGCGGCGGTAGGGGGTCTCCAGGAACCCGTACTCGTTGGTGCGGGCGTAGACGGCGAGCGAGTTGATGAGCCCGATGTTCGGCCCTTCCGGCGTCTCGATCGGGCAGACCCGGCCGTAATGGGTGGGATGCACGTCGCGCACCTCG
>RFHK01000177.1 GCA_003695825.1 Gammaproteobacteria bacterium | reverse complement strand
TCCAGTCCTTCCGACTCCTCCATCCGGCGGCTGGAAAGTTCAGCCTGTTTTCTCCCCGGCCTGCGGGCCGGGGCCTTTCCAGAAAACAGGCTGAGTGGTGAACACAGGCTGAACACCAGGAGGCCAACATGAACGACACCGATCTGAAGATTCTCGCGGACCAGATTTCAGCGGCAGAGGACCGCATCGTTGAGCTGGAAAGCATGGTCCAGCACTTGGGCGGTGCTCTGTGGCGGGCGCTCGAAGTCATCCGGCATCTGGACCCTGCCCGCATCGAGATGGCCATGCACGATTTCGACCGGGCGCTCGGGGTCGATCGGGATGAGGAGGGCGCGGCATGATGGGCAGCCCAATCCTCCAGGACTATGCAGACCCGATCACCGACCGGCGGCGGCCTGCGCGGCTCCGCCGGTTTTTCATGTCCGCAGTATCCATCCTGGCCGTCCTCGCGGCGCTGGTGATGGCATCGTCGCTGCTGGTCTTCGCCGTGATCGGCATGGGTGTCGTACTCGGGGGAGGATGGTAATGAGCAGCCGCTACGGACCCAACTACCACCCGAGCCACAAGCCTGCGCCCAGGATCCACCTCCCGCGTCGCACGCGGGAGGGGATCGCGGCGCGGAATCGTGCCTGGCGTGAGCTGCGCCAGGTCCTGCCGGAGCTGCCGGACCGCTGGATGAATGCGAAGGGGGAAGTAGTGGAGCGTGGGGGGTGAGTGGATCGAGGCCGCAAGGCTTCTCGCGTTTCTACTGTGCGGAATAGTCGTTGGGCGCGTTGTTGCCTATATGGCGGCTGCCCATGTAGCCGGAAAGTGCGCCGATGAAAAACCAAAAGGCATTCATCGCTGCATCCGTTTTTCCAGTGAACAGAAGCGTGAGGACTATGGTTGATCCTACGAGCACCAAGGCAACAAGAATCCAGTACAGGCGGTTGAATGCCCTCTCTCTAACTCGCAGGTTTTCCAAGGCATATTCCTTGTTTGCCCGTATCTGCTCTACATGCGCCTTGGTTTGTGCATCTGCCAGCGGCGAGATTATGCCGCTAATAGCTGAAACCACCTCGTGTAGTTCCTTCTCTTTCAATTCCCCCTCGATGGACTCCGGCTTTGCTTCTATCTCGCCCATGGAGTGTTCCTCCTCTGTCGTCTGGAGTGTCCAATGATAACCGAATCAGCAGCCCCGGCACCTTCTCTTGGTATTACTGCGAAATCTGCGGCCGCTCCGGGAGTCGGAGCGAAAACCGCGGCCGTCCAGGCGGCGGAGCATGCGGCCGCGAGTCGGAGCCCGGATGCGGTACGGTCGAGGCGCTGGAAGCTCCAGCGTGTGGCGCAGGGGCTATTGCGAGGCGAGCGGGTGGCGCACTGCCAACGGTCCGTGAATACGGATGCAGGGGTGTCCGTGTACCGCACAGCGCAAGGGGCGCATTTCGCCGGCGTGGTGACGTGCGGATCCGTCTGGCATTGCCCGGTGTGCGCGGCGAAGATCACCGAGGGCCGGCGCGAGGAGCTGCAGCATGCGATCACCGAGCATGTGAAGAATGGCGGCATGGTCTACCTGGTGACGTACACGTTCCGGCATCACCAGGGCGATGACCTGCGCGATCATGTGAAGTCTTTGTCTGAGGCGCTACGGAAGATGAAGGCAACCCGTGCGTACAAGCGGGTCATGGAGGAGGCCTGCGTGATCGGCACGGTGCGGGCCCTGGAAGTGACGCATGGACAGAACGGATGGCATCCGCATGTCCATGAGCTGGTGTTTGCCCTCCCTGGCATGCTGGAAGTGCTGGCTGGCATCCGCAGTCTTTGGACTGCAGCGGTCCGGAAGGTCGGCCTGTCTGCGAATCTGGAGCATGGCTTTGATGTGCGCGGCGGGGACTATGCCGCAGAGTATGTAGCGAAGTTCGGGAAGGAGCCTGGCGAGGAGCGGGGATGGTCGGTGGCGCGTGAGCTGGCGAAGGCGAACCAGAAGGCAGCGAGAGGACCGAAGGGAAGAACACCGTTTGCGCTTCTCGAAGCGGCCGCGGCTGGCGACCGTGAGGCGGCGCGACTGTTCCAGGAATACGCCGAGGTGTTCAAGGGGCGGCGACAGCTGTACTGGAGCCGCGGATTGAAGGACAAGCTCGGCGTCGAGGAACGCACGGATGAGGACCTGGCGAAGCGCGTTGACGAACAATCCGAGCTGGTCGCCACGATCAGCCTGGAGGACTGGCATCATGTGCTGCGTCACGATGCGAGGTTCGAGCTGCTGCAGGTGGCCGAGCGATACGGAACCGCGGGGGTGGAGGCGTTCCTGGCGCGATTACGAGGTGCCCCGGGCACCCATCAGGGCCGGTTCTGGCTGAAGCGGCAGTTCGGGCCTGGCTGGTCCGAGATCATGCACTGACTGATGGACGCCATCCAGGAGCTGATTCTGACCGTCCAGGCCGCCATCGAAAGAGGGCGGAGAAGGGCGGCCTTGTTGTGCGTCGGCGTGTTCGCCGGCGGGGTGGTGGTCGGGGCTTCCCTGGCCGTGATCGTGAGGGGGTGAGATGCGGGAGAAAGTGACCGAGATGCCCTGCCCGGACCCGGACTGCGAGGCAACCGCCGAGGTCCGGGCCGACAAGCGCGGCAAGCTGTACGTCATCTGCCCGGAGTGCGGGCGGTTCACCTATAACACCCTCCGTGGGCAGGAGCGCCTGAAAGCGAAGCTCGCGGCGCTGGAGGCCGCCCAGCGGCCGCCGGCGGAGCAGGTGGGCGGTGTGACCTTCGGGGCACCGGAACCGGAGCCGCTGCCTGTCCAGGAGCCGGAGCCGAAGGCGGACGGCGAGGGCCAGGAGTATCGGCGCTGGGATCGCTGGCTGATCCTGGCGGGGATCGCGATCGGAGTGGGGAGCTGGTGGTGGAAGCGGCAAGCGGCATGAACCAGGTGGACTGCTCGCCGGAGACGGTCAATGCGGAGTGGGACAGGATCGCGGCCGAGCTGGGCGCCGCCGGCCAGGCCGGGGCGAAGGGTGCGCCGGTGGGACCGGCGCAGGTACCGCCGTCCGGGGCGTCCGACGTGGTGGAACGGCTGCGCGGCACGCTGCTGGTGGCGTTCAAGCTGGGGTTCGGCTGGCTGGTGCCGGCCTGGCGCGTCACGGATGAGGAGTGCGCCCGCCTGGCCGAGGTGTGGGCGAAGGTCGGGGCGAAGTACCTGCCGGCGTCCTGGCTGCGCTGGCTGCCTGGCACGGCCCGGGGCGGTGCCTCCGAATGCCCGGAATGCGACGCCCTGGTGGTCACGGTGCAGATCGTGGGGCCGCGCCTGAAGTCCCAGGTGGGCGAGCCGGAACCCGTGCAGGGCAAGGATTCTGAAAAACCGAAGTGGAAACAGGAGGGTAAGAATGGCAAAGGGCCGCAGCAGTTCGCCTACGCCGCCGACTTCCCGGACGCCTGATCTGCGCCCCGACGGCCGCCTGGTGTTCTCGATCGGCGCCTCGCGGAGCGGCAAGAGCCAGTTTGTGCTCTCCCAGGTGCGGGCCTCGAAGCGCCTGCTGGTCTGGGACGTGGAGGGCGAGTATGCGGCAAAGTTCGGTCTGGAGGCGGTCGAGGGGCGGGTGGCGCTGCTGTCTCGGCTCCGGGCGGCGACCGGGCCGGCACGGCTGGCCTACCACCCGGAGAGCCTGCGGGATTTCGATTTCTTCTGCCGCTGCGCGTTCAACTGGTCGCGGCAGTCGCCGGCGGACATCGTATGCGAGGAGCTGGCGGCGGCGACGAATGC
>RFHK01000176.1 GCA_003695825.1 Gammaproteobacteria bacterium | reverse complement strand
GCCTCCAACCGGTCTCCCAGGCGGATCGGCCGGAGATAGTCGGCCTCGGCGTGCACCACGGGCAGCAGGTGGGTGCCATCGGTCATCCAGTCGGCCAGGACGAGCCCACGGGACTCCAGGAAGGCCTCGGCACACTCCTGGGCCAGGCGGAACAGTTCCGGGAAGAAGATCCGCCCGGCGGCATCCACCGCGGCCATGCCCACGCGAAACCGGCAAGTGAACTCCATGGCACGCGCTCCCTCTTTGCAACCTTCGGGTTGCAGTATCGCACATGCCCGAAAAAAGGCGGGGCGCCGGCCGGCGCCCCGAAAGGCACAACAGGGGATGGGTTCACTCCAGACGGAGGTGATAGTCGGTCGTCGGCGGCCCGTTGACCGGGTTGCCGTCGAGATCCAGGTAACGTACCGCGGTCAGCGTCGGTGGCGGATCGATGGGCAACCGGGTCGGGTCCTCGCTGAGCAGGGAGACGCGGGTCTCCGGCACCCGCAGGCGCCCCGTGGGACTGAGGAAACGGAGCGTGAGCCGGTCTCCCTGGACGTCCCAGGAGAGCATGCGCCGCGAACGGGTGACGAAGCCGAGCCCCTGCGGAAGCACCTTGAGCACGGTGGTGGCGTCCCCGGTGAACGGCTGGCTCAACTGCAGCTGGATCTCGATGGCCCCGTACCCGGTGCCGGTCGTGCTGTCGAGCCCGGTGCGTGGCGGGACCAGCTCCAGGTGACGGCGGGGTTCGAGCTGGGTGAGATCACCGGGATTGGTCCCCTGAGGACCGAAGACGTAATAGTCGAAGGTGCTCGGCTTGCCGGTCCCCGGCAGGATGTCGAGGCCGATCGCGACCGCGTTGATGTCCGGTTCCGGGTCGCTGGGTCCGCCCGTGACCTGGGGCGCCGTGGTCGAGATGTGAAGGGTGCCGTGGCCCACCGGCAGGTCCGGGGGCAGGTCCAGGACCATGACCGTAAGCCAGGGATCGTGCTGCAAGGACTTGACCAGCAACGCCCCCATGCCGAACCCGGCGGCATTGGTATGGTACACCTCGCTGGTAGGGTCGGCATAGAGCCGCAGGATCGCCCGCACTTGCGACGTGAGGTCGAAGCGGGCGCCGGTGGCATCGCTGACGAAGGCGACCCGGGTGTTGGCCTTCGTCATGCCATCCTGGGAACCCAGGGCGAGGGTCACGGTGTCCCCCGCCCGCGCCGCGGAAGGAAAGCTGTTGACGCCGGTACACCCGCTCAGCCAAATCGCCGCGAGCCACACCGTTCCGGTCACGAGATACCGCAGAGTGTTCATCCTGCACCTCCTGATGGCATTGCTTCCGTCCCGCCGCCCTCGAGGCTGCACCCCGGCTACCAGTGCAGCCCGCCGCTGACGATGCGCTCGAGGATCAACAGGTCCGCCGTGTCCACCTGGCCGTCCGGCGCCGGTTCCCCCTGCACGAGGGGAGCGAGGTCCAGGCGGCGCAACTGGTCGTCGAACGGGACGAGACGGCCTTCCAGGATCCGGGTCGCCAGCAGCAGGTCGGCGGCATCGATGACGCCGTCGGCATTGAGGTCCCCGCGCCGCCCGACGTGCACCGTGAAGCGCTGGCGCACCGCCGGGCCTCCCGGCAGGGCCGCCTCGATCTCGACGGGGTGATCGCCGGCGTCGGCCATGCCGGGCGACCAGTAGAGGATGCCGCTGGCCGGGTCGAGCACCATGCCGGCCGGTCCGGTGACCAGGGAGAAGACCGCACCGGGACGGTTGACGTCCAGCGCGTACCAGTAGGCCTCGTCGGCGAGTACGCGGGTGACCGGAACGCTGACGATCTGCAGCGGGCTCGACGCGCCCGGACGGCTGGCCGGGTCGAGCGGGTCGCTGCCGGCCCGCAGCTCCACGGCGTCCGCGTAGCCGTCACCATCGGTATCCACGCGCATGGGGTCGGTACCCCGCGCATATTCCGTGGCATTGTCCAGCCCGTCACCGTCGCTGTCATCGCCCGGCCCGACGGTGAGGTTGCCCGCACCGAAGTGGGCATACTCCCAGGCATCGGGGAGGCCGTCGCCGTCGACGTCTCCGTCGGCCATGCCGTCCCCGTCGCGGTCGATGCGCCCGTGGCTGAGCACGTCGGCGGGCACGGGAGTGAACCCGGTGTCCCCCGGGCGTTTCCAGTACAGCTCGAAGCCTTCGCCCTTGCCGCCGTTGCCCTGCAGGAACTCGATGTGATGGTAGCCTGCCGACAGGGTGATCGTGCCATTGTGGCTGAGCGAGGGGTCGGTGTTGTTGTGGTAGGGCCAGCCCACCACCGGCCGGCCGTCGATGCGCAATGCGAGCCAGTCGCTGCCGTCGACCGCGAAGGTGTAGGTGCCCGCCACGTCCGTCCGGATGCGCCCGCTCATGACGTTGGTCATGTCGGTGGAACCGGCACCGAAGGGATTGGTGTTCCTCGGCACCACGCTGCGGCTGGGCGCGGCGATGCAATGGACGCCATAGAGCCGGTTCTTGCTGGCGCGCAGTTCATCGAACAGGGCGAACATGGCGTCTGGATCGTTGAGATTGCTGCTCACCCCCGCGCTGTAGTAAGTCGCCAGGCGCAGGCCGGGATCATAGGCAACCGGGTCGGGTTGGATCGCCGACGGAGCCGGCAGGGGACGGATCTGCAGCGACATCCAGCCTCCCTGGACGATATGGTGGCCGAAGCTGTCCATGGCATTCCCCGCCGGTTCCCAGATCCCCACCACGCGGTAGCCCGGCAAGGGCTCGAAGTCGTGCTGGGTACTGGCCTGCAGCTTGACGTAGTCCTCGTACCCTTGCTTCACCAGCAGGGTGAGCACGCCGCCGTGCTGGGTGCCGTCCTGCACCGAGGCCGTATCGCCGCTACGACTCTTGGTGACGGTAAAGAACCCGACGATGGAGTAGCCCGGATAGGTATCCACGTGCGTCAGGGGGCCGTCGTGCAGCAGCCCCGTGCCCTGGCGGGCGCGCACGAAGACCAGCTTCACCACGTCGGCCGGCACGTTGGCACTGCTGGTCCTGGCCTCCAGCGTCATGTGCCAGTTCGTCGGTACCCCGTCCGTATCCCAGGCGTTCCAGACGGTCTCGAAATAGCCCAGCTCGGTGTATCCCGGTTCGGCACCATGCTGGCCGGTGTCGCTGGCGACCACGTGCAGCTTGAGCCAGTCCACCGAACGCAGGCGGCCGGCTTCCTGCAGCAGGCGGGCCGCCGCGTCGTAGCCCGGGTCGGCCGCGGACAGCAAGGCCAGGGCATACTGGTGGACACCGCGGCCCCCATCGCCCATGAGGTCGAGGGTCTGCCAGCCTGCCCCCGCGGGGTGATGGCGGGCGAACAGCAACCAGCGCGTACCGTCACTGCTCTGGGCACTCGTCCCCGAGAGGAGCGCGAAGCCGTCGGCAAGTAGCCACCCGGGCAAGCCGTGATCGGACGGCCAGAGCACGAGCAGGATCTGGTCCTGGTCCGCGGCCAGCCGCAACCGCGCGATGCGGGTGCGCTCGGCGATGCCATGATAGCCCTGGGTGAAACGGTACCACTGGGCCGCACCGAGCCAATCCGGCACCCGGGTCCAGGTCTCGGTACTGCCTGCGGCGTGGACCGCCTGACCCGCGGCGCCCTGCGGCCCCGGTCGCACGGTATCGATCTGTTTCGACCATTTGGTTCTGGTACCGATCAGGGTGTCGAGCAGGGCCAGGTAACGGTGCGGGCAGCCCGTGGCATCCACCGGCAAGCCGATGGGGGTGTGCGGGCAGGCGTCGGCCGCATCGGCGATGCCGTCGAGGTCCTCGTCGTACCGCCCATGGTCGAACCTCGAGCTCGG
>RFHK01000038.1 GCA_003695825.1 Gammaproteobacteria bacterium | reverse complement strand
TGGCAGTTCGGTGACACCGAGCTCACGGTGGATGCCCGCCTCGGCCGCCGCGACTATCGCCAGGCCGTGGACGCGGGCCGGGAAGGCACGGACCGCCGCGGCGGACTGGCGCTGGGCCACTTCTACCGGCACCGCCAGGTGGCGGTCCAGGTCGGGCTCCACTGGAACGATTTCAATGCCGACGATCCCCGCTGGGGCTACGACGGCCCGGAGGTCTACCTGGGAGGGCAGGTCTCGGCCTGGTCGGGCGGCCTGCTCTACGCCCGGGCCGTGCAGCAGGATTTTCACTACGACGCGGTCTACGACCCGTCCACGACCGGCCTCGATCGCGCCCGCGACGACCGAACCCGTGAATTCACCTTCGGTGTGCGCCATGCCTTCCGCGGGGGGCGCCTGGACGGCTGGCGGTTGCGCGGCGAGCTCCAGCGCACCCTCAACGGGTCGAACCTCGGCATCTTCCGCTACGATCGGACCCGCCTGACGCTCAGCCTGGCCCGGGACTTCGAGTGAGCGGCCTCGCCGCGGCGGGGATTACCCTGCCGCGGCCGCGCTTGACCCGGTCGCCGATTTCCTTCAACCTTGGCGCCATGATGCAGACGGCCCATTGCGAATCCCGGTACCTCCTCCTGCTCCTGGCGCCTCGCGGCGCCTGAGATCCTCGAGTATTCCCGAATCCACCCACTCCCTCCGCACCCGGTCACGGACCGGAAGCGGGATTTGCTATAGTCTGCCGGGACTGGCCCGGCGTGGAGCGAGACCATGGACCGATTGATCCTCTTCGATACCACCCTGCGGGACGGCGAACAGAGCCCCGGTGCCTCCATGACCCGGGAGGAGAAGGTGCGCATCGCCCGGGCCCTCGAGCGCATGCATGTCGACGTCATCGAGGCGGGCTTCCCGATCGCCAGTCCCGGCGACTTCGAGGCGGTGCGTGCCGTGGCCGAGACGGTGCGCGAATCCACCGTGTGCGGGCTCGCCCGGGCCCTGCAACGCGACATCGACCGGGCCGGCGAGGCCTTGCAGCCGGCGGCCCGGGCGCGCATCCACACCTTCATCGCCACCTCGCCCATCCACATGGAGCGCAAGCTGCGCATGAGCCCGGACCAGGTGGTGGAACAGGCGGTGGCCGCCGTCAAGCACGCCCGCCGCTATACCGACGACGTGGAGTTCTCGCCCGAGGACGCCGGGCGCTCGGAAGTGGATTTCCTGTGCCGGATCATCGAGGCCGTGATCGATGCCGGTGCCGGGACCATCAACATCCCGGACACGGTGGGGTACAGCCTGCCGAACCAGTTCGGCGAGCTGATCCGCACCCTCATCGAGCGCGTGCCCAATGCCCACCGGGCGGTCTTCTCCGTGCATTGCCATAACGACCTGGGGCTGGCCGTGGCCAATTCGCTCTCGGCCGTGCTCAACGGTGCGCGCCAGGTCGAGTGCACCATCAACGGCCTCGGTGAACGCGCCGGCAATGCCGCACTCGAGGAGGTGGTCATGGCGGTGAAGACGCGCCAGGACGTCTTTCCCTGCAGCGTGGAACACATCGACACCACGCAGATCGTGCCCACCTCGCGCCTGGTGGCGAGCATCACCGGTTTTGCCGTGCAGCCCAACAAGGCCATCGTGGGCGCCAACGCCTTCGCCCACGAGTCGGGCATCCACCAGGACGGCGTACTCAAGAGCCGCGAGACCTACGAGATCATGCGGGCCGAGGACGTCGGCTGGACGGCCAACCGCATCGTGCTGGGCAAGCATTCCGGCCGTAACGCCTTCCGCACCCGGCTGCGCGAGCTGGGTTACGAGTTCGCCTCCGAGGAGGCCCTCAACGAGGCCTTCGCCCGCTTCAAGGAGCTCGCCGACAAGAAGCACGAGATCTACGACGAGGACCTCCAGGCGCTGGTCACGGAGGCTTCCCTGGATGCCGTCAACGAGCGGGTGCGGCTGGTGTCGATGCGTGTCTGCTCGGAGACCGGGGAGACCCCGGTGGCGCGCGTGACCCTGCTCGTGGACGGCGAGGAACGGCAGGCCGAAGAGGCGGGCAGCGGCCCGGTGGACGCGGCCTTCCGTGCCATCGAGTCCATCGTCCAGAGCGGCGCCCTGTTACAGCTCTACTCGGTCAACAACATCACCAGCGGCACCGACGCCCAGGGCGAGGTGACGGTCCGGCTGGAGAAGGGCGGGCGGATCGTCAACGGCCAGGGGGCGGATACCGACATCGTGATCGCCTCGGCCAAGGCCTACGTGAATGCCCTCAACAAGGTGCTCGCCGGCCGGGAACGCGAGCACCCCCAGCTCGGGGACGTCTGATCCATGCAGGAGGAGACCCGCCGGGCCTATCTCGAGCGCATGGGCATCCCGGTCTGGGTGCGGCGCGAAGCCTCCCCGGGTGCGTCCGGGGAGCCGGTTCCGGCCGCGGCCCCGTCCCGGCGGCCACCGGAGCCGGAAGCGGCCGGGGCCGCCCCGGCGGCCTCCCTGCGCCACCGGGCCGCCACGCTCGACTGGACGGCCCTCGAGGCGGCCGTGCGGGACTGCACGGCCTGCGGACTTCACGCCGGGCGCACCCAGGCCGTCTTCGGGGTCGGGGACCGCGCGGCCGACTGGTTGATCGTGGGCGAGGCCCCGGGAGCCGAGGAAGACCGCCGGGGAGAGCCCTTCGTGGGGCGTGCGGGCAAGCTGCTCGACAACATGCTGGCGGCCATCGGGCTCGCGCGCGACCGGGTCTACATCGCCAACATCCTCAAGTGCCGTCCGCCGAACAACCGCGATCCCCTGCCGGAGGAGGTGGTGGCCTGCGAGCCCTGGCTGCATCGGCAGATCGCGCTGATCCGTCCCCGCATCGTGCTCGCCGTGGGCCGGGTGGCGGCACAGAACCTGTTGCACACCGACCGACCGGTGGGACGCCTGCGGGGCACCTGCCACTTCCTGGAACTCGGGGCGCTGCGGGTCCCCGTCGTCGTCACCTATCACCCGGCCTACCTGCTGCGTTCGCCGCTGGAGAAACGCAAGGCGTGGCAGGACCTGCAACGGGCCCGGGCCCTGTACCGGGAGGCACGGAATGAGGCCTGAGCCCGTACCACCCGAACGGGTGCAGATGCGGCTCATGCAGTCCGCCGACCTGGCGGCCGTGCTGGCCATCGAGCAGGCTGCCTATGCCTTCCCATGGACGGCGGGCATCCTGCGCGACTGCCTGCGCGTGGGCTACAGCTGCTGGGTCCTGCAGGTGGATGGCCGGATCCGGGGCTATGTCATTCTCAGCGTGGGTGCCGGGGAGGCACACCTGCTCAACCTGTGCGTGCACCCGGAACACCGCCGCCGGGGGTACGGGGAGCGCCTGCTCCGGCACGCCCTCGAGGTCGCCGCGCGCCAGGGGGCCGACACCCTCTACCTCGAGGTCCGGGTGAGCAACACCGCGGCGCAGGCACTCTACCGCAAGCAT
>RFHK01000037.1 GCA_003695825.1 Gammaproteobacteria bacterium | reverse complement strand
TGCAGTTCGAGGCGGAGCGTGTCGAACAATCCCTCGAGCGCGAACTTGCTGGCGTTGTAGGCGCCCCGCAGGGGCAGGGCCACCAGGCCCAGTACCGAGCCGTTGACCAGGATGCGCCCCTCCCCGGCCGCGCGCATGGCCGGCAACACCCGGCGCGTCACCTCCAGGGTGCCGAAGACGTTGGTCTCGAACTGGGCACGCAGCGCCGCGCGGGTGAGGTCTTCCACCGCGCCCGGCTGCCCGTAACCGGCATTGTTGAAGAGCCCGAAGAGGCGCCCACCCGTCCGATCCAGGACCTCGTCCACGCCCGCGGTGATGGAGGCGCTGTCGTCGAGGTCGATCCTGACGGCCTCCAGGCCCTCGGCCTGCAGCCGCCGCACGTCGTCCACGCGGCGCGCCGCCGCGAACACCCGCCACCCGCGCCGGGCCAGGGCGTGCGCGCAATGGTGGCCGATGCCGCTCGAGCAGCCGGTCACCAGCACGCTGCGCGCGCTCACGGGTCCTCCGGCAGCAGCCCGGCCGGGAAGGGGATGGACCGGCCGTCGAGGCTGGTGGTGTTGTGCTTCTTCCAGTAGGCGCGGATGCCTTCCTCGCCCTTGCGCGCCGCCCAGTCGAGCAGGTCGCGGCGGTCACCGACGTAGTGGTACAGGGGCACGCCCATGCCGCAGGAGGTCTGTACCTGCTCGATGGCGACTTCCACGATCTGGCGAGCACCCGGTAGTGCCGGGAAGAGGGGCAGGTACGCCTCGAATCCCGGCGTTCCCGGGTGGTGGACCCGTCCGCGGCCGTAGATGCGCAGGATCAGGGGAGGGCCCGTGAAGGCGCAGAACATCAGCGTGATGCGCGGCGAGCGCCGCAGGTGGGCGGCCGTCTCGTTGCCGCTGCCGGTGAGGTTCAGCCACACCAGGCGGTGCGCGTCCAGCACCCGCAGGCTGTCGTGGCCCTTGGGCGAGAGGTTGACGGTGCCTTCGGGCCCGGCGGTGGCCACGAAGAAAAGCTTCTGCCGGGCGATGAACTCGCGGTGCGCCTCCGTGAGGGCGTCGTAGCGGCGTCCCATGCGGTGCTCTCCGGTTGCTCTGGAGTATGATAGCCGCCGGACCGGGAGGAAGCACGGGCGGGACATGGACACCTTCAAACAGTTCTACCTGCTGATCCTGTTGCTGTTCGGTGGTTGGCTGGTGCACGCGCTCGGGCCCGTGCTCACCCCCTTCCTGGTCTCGGCGCTGCTGGCCTACCTGGGCGACCCCGTCACCGACCGCCTGGAACGCTTCATGCCCCGTACCCTGGCGGTGGTGGTCGTCTTCCTCGCGCTCTTCCTGCTCTTCGGGCTGGTGCTCGTCTTTCTCTTGCCGGTGCTCTACGAGCAACTCACGCGCTTCGTGGCCCGCCTGCCCGTCTACCTGGACTGGGCCCAGCAACGGATCCTGCCGTGGCTCTCGGCCTGGGTGGGCACGGCTCAGGAGCGGTTGCTGGACGTGGAACGGCTGCGGCAGGCCCTCATGGCGCACTGGCAGCAGGTCGGGGCCTATGCCGCCACCCTGGTGCAGACCCTGACCTCCTCGGGGCTGTTGCTCGCCAACGCCCTGGCCAATGCCGTGCTGGTGCCGCTGGTCACCTTCTACCTGCTGCGGGACTGGGACGTGCTGGTGGTGCGCATCCGGGAGCTGTTGCCGCGCCGCCACGAACCGGTGATCCGGCGCCTCGCCGTGGAGGCCGACGGGGTGCTGAGCGCCTTCCTGCGCGGCCAGCTGCTCGTCATGCTGGCCCTGGGCACAGTCTATACCCTCGGGCTGTGGCTCGTCGGGCTCGACCTGGCCCTCTTCTACGGGATGCTGGCCGGAATGGTCAGCTTCGTACCCTACCTCGGGTTCATACTCGGCATCCTGGCCGCAGGCGGTGCCGCGCTGGTGCAGTTCCACGACGGGTTACACCTGCTGGCGGTGCTCGCGGTGTTCGGCGTGGGCCAGGTGCTGGAATCCTTCGTGCTCACGCCCGTGCTGGTGGGCGACCGCATCGGCCTGCACCCGGTGGCCGTGATCTTCGCCGTGCTCGCCGGCGGCCGGCTCTTCGGATTCGTGGGGGTACTGCTGGCGCTCCCGGTGGCGGCGGTGATCCTGGTGGTGCTGCGTCACCTGCGGGCGCGCTACCTCGCCAGCCCGGCCTACGGCGGGGAACGGGGCGAAGGGTGAAGGCGCGCCAGCTCCCGCTCGCCGTGCAGCTTCCCGCCGCGGCGGACTTCGCCACCTTCGTGCCGGGGCCGAACGCCGAGGCCCTGGCCGCCGTGGCCCGGCTCGCGGAGACCGCCGCCGGGGCCCTCTGCCTGCACGGGCCGCGGGGGAGCGGGCGCACCCACCTGCTGCAGGCCGCGGTGCGGGACGTGCACCGGCGCGGAGGCCAGGCCATGTACCTGGCGCTGCCGGAGTGGCGGGACCCGGGCCTGCTCGAGGGGTTGGAGGTGCTGGACCTGGTGGCGCTCGACGGGATGGACCGGCATGCCGGGGACCCGCGCTGGGAAGAGGCCCTCTTCGATCTCTTCAACCGGCTGCGCGAGGGCGGGCGGGCCCTGGTGTTCGCACTCGACCGCCCCCCGGCCGAGGCCGGTTTCCGGCTGCCCGACCTGACGAGCCGGCTGGGCTGGGGACCGGTCTACGCCCTGCGCCCGCTCCGCGGTCCGGCCCTGGTCGAGGCCCTGCAGCGCCATGCCCGGCTGCGCGGGCTGGAACTGCCGGCGGACGTGGCGACCTACCTCCTGCGCCGCGAGCGGCGGGACCTGGCCCACCTGGTGGCGCTGCTCGACCGGCTCGACCGGGCCGCGCTCGCCGCCCGGCGTCGCCTCACGATTCCCTTCGTGCGGGAGGTGTTGGGAGGTGAGGCGTGAGGAGAGCACGCCTCACGGCTCACGCCTCACCCGTGTCTTGCGAATGTATCCGATGCCGGCCGCGAACCAGAGCAGGGCGAGCGCGGTCTCGATGACCGGATGGAGTCGGGATCCGGCCGCCGCCCAGGTCTCCACGATGCCGTGGGCGAAGTAGGCGAGTGCCAGAAAGAGACTCCAGGCGACCGTGTACCGGCGTCCGTGCAGGAGGCCGCGCAGGGGAAGCAGCAGGGGGCCGACCAGGACCAGCAACACCACCGAGCGCGGGGCCTGGGTGGGCGGTTGCAGCCAGATCGTGCCCGCCATCAGCCAGGCGAAGAGCCCCAGGTGTCCGGCCAGCAGCAGGCGGTGCCAGCGAACCGGCGTCATTCGCGGCCCGCGTCCAGGCGCCGGGCCACCTCGGCGATGCGGCGCCCGAGCGCCCGGCACAGGGTGCGCTCCTCCTCGCTGAGGGGGAGGGCGTCGTCGGGGCCGGCGAAGTGGCTCGGGCCGTAGGGAGTGCCGCCCGTGCGGGTGGTGAGCAGCGCGGTCTCGGAGTAGGGCAGGCCGACGAGGAGCATGCCGTGGTGCAGGAGGGGGAGCATCATGCCGAGCAGGGTGGTCTCCTGGCCGCCGTGCAGGCTGGCCGTGGAGGTGAACACGCCGGCCGGTTTGCCGATGAGCGCCCCTTCGAGCCACAGCGGGCTGGTCTGGTCGATGAAGTGTTTCAGCGGCGCGGCCATGTTGCCGAAGCGGGTGGGACTGCCCAGTGCCAGGCCCGCACAAGCCTTGAGGTCGTCCAGGGTGGCATAGGGAGGCCCCTCGGCGGGGATTTCCTCCTCGACGGCCGCGCACACCGGGGAGACCTCCGGGACGGTGCGCAGGCGTGCCCGGGCCCCCGCCACCGACTCGACGCCGCGGGCTACCTGGCGCGCCATGGCCGCGGTGGCGCCGTGGCGCGAATAGTACAGGACGAGGATCTCGGTCATTCCAGGATCTCCAGTACCTGCTCCGGGGGGCGTCCGAGCACGGCACGCCGTCCCCGCACGACGATCGGGCGCTCGATCAGGCGGGGATGCTCGACCATGGCCTGCAGCAGCACCTCGTCGTCCAGGTCCGGGTCGTCGAGGCCGAGGGCCTTGTATTCCTTCTCCCGCTTGCGCAGCAGGTCCCTTGGGCGCATGCCCAGTTTGGCGAGCAGCGCGCGCAGGGTTTCCACGTCGGGCGGGGTCTCGAGGTATTTCACGATCTCGGGTTCGATGCCGCGTTCGCGCAGCAGCTTCAGGGCCTCGCGCGACTTGCTGCAGCGGGGGTTGTGGTAGATCGTGACACTTAGTGCCATGGGTTTCTCCCGTTGCCCTGTCCTTGCCTGGAGGATTATACGCTTGACGCTGCCGGATACCGCAGGTACGGTGGCGGGGTCGCACCCGGAGGTCTATCGGCAATGCCGCCAGATGCAGGATCCTGCCCCAGGCGCATCCATCGGTACCTGCTCGCCCTGATCGTCTCTCTCGCCCTCGTCGCCTGTGCCGGTGCCCCGGTCCAGCAGATGAGCGACGCCCGCCAGGCCATCCAGTCGGCGGTCGCCGCCGGGGCACCGCGGTTCGCCCCCGCACGGCTCCAGGAGGCCCGGCGGCTCGTGGAGGCGGCCGAGGCGGCGCTCGCGGCGCATGCCTATGCCAAGGCGGCCCGCCTGGCGGAGCAGGCGCGCCGCGAGGCGATCGCGGCCCGCGAGGCCAGTCTGGCGGCCCGGCGCCGCCGGGAGGCGGAATAAATGAACGGCACTGGGGCGTCTCTCCGTTGGCGGGATCCCTGACCCAGGGACCCGGGCGTGCCGGCCGCGGCGAGGGGGTGTGACGGGGTCGGCGCGTCAAATTGACAGTGCCCATGGCCGGTGGTAGGTTCACCCGGACCCTGCCCGGCTTTTAAAACCAAACAGTTGAAGTCTTGCGATCATCACTGGAGACCACGTCATGAAGCGATTCCTGCCTTCCAAAGCATTGCCCGTAACCGTGCTGGCCGTTGCACTTCTGGGAGGCTGTGCCACCCAGCCCAGGGAAGAACAGGCCCCGGTGGCCAAGGCGCCCGCGCAACCCTCCGGTCCCAGCGCCGCCGTGACCCAGGCGCTCGACAGCGCCCGCGCCGCGATCAAGGAGGCCAAGGCGCTCGACTGGATCTGGAGGGACACCGAGAAGTTCCTGAAGAAGGCGGAGAAGGCTGCCAAGGCCGGCGACGAGGCCAAGGCCATCAAGCTCGCCAACAAGGCCCGCGAGCAGGCCGAGCTCGCCGTCAACCAGTACTACCTCGAACACGCCAAGGCTCTGCTGAAGAAGGTCCAGGGTGCGGCCGGACTGACCGCCGACCAGCGTGCCCGGCTCGACGAGGCCATGCAGGCCATCTACCGGACCCACGAGGGCAAGAAGGCCTATGACCTGCTCAGCGCGCTGGCCGCCGA
This sequence comes from Gammaproteobacteria bacterium, assembly GCA_003695825.1. GTDB lineage: Bacteria > Pseudomonadota > Gammaproteobacteria > Thiohalobacterales > Thiohalobacteraceae > J048. The sequence continues at coordinate 7,660 of RFHK01000037.1, read as the reverse complement.
GGTCGAGGCCGCCAACATCCAGTACACGGTGGTGCGCGGGGACAGCCTGTGGAAGATCTCCGGCAAGCCGGAGATCTACGGCAATCCCTACGAGTGGCCGCTGATCTACAAGAACAACGCCGACAAGATCCGGGACGCCGACCTGATCTATCCCGGCCAGGTCTTCAGCATCGTGCGCAACCCTTCCCAGGAAGAAGTCGACGCCGCCATTCACCATGCCCGTACCCGGGGGGCCTGGTCCCTGGGCGTGGTCGAGGACTCCGACCGCGCCTACCTCGGCGGCAAGCTCGAGCTGCACTGAATTCCGCACTTCGCCACGAGCGAAGGCCCCGGCACGGCGCCGGGGCCTTTCGTTTTGGTGGCCTGGTCCGATCCCGATGCGGGTATACTGCTGGGACGTACCCCGTCGAAAACCAAAGGAGGCAAGCCCATGCTCACCAATGGACCGGATCGCTATGGCGTGGTGTCCCGGGCGCTTCACTGGTTCACCGCGCTCCTGTTCTTCGGGATGCTGGTGCTCGGCCTGACGATGGCATCGCTCGACGATGCCGACCCCCTCAAGGCGCAGCTGCTCTTCTACCACCAGTCGACGGGTTTGCTGATCTTCGTACTCACCCTGGCGCGGTTGGGCTGGCTGGCGTTTTCTCCGCCACCCCCGCTCCCCGAGACCCTGCAACAATGGGAGATCCTCCTCGCCCAGGCCGTGCGGATCCTCATGTACCTGCTGCTGTTGGCCGTACCGGTGGCGGGTTACCTGACCCTGGCCTACGACGGCCAGGACGTCCGCTTCTTCGGCCTCTTCCCCGTGCCGGCCCTCGTCGGCCAGGACGCGGTGTTGCACGAGGTCTTCGAGGAAGTGCACGAGGTCCTGGTCTGGACCCTGTTCCTGCTCGTGGTGCTGCACATCGCCGGTGCCGTCAAGCACCGCCTGGAACTCGGCCCGGGGGTCGACGTGTTGCGGCGGATGGTCTGAGCGCTCTCAGCCCAGCCCCCGGGCGGTGAAACGTTCGAGGCCGTTGGCCACCTCGAGGAGGCGTGCGCACCGGACGCGCCGGCGCTGGTCCGGCCCGCAGAGTTCGAGCAGGCGCCCCTCGCCGTAGAGCCCCCGGGGCGTGATGAGCACCAGGAGGCGGTCGCCTTCCATGTTCGGGAGGTGGCACAGGACAGGCTGGTAGGGCATGCCGGCCGGGGCCTCTCCGGGCCGGGCGGCCAGGGGCTGCGCGTTGCGCGCCACGTAGTGCAGCCCGGCCGAGAGGCCGCCGCCTTCCCGGCGTATCCAGCGCACGAGGGCCGTGAACCGCTGCGGCGCCCCGTCCGGCCCCGGCAAGGTGACACAGACGAGGTCCCCGACACGCAAGCCGGGATCCGAAGAGGCGAGCTGGATGCCCATGCCCCCGGCACCGCGGTTGCGGAGCCTGCCTTCGAGTTCCCGGGGGTTCGTCGAGGCGGCGATCGCCCGGGTGTCCCAGGCCAGATCCCGTTCTTCGGGCGGCAGCCAGGCGAGCGGATCGAAAGGCCGGTCACCATTGTGCAGCCGCCAGACGTCCAGCAGGCCCCGGCGGAGGCGGAGCCGGCCGTCCTGGGCGTTGCGGGCATGGCGCCTCGAGCGGGCCGCTTGCCAGCGGGCCGCGAGGTGTTCCAGCAGGTGCCGGCGTTCGTACGCGGAGCGGTCGCGGGAGAAACCGGGGATCTCGTCCAGGCGGTCTGGGGTGCTGTGCGCGAGGGCCTCGCGGGCCCGGGCCGCCAGTCCCGCGAGGACCAGGATTCGCCAGCACGCGGCGGGATCGGGGCCGGTGGTGCCTTCCAGGCGCGCCCGGTCCAGCACGAAGTGCCCGGGCGGGAGCGGGGAAGGGCTGACGGGTGCGGGTAACAACCGCAGGTCCTCCACGTGGGCGGCGGCGAAACCGAGCACGTCCCAGACCTGGCCCTGGGGCAGCCCGTAGGGATCGGAGAAGTGCAGCGCCCCCAGCAACCCGAGGGCGTCCCCGGCATGAAGGCGGCGGGCGAAGGGGAAATCCCCGGCGGCTACCGCGTCGAGGCGCTGGTGCTCCGTGAACTCGACCAGGGCGGTGAGCTGCTGCCAGCGCCGGGGGGCGACCGGCAGGAACTCGGCATAGCGCCCGGCGAAGTACAGGAGCAGGAGGTGGGCCGCGTGGTGGGCGGCGGCCTGCAGGTGCCGCGGGCGGCGCCAGCCCCGTTCTGCCTGCGCCGCCTGGAGCACGTACTGGTAGCCCATGAGCATCTGCTCGGTCAACAACGCGAGCAGCCCCGCCCCTTCGCGCGGGCGGGACCTTCCCCCATCGCCCGCGGCCGCGCGCAGGGGGGCGTGCAGGCGGTTGTAGGCCGGTTGCAACTGGCGCAGCAGTTCGGCGCGGTGACGGGCGGGGAGCTGGTAGGCGTTCAGCTCCCGCAGGCGTTCGAGCAGCAGGGAGGCGCTGCGTAGGGGATCGGCGAGGGGCAGGGCGGCGACCCACTCGGCCAAGGCCCCGGGGCGGGGGTCGTAGCCCGGGCGCTGGGACTGTGCCGGCAGATCGAGGTGCAGCATCCTCACCGTGCGTGCAGGAGGTCTTCGATGCGCAGGCGCCATTCCGCCGGACCCTGCTGGTGGATGGAGCGTCCCCGGCTGTCCACGGCAACCGTCACGGGCATGTTCTCGACCTCGAACTCGTGGATCGCCTCCATGCCGAGCTCCGGAAAGGCCACCACCCGCGCCTTGCGGATCGCCTTCGAGATCAGGTAGGCCGCCCCCCCGGTGGCGATGAGATACACGGCCTGGTGGCGCCGGATGGCTTCGATCGCCTCGGGGCCCCGTTCCGCCTTGCCGATGGTGCCGAGCAGGCCGGTCTTCTCGAGCAGGGGGCCGGTGTACTTGTCCATGCGGGTGGCGGTGGTGGGCCCGGCCGGGCCGACGGCCTCGCCCTCCACCGGGGCCACCGGTCCCACGTAGTAGAGGAACCGGTTGGTGAAGTCCAGTCCTTCCGGCAGGGGCAAGCCGCGTTCGAGGCGCTCGAGCAGCCGCTTGTGGGCGGCGTCCCGGGCCGTGAGCAGGCGGCCGGTCAGCAGCAACCGCTCGCCGGGCTGCCATTGCCGCACCTCCTCGCGCGTGACGGTCTCGAGATTCACCCGGCGGGCGTGCGGATCGGGACGCCAGCCGATGTCCGGCCAGACATCGGCGGGAGGCGGTTCGAACCGGGCCGGACCCCGGCCGTCCAGGGTGAAGTGGACGTGGCGGGTGGCGGCGCAGTTGGGGATGAGCGCCACCGGCTTGGAGGCGGCGTGGGTGGGGGCATCCAGTACCTTGACGTCCAGGACCGTGGTCAACCCGCCCAAACCCTGGGCCCCGATGCCGAGCCGGTTGACCTGCTCGTAGAGCGCCAGGCGCAGTTCCTCGGCCCGGTTGGCCGGGCCCCGTTCCCGCAGGGCCTGGATGTCGATCGGGGCGAGCAGGGCACGCTTGGCCAGCAGCATGGCGTATTCGGCGGTGCCGCCGATCCCGATGCCGAGGATCCCCGGGGGACACCAGCCCGCCCCCAGCTTCGGCACGGTCTCGAGGACCCAGTCCACCACGCTGTCCCCCGGGTTGAGCACCGCGAACCGGGCCTTGTTCTCCGAGCCGGCGCCCTTGGCCGCGACGGTCACGTCCACCCGGTCCCCGGGGACGAGCCGCCAATGGATCACGGGCGGGGTGTTGTCGCCGGTGTTGCGCCGGGCGCCGTCGGGATCCTCCACCACCGAGGCGCGCAGCGGGTTGCCGGGATTGGTGTAGGCGTCGTGTACCGCCTGGCAGACGAGGTCCTCCAGCGGCCGGTCGCTGTCCCAGCACACGGTGCTGCCGACGTCGATGAAGACGTTGACGATGCCCGTATCCTGGCAGATCGGGCGGTGGCCCTCGGCCGCCATGCGCGAGTTGACCAGGATCTGGGCGATGGCGTCCTTCGCCGCCGGCGCGGCCTCCTTCTCCCAGGCCGCGGCCAGGGCACGGATGAAATCCGGGGGATGGAAGCAGGCGATGTACTGGAGGGCGTCCTCGATGCTGCGGCGCAGGTCCTCTCCCTTGATCCGTCTCATGGGCGGTCTCGCTGGTTTCGATGGAAACTTTCTCGTCCCTGATCCGTCTACCGGAGAGGGATGTCCCAGATTGTAGACTTCCTGCCTGCGGTGGGAAACGACCGGCCCGGCGGCACCCGGGGTGCGAGACGCAAGGAGGACAGATGCGGAAACGATCGATGCACACCTGGCCGGCATGGCTGCTGCTGGCCTGGGTCGGGATGGCCTGTGCCAGCCCGGTGGACTTCAGCCTGCCCGGGCTCGACGGGCGGATGCACCGGCTCTCCGACTATCGCGGCAAGTGGGTGGTACTGAACTTCTGGGCGACCTGGTGCCCGCCCTGCCGGGAGGAGATCCCGGACCTGGTGGTGTTCCACGACAACCACAAGGACCGCGACGCCGTGGTCGTGGGCATCGACTACGAGGACGCCACGCCGGAGACGGTGCGCAAGTTCGTCGAAGAGAACATGATCGGCTATCCCATCCTGCTCGCCCCGGACCTCGAGCCGCCCTCGGTGCGCCTGCCGGTGAGCGGACTGCCCACCACCTACATCATTTCGCCCCGGGGCGAGATCGTGGCGCGCCAGGTGGGCCCGGTGACGCGCCAGGCCCTGGAGGACTTCCTGGCCCGCAAGGCGCGGCGGGCCGGCAAGTGAGGGCGGACCGGATGCGCCGGTGGCGTTGGCTGATCGCGGCAATCGTCTTCCCGGCCCTGGCGTGCGCGGCCTCGCTCGAGGGCTTCTTCTCCGAGACGCTGGGGGATCTGCGCGACGATCTCGCCCAGGCCCGCGCGGAGGGCAAGGACGGCCTCCTGCTCTTCTTCGAGCAGGCCGACTGCCCCTTCTGCCGGCGCATGAAGGAGACGGTGTTCTCCCGGCCCGAGGTCCAGGCCTGGGTCCACCGGCACTTCCTGGTCATCCCCATCGACATCGAGGGCGACGTGCCGATCACCGACCTCGAGGGGCACGAGACGACCATGAAGGCCTTCGCCTTCCGCCGCTTCCGGGTCCGCGCCACGCCCGTGATGGTGTTCATCGACCGGCAAGGACGGGTGGTGGCCCGCTACACCGGGCCCACGCGCGATGCCCGGGAATTCCTGCTGCTCGGGCGTTACGTGGTGGAAGGGAAATACCGGCAGATGCCCTTTGCCCGCTACAAGCGCCTCATGCAGCGCCGCCCGGCGCCGGCCGCGCGTCCGGCGGTGCCTGCCGCGGCTTCCTGACCGCCTGGCACAGGCGGTCCGCCGGCTTGCTTCCTGCACGGGATGCGGCAAGAATCCCTGCATGCCGCCTGCCGCCTTCTACCTGTTGGTGCTGCTGATGCCGCTCGCTCTCTCGCCTGCCCGTGCCGCGCCGCCACCCTGGACGGAGCCGCTCACGCTCGGCCAGGCCCTCGCGCGGGCGGAGGCCCCGGTACCGGAGATGCTGGCGGCCGACGCCGAGGTGAACGCGGCCCGGGCCGAGGTCCAGGCGGCGGACAGCCGCACGGGCCTGCGGGTGGACGTGGAAGGCCGGCTGCGGCTCGGCGCGCCGCTCGACCCCGCCTTTTCCCGCAACGATTCCGCGCTCGCCCTGGTGCTGCGGCGGCGCCTGACCGACTTCGGGCGCACGCCGGCGGCCCGCCGGGCCGGTGCCGCGGACCTGGAAGCCGCCCGCCTCGAGCGCCGCTGGGCACGCTGGCAACGGCGCCTCGCCATTCTCGATGCCTACCTGGAGGTCCTCGAGGCCGACCAGGACTACCAGGTGGAGGACGAGCACCTGGCGGTGCTCTTCGTGCGCCTGGATGCTCTCCGGGACCGGCACCGCCTGGGCCAGGTCTCCGATGTCGCGCTGCTGGAACTCGAGTCCCGGTACCAGCACGCCCGGGTGGCGCATCGGCGTGCCGATGCCCGGCGGCGACTGGCAAGGGCGCGCCTGGCCGAGGCGCTGGGTACACCGGGCGTGCTGCCGGGCGAGCTCGCCCCGGTCCCGGATCCCGAGGCCGCCCTGTCCCCGCTCCCGCCCCTGGAGACGCTCGAGCGCGAGGTCATGACGCACCACCCCCGCCTGCGGGCCCTGGAAGCGCGGCTGCGGGCGGCCGAGGCCCGCGTGGCGCAAGCGGCCGCCACGGCGCACCCGGAACTGTCGCTCGAGGCCGGCGCCGGGGCCTATGCCCGCGATTTCGGCGGCCGCAACCGCTGGCATGCCGGCGTGGTGCTGTCGTTGCCCCTGGAGACGGGTGGGGTGCGCGATGCCGCCCTGGCCCGGGCCCGTGCCGCGCGCGATCGCGCCCGTGCAGCGCTCGAGGCCCTGCGCCGCCGCGTGCGGCTGGAGCTGCGCACGCTGGTGGAAGAGATCGGTATCCTGCAGGCCCGCGAGAAGGCGGCTGCGGCCGGCCTGGAGTACCGCGATCTCGATCTCGAGCGTAGCCGCGCCCGTTACGAGTTGGAACTGCAGACCGACCTGGGGGATGCCATGGTCGAACTCGAGAAGGCTCAGCGGGAACGTGACCGGGTCCGCGACGATCTCCTGCGTGCCCTGGCCCGGCTCGATGCCCTGCGTGGACGTGAACCGCTCGCGGAGGTGGTCCAATGAGGCCGCGGGCGGCGGGTTGGGGTGCCCTCGCGCTCCTGCTGTTGGGTATGCCGGCCTGGTCCGGGCAGACGTTGCCTGCCCGGCTCGACTGGGCCGGGTTGCGCAGCCTCTCGCTGCTCGCCGCCGCGCCCGTGGTGCGGGTCGACGTGCGGCCGGGGCAGCGGGTGAAGGCCGGGGCCTTGCTGGTGGAGACGGATCCCGGCCTGCTGGAGGCGGACCTGGCCGTCGCACGGGCCGCCCTGGCCGAGGAAGAGGTGCGCTTTGCCGAGGCGCGCCGTGAGCACGAGCGCAACCGGGAACTGTATGCACGCACCGTCCTCTCCCAGCATGCCCTGCAGGTCTCCGAGGCCGCGTGGAAGGCGGCCCAGCGGCGCCTGGCGGCGGCCCGGGCCGAGGTCCGCCGGCGCGAGAAACTGCTGGCCTGGAGTCGGCTCCGGGCACCGGTGGACGGCCGGGTGGTCGCGGTGCACGTGCGGCCCGGGGAAGTGGTGCAATCGGCTTGCCGGGCCCGGCCGATCCTGGAGCTCGCCGCCGCCGATGCCATGGACGCCGTGTTCGAGTGGAACGGCGACGGCCCCCTGCCCGCGCGGGTGCAGGTCCGCGTGCACCAGCGCGCCTGGCCCGCGGTGTGCCGTCCGGCCGGTGCCGGCCGGCGCGGGGTCCGGGTGCGTTGCCGCATGCACCTGACCCCCGAGGCGGCCGATCGCCTCTGGGCCGGCATGCCCGCGGAGGTGGTCCTGCCATGACCCGGGTGGCACGACGTTGCCTCGTCTCGGGTAGGGTGCAAGGCGTGTTCTACCGGGCCAGCACGCAGGAGCGCGCCCGCGAGCTGGGAGTGGAGGGGCATGCGATCAACCTCCCCGACGGACGGGTCGAGGTGCTGATGGTCGGGGCTCCCGAGGCCGTGGAGGCCCTCGCGGCCTGGCTGTGGGAAGGGCCACCCATGGCCCGGGTGACGGACGTCACCTGCGAGGCGGTGCCGGTGCCGCCGGGGGTGTCCGGTTTCCGCACGGGCTGGGGGTGAGGGCTGAAGATCTGAC
>RFHK01000036.1 GCA_003695825.1 Gammaproteobacteria bacterium | reverse complement strand
CGCGTGATCACCGTCACCGAGGCCAGGGTCTCGTCCGCGGTGCGCGCGGTGCGCGTGGCCGTGACCACGACCGGGGCGGTCTCGACGGTTTCCGCGACGATCGGAGAGGAAAGGGAAGTGGCGCAGAGCGCCGCAACCGCGGCGGCAAGCGTGGGGGTGGCTCGCATGGTTTCGACTCCTTCCGTTGGCCGTGCACGCCCGCACGGCTCGTGGACGATCCGGCGGCGGAAGGAGGCAGCGTGCAGCGGCACGGAAGGGACGCGCACGCCCGGGCCGCCCTCCGCAGCCGGGCCTTCCCTTCCAGGCCGGTCTCCGGGCTCGCGAGCGGGCCAGGCCCGGACCCGGCCGCCTTCCCATGTCCAGGGGGACACAGTGGCACCTGGCCGGATCCTGCAGGCGGACGTGCCGCCTGCGACTCGCCTACCGTTGCGGGGGCAGCGCCGGACTTGGACGGGAGGGCATTCCTCCCGGTCCGCACCGGCTTCCCGTTTCACCCCGGGCCGCGATTGCACCCGGGGCACCTGGAAGGCTGGGGCCGCGACTCTACGCGGGGATGCTGCGCGCTGTCAAGGCGGGTGCGATGCAGCCGGCGGACGGCTGTGGTACAAGGGGAACCCCGGCCGGGGCGGCCGGTCCTACCAGTTGGTATGATCAGGAGGCGATGCGATGGCCAGGACGAAACCCCGGGAAACCCCCCTCGATCCCTTCCTGGAGGCCTTCCGCGGCAGTTTCAGCGGCGTGCTGCGCTGGCCGCAGCTCGACGCGCTCTGGGACCGGATCCGTGCACGTCCCGAAGGCTGGTACATCTATGCCGTGGGTGAGGCCCCGCCGACGGCACCGGCCGACCCCGACAAGCTGGAGGCGTTCATCCGCGAGGTGGATGCACTGCTGCGCCGCGAGCACGAAGAGGACTACTGCGGGATCGTCTATACCGACTCCTTCGAGACGCCCGCCTTCGTGAAGATCTTCGATCCCAACAACCTCGGGGTGTCCTGCGGCTTCTCCGACAATCCGCCCCTGCCGGGCTGGATCCTGTCGCGCATCCCGCCCGTGGACCTGCCCAACTCGCCGATCGTGCCCGGCAACCGCAAGCGCTGGTGGCAGAGGATCTTCGGTTGAGCTCCGGCCTCCGCCTTGATCGCGGAACTCCGGCGGGAAGCAGCAGGGAGCGGCGTGCTGCGGTTCAGCAATGGGACCCGGTCAGGTCCCAGGCGTAGGTGCAGTCGAGGTGGCTGCGTACCTTCACCATGCCCTCGATGCCATCGAAGAGCATCATGGCGATGGGAATCCGCCCCCGCAGTTTCCTGCAGGGCTGTTGCATCCACAGCGCGGCCATCTGCGGGTTGCGCGGGAAGGTGGTGCGCAGGGCCTCGGCGATCGCCAGGATGTGCTCGATGCGCTTGAGCGTCTCTTCGTTGTCCATGGGCAGGGGTTCGCCCATGGAGCGGAAACGGTTCACCTGGCGGGGCGGCATGTCCTCCGGCAGGGCCAGCATCTCCAGGATGTGCTCGTTCTCGAGCCCCCAGGCATCGAGCAGGGAGATGACGGCCTTGGTCAGGTAGACCTGTTCCTCGCGGGTGAGATTGTCCAGTTGCATGCCTCTCTCCTGTTGAATTCGTCGTAATCAGGTGTTCTTGCGTCCGAAGGCCGCCGGGTCGATGGGGATGACGACTTCCTGCGGCCGCTCGTCGACGAAGCGGGGGCGCGCCTTCGATTCGCGCCCGTGCGCCTTGGCGATGGCGTGCTCGCGCTGCGCGATCATCTTCAGGCACCGGCGGATGCCCTCGATGGTCTCCTGCGAGAGCGGGTGCCGGTGGCCGGGCTTGGCGTAGGTGTCCTTGGCCACGTCGGTCAGGACCTTCTTCATCGCGCGCAGGATGCGCTCTTCCTCCGTCAGGAGTTCGTCTTCATGGGGTGCGGACATCGCGACTCCTCTGGCGTTCGTTCGCCCGCTCACGGGCGCAGGACGCTGTACCTGATCAACTTGGTAAGGAATTATGCCACAGACCGCCGGGCGTTTCATCCGCAGGGATCGCAGGGGAGTGGTTCGGCCTCCCGGACGTAGGCGAATCCCCAGCGGCAGCCCGTGATCCCTTCCAGGCCGGCGAGCAGGGCCTCTCCCGGGACGGCCTCGCCGGTATGGATGCCGAGGAGCTCGAGGAAGAAGCGCGCGCAGGCACCGAGCTGTTTCCAGCGCCAGTCCGGCGCAGGAGAGACCATGCCGCAGGCCGGGCAGTGCACCTGCCCGTCCGGTCGGAGCCGGGGCCGGGCGACGGCGCGGGTACAGGCCGGGCAGCGCGGGGCCGCCAGGGGATCCATCCGCAGGCGCGGCGCGGGGTAGAGGGGGGTGAGCCGCCAGTGGCAGAACCGGCCCAGGCGGGCGTCCCGTGCCCGGGCCTCGGGCCGGGACGGGGCCTCGAGCGGGATGTCGGGCGCACAGCCGAGAAAGCCGACGTGGTCGAGAAAGCCCGGCCCGGTGAGATAGCGCACCTCCCCGTCGACCGGGAAGGCGGTACCGAGCAGGTCCATCTCCTCGAGCAGCCCGAGCACCCGGGTGGGCAGGTCGGCGGGCAGGTCGAATCCCTGGGGGTGGCAGAGCAGCCGGGGGGTCATGGCAGGCTCCGCGCCAGCCGGGCGTAGGCGGCCTGGATGCGCTGGAAGGTCTCGGCGTCGCCGCCGCGGTCCGGGTGATGCGCCATCGCCAGGCGCCGGAAGCGACGGCGCAGGGTGCCGCGGTCGGGCAGGCTTTCGAAGCCCAGCGTGGCGAGATCCTCCTGGCGGGATTCCCCCGCGGCCAGGCGCTGCCAGAAATCGTCGAGGAGGGCCTCGACGGCCGCGCGGTCGGTCTCCTGCAGGTGCGTCAGGTCGAGGTAGTACGCGCGCAGGGGATCCGCCCGGTCGAGTGCCTGCCGGCCGATCGTGTCCAGCGGGCGGCAGCGGATGCAGAGCGGCCCGATCTCGAGATCGAGCGCCTCTTCCGCCACCAGCCGGTCGCGCAGCCGGTAGAGTACGTGAAAGAGGAGGAAATGGGTGCGGAAGAGCGCGAGGGGGTCCTTGAGGTCGGCGCCGGCCAGGGGGCCGTCGGTGGCGGCGAGGCGCTGGATGAGCGCGTGTTCGCTCAGCCCTTCAGGGTGCGCCGCCAGGACGCCGTGCACCTGCACGGTGAGCGTCTCGATGAGCGTCTCCAGCGCCGACGGGGTCTCGAGCATGGGCCTCGGTGATCGGGTTGGGGTCCGGCACGCAGCACCGGGATCCCACGGGGTTCCACCGGGTGCGACGCCGTGTGACACACCCGACCCGGGCATGCTTGCAGATTGCGGCGCCATGTCAAGCCCGGCCGCCCGGGTCTGCAGCGACCCGCGGCGGGGAAGTGTGACGCGGGTCGCAAAGCCACGCCCCCGACGGGCCGATGGCCCCGGCATGGAAGACCGCCTGTCGCTGGAGGCCGAGGGCCTCGCCGGCTCGCCCTGGAAGGAGGCGACCTGGTTCGACCGCCTGCTGGCAGCCGTGCGCCGGGGGCTCGCCCTTTGCCTGGGTGGCGACCCCTGGAGCCGGGGGCTGGCCGGTTTCGCCGGGCTCTACCTGGGGGCCGGCCTCGCCGGCTGGTGCCTGGCCTGGTGGCAAGGGCCGCCGCGCCTCCCTCACCTCGCCGCCGCCCTGGCCCTGGTGGCGTTGGCCGTGCGTTTCCTGAAGACGCTCGAGGCCCGGCTGCGCCCGGCGCCGCTGCCACGGATCCTGCCCCGCGAGGGGGACCCCCGACAGGGCGGGGCCGACGTGGCGTTCTGGCGCGCCCTGCGCCGTGCCGGGGTGAACGTGCGCATCGCCCGTGCCCTCCAGGCCGGCGGGGTCCGGGACCGGGAAGCGGCCCTGGCACGGACCGACGACGAACTGCTGGCGATCCCCGGCGTGGGGCCGCGCACGGTGGCACGCGTGCGCGCCGTGCTGCGGTTGCTAGGAAGATGACCCGTAGCGGCGGGCCACGTAGGCCTCGAGCCGCTGCTGGAAGTCCCGGGCGATGTGGGGCCCCTTCAGCGTGACCGTCTTCTCCCCGTCCTCGTAGACCGGGGCCACGGGTCGTTCGCCCGTGCCCGGCAGGCTGATGCCGATGTCGGCATGGCGCGACTCGCCCGGGCCGTTGACCACGCAGCCCATCACCGCCACCTTCATCGACTCCACGCCGGGATAGCGGGTGCGCCATTCCGGCATGCGTTCCTCCAGGTAGCGCTGGACGTCGCGGGCCAGTTCCTGGAAGAAAGTGCTCGATGTCCTGCCGCACCCGGGGCAGGCGGTCACGCGCGGCACGAAGGCGCGCAGCCCCATCGACTGCAGGATCTCGCGCGCGACCCGGACCTCGAGGGTGCGGTCGGCACCGGGTTCGGGGGTGAGCGAGACCCGCAGGGTATCACCGATGCCTTCCTGCAGGAGCACCGCCAGCGCGGCGGTCGAGGCCACGATGCCGCGCACGCCCATGCCGGCCTCGGTGAGCCCCAGGTGCAGGGGATAGTCGCAGCGCCCGGCGAGCTCGCGGTAGACGGCGATGAGATCCTGCACGCCGCTGGTCTTCACCGAGAGCACGATGCGGTCGTGGGGCAACCCGAGGGCTTCGGCCTGGGCGGCGCTCTCCAGGGCCGAGGTGATCAGGGCCTCGTGCATCAGGGCCTGGGGCGCCAGCGGTTCGGGGGCGCGCGCGTTCTCGTCCATCAGGCGGGCGAGCACGGCCTGGTCGAGGCTGCCCCAGTTGACGCCGATGCGCACCGGCTTGTCGTGGCGCAGCGCCTGTTCCACGATGGCCGCGAACTGGGCGTCGCGGCGGCTGCCACGGCCCACGTTGCCGGGATTGATGCGGTACTTGGCGAGCGCCTCGGCGCAGGCCGGGTGCCGCTCCAGCAGCTTGTGGCCGTTGAAGTGGAAGTCGCCGATCAGCGGGACGTCGACGCCGCGGGCGTCCAGGTGCTCCCGGATGCGGGGCACGGCCGCGGCCGCCGCTTCGCTGTTGACGGTGATGCGGACCAGCTCGGATCCGGCCCGCGCCAGGGCCTCGACCTGGCGGGCGGTGGCCTCGGCATCGGCGGTGTCCGTGTTGGTCATGGACTGCACCGCGATGGGGGCGCCGCCCCCGATCGTCACCTTCCCGATGCGGACGGGTACGGTGGGATGTCGCTCGATCATCGGTGGCTTCGCACGGTTCGGAAAAGGCCATTATCGCTTCCCCGGCCGGCCGGCGAAAGCCGGGCATCTCTCCAGGATGCGCCGGGGCGCCGGCCCGGGGTAAGCTTGCGCGCATGCACCTCGGCATCGACCTCGGCGGGACCAAGATCGAGATCCTCGCACTCGACCGGGAGGGGCGTACCCGACTGCGCAGGCGCATTCCCACGCCCCGTCACGACTACGCGGGTACCCTGGAGGCCATCGCGGGGCTGGTGGAGGCGGCGGAACGGGAACTGGGTCGCCCCTGCACGGTGGGGATCGGCACGCCGGGCACCCGGTCCCGCCGCACGGGGCGCATGAAGAACTGCAACTCCACCTGGCTCAACGACCGGCCGCTGCAGGAAGACCTGGAGGCCCGCCTCGGGCGCCCGATCGCGCTGGCCAACGACGCCAACTGCTTCGCGCTCTCGGAGGCCACCGACGGTGCCGCGGCCGGAGCAGAGGTGGTGTTCGGCGTGATCCTGGGCACGGGGGTGGGGGCCGGCATCGTGGTGCAGGGCCGCGTGCTCGACGGACCCAACGGCATTGCGGGCGAGTGGGGACACAATCCCCTGCCCTGGCCGCGGGGGGCGGAAGAGTGGCCGGGACCGGACTGCTACTGCGGGCGGACCGGGTGCATCGAGACCCTGCTCTCGGGGCCCGGCCTGTCCCGTGACCATGCCCGGCGCACCGGGCAGAGACGCCCGGCCCCGGAAATCGTCCAGGCCGCGGAACGGGGCGACCCCCGGGCCCGGGACACGCTGGAGCGTTACTGTGAGCGGCTCGCCCGGGGCCTGGCACACGTGATCAACGTGCTCGACCCCGATGCCATCGTGCTGGGCGGCGGGCTGGGCAACATCGAGCGGCTCTACCGGCGCGTCCCCGACCTCTGGCGGCAGTGGGTCTTCAGCGACCGGGTCGACACCCGCCTGCTGCGCCCGCGGTACGGCGATTCCAGCGGGGTGCGCGGGGCCGCCTGGCTGGGCCGCGCGCAGGCCATGCAGCACGAGGCCTGATAGCGGTCCAGGTCACCTGGCAGCGACGCGGTGCGATTCCGGCCCGGTACCCCCGGCGCCCCGCACCCCACACCTCTGGCATCTCATCCTTCGCGCGCCCGGTGGCCGCCCTGCGCAGTGATCCGGCACTCGGGGAGGGGGTATTCCTCGCGCAACAGGGGCAGGAGTTCCCCGGCCGGGCGGGGCGGGCTGATGAGATAGCCCTGCACGGCATCGCATCCCAGGCCGGCGAGGTAGCGGCATTGCTCGAGGGTCTCGACCCCTTCGGCCAACGCCCGCATCCGCAGGGTGTGGGCCATCTCGACGATGGTGCGCACGATGGTCTCGTTGCCACCGTCGCCCGGGACACCTTCCAGGAAGGAGCGGTCGATCTTGAGCACGTCCACGGGCAGGCGGCGCAACAGGGCCAGCGAGGAGTACCCGGTGCCGAAGTCGTCGAGTTCGATGGTGATCCCGGCCTCCGAGAGGCTATGCAGGATATTGCGGCCGGCCTCGACGTGTTCCATGAGCAGGGTCTCGGTGAGTTCCACGTGCAGCCGCCGGGGCGGCACCCGGTGGCGGTGGAGGGCGTCCAAGATCTCCTGGGCCAGGCCGGGGTGCTGCATCTGGCGGCCGGAGAGGTTGATCGCCACGTGCAGCGTCGGCGGCAGGTGGGCGTCCTCCCAGTCCCGCAGGGTCCGGCAGGCGGTCTCGAGCACCCACTTGCCGACCTCGAGGATGAGCCCCGACTCTTCCAGGGCCGGGATGAACTCCATGGGCGGGACCAGGCCCTGGTCGGGGTGCTTCCAGCGCAGCAGGGCCTCCACGCCGAGAATCCGGCCGGAGTGCAGGTCCACCTGGGGCTGGTAGTGCAGTACGAACTGTCGTTCCTCGAGGGCGCGGTGCAGGGCGTTGCGCAGCGAGAGCCGGCGCTCGTAGCGGCGGATCAGGTTGGGGGTGTAGAAGTTGTACCCGTTGCCCCCCTTCTCCTTGACCTGATACATGGCCGCGTCGGCCTGGCTGAGCAGCTGGCCGGCATCGAGCCCGTCCTGCGGCGCCAGGCAGATGCCGATGGAGACGGTGAAGAAGAACTCGCCCGCAATACCGTCCTGTTCGTGCAACACGAAGGGTTCGCGGAACTGCTGCATGAGTTTGCAGGCGACCTTCTCCGTGCTCTCGCGGCTTTCGATCCCGGGCAGCAGGATGACGAACTCGTCGCCGCCGATGCGGGCGGCCAGGTCGCTGGCGCGCAGGCAGGCGCGGATACGATCGGCGGCCATCTGCAGCAGGCGGTCGCCCACCCGGTGGCCGAGCGAGTCGTTGGCCAGCTTGAAGCGGTCCAGGTCCAGGTAGAGCACACCCACGGCCTGCCCGTGGACGGCCGCCTCCTGGAGGCTTGCGCGCAACCGTTCGTGCAACTGGGTCCGGTTGGGCAGGCCCGTGAGGGGATCGCGCGTGGCCATGCGGTGCAGGCGGG